>NZ_JBVJCO010000028.1:0-139554 GCF_055588525.1 Kitasatospora sp. NPDC041988
GAGTGGATCACCAGCTGCGGGAAGTCCGCCTTGATCGCCGAGAACGCCCGCTCGTAGTACTCCACGCCGTAGTCCGGGTGGTGCCCGCCCTGGAACATGACCTGGGTGCCGCCCAGCTCCACCGTCTCCGCGCAACGGCGCAGGATCTCGTCGAGGTCGCGGGACCAGCCCTTGTCACTCTTCGGCGCCACGTAGAACGCGCAGAACTTGCACGCCGTCACACAGACGTTCGTGTAGTTGATGTTCCGCTCGATGATGTACGTCGCGATGTGCTCGGTACCGGCGTAGCGACGCCGACGCACCGCATCGGCCGCCGAACCCAACGCGTGCAGCGGCGCCGAACGGTACAGCTCCAGCGCCTCCTCCGGGGTGATCCGCCCCCCGCCGGCGGCCCGGTCGAGCACGGCCTGCAGGTCGGTGCTGGGCTCATCGAGGGTGGTCGCTGCGAGCTCGGACACCTGGCGGCCTTCTCTCTCTCGGGTACTGCTGCGTGTTCCAGCGCTTCCGGAGGCTTCCGGATACGGCCGAACCAGCCTACGCCAGGGCACTACGGCCGCCGCGTCAGCCCGCTGCACCGCTCGGGTCAGCCCTTTTTCCGCAACACGGTGAACTGCTCCGGCTTGGTGGCGTCGCCGTAGTGGAGCGTGCCGTCCGTCTGCATCGTGACCAGGCGGTAGATGGACCCGTCGGTGCACCGCTCGCCGGGCGTGGAGCCGGTGATCCGGGACGCGTAGCTGACGTGGCTCTCGGTGGCGTCGCTGAGCGTCAGCGCGCCCTCGCACCAGACTCCGGTCTTCGCCGTGACACCGCGGACCTTGCTCTTCTCCTCGCTCTGCGCCGACTGGACGAGGGTGAGGGTGACGGTGACGACGTCCCCGTTGGCGGTCTGGCGCTCACCGACCCAGGTCCCGAGGAACTTCGCGGGGATGACGCCGGGCCCCGGATCCGTGGGGGACGCGCCGGGCGCGGTGCTCTCGCCGGCCGGATCGGAACCGTCGTCGGTCGGCTCGGGACTGTCCGAAGCCGGGGCAGTGGGCGCCGCCTTGCCCCCGGCCGGAGCGCTCTTCGCCGAGCTCGGCCCGGCAGCGGAACCGCCGGTCCCGCGGTCGTCCTTCCCCAGCTTCTGGACCAGCAGGTACCCGCCGCCCGCCAGCAGCACGACGGCCAGCACGGCCGCCAGCGCGCCGAACCCCCGTCGGCGACGCCGCGGCTGCGGGTACGGCCCGTAGCCCGGCGTCGTGATCGCCATCGACGGCTGCGGGGCCGGGCCCGGGGCAGGGGTCGGGGTCGGCACGTAGGGTCCAGGGGCCGGCGGGCCGAATCCCGGTGGCACCGGCGGCCCGAACCCGGGTTGCCCGAGGTGGCCGGGCGCGCCGCCGCCGGCCGGTACGGCCTCCGCAGCTCTCGCCGCCCTGGCCGCCTCGGCGGTCCTCGCGGCCCTGGCCGCCTCGACGACCGTCCGCCCCTCGGCGGGGGCCGCCGCCACGGGCGCTGGCGGCGACGTCGCGGGGGCGGCCGGCGGCGCAGCGGGCGCAGCGGGAGGCACGGTCGCGGACACGGTGGGAGGAACCGTCGGGGGCATCGGCACCGTCGCGGACGCGCTTGCGGCCGCCGCCGCGGCGGCCCCGTTCCCCGCGGCGTCCTCCTCCCCCTCCTCGCGCAGCCCCTCCAGGTCCAGCACCTGCACGGCACTGCGCCCGACCGCCGCCGACAGGGCCGGTGGCAGCCAGTCCCTGTGCCCCAGCCGGGTGATGGTCCCGCCGTCGTCGTCCAGCCGCGCCCTCACCTGTTCGGGCGTCGGACGGGCGGCCGGGTCCTTGGCCAGGCAGTCACGGACGATGGAGTTCAGCGCCCCGAACAGCCCCGAGAGGTCCGGCTCCTCGTGCAGCACCCGGTAGAGGAGGACGGCGACGCTCACCCCGGAGCCGAACGGCATGGTGCCCGTCGCCGCGTACGCGAGCACCGCGCCGAGCGAGAAGACGTCGCTCGCCGGTCCGGCGGGCAGGCCGTTCGCCTGCTCGGGCGACATGAAGCCGGGTGAGCCGACCACGTGCCCGGACTGGGTGAGCGCGCTGGTCGCGTCCAGCGCGCGGGCGATGCCGAAGTCGATCAGCCGCGGCCCGTCCAGCGTGAGCAGCACGTTCGACGGCTTGACGTCCCGGTGCACCAGGCCGAGCCCGTGCACATGGGCGAGCGCCTCGGCGAGACCGACCCCCAGGGTTCGCACGGCCGGCTCGGGCAACGGCCCGAACTCCCGTACGGCGGAGGTGAGCGCGGGCCCGGCCACGTAGCCGGTGGCCACCCAGGGGTGTTCGCCCTCGGTGTCCGCGTCCAGCACGGGCGCCGTCCAGGAGCCGCCGACCCGCCGGGCCGCCGCGACCTCCTGACGGAAGCGCGCGCGGAACTCGGCGTCTCCGGCCAGGTCTCGGCGGACCACCTTGACGGCCACGGTCCGCCCGCCTGTGGTCCGGCCCAGGTAGACCCGGCCCATCCCGCCCGCGCCGAGCTGCCGCAGCAACCGGTACGCGCCCACCTGCCGCGGATCGTCCGCTGCCAGCGGCTGCATGCCCCACGCTCCCCTCGCCAAGCCCGGCGCGCCGTCCGCGCCTCGCGCCCGAAGCAGACGCTATCGGCCCGGACCCGCCTGCGGGACGGGATCAGGTCACGGAAAAGTCGTCAGATCACCACAGGACCGCCGCGAGCGGAGCCGAGGCTGTTCCTGTCTCCGCGTCAGCCCACTGTGGCCGGCCGCTCTGCCCAGCCGCCGTACTCAGTCGTTTTGCTCAGTCGTTTTGCTCAGTCGCTCCGCTCAACCCGCCCTCCGCATCGTCCCGGACGGGTTCCCGGCCAGCGGATCGGCGGAGGTGAAGCGGATCGTGCCGTCCTTCTGCAGGGTGAGCGTCTCCGAGTTGGAGCCGCCGCTGCACGCGCCGGGGAACGAGGAGCGGACCAGCCGGGAGGTGAACACCAGCTTCTCCGGCGACGCCGAGTCGAGCCTCCAGGCCCCGTCGCAGGTGATGGAGAGCGGGCCGGTGGTGCCGTTGCGGCTGGTGGTGTTCTCCTGCCCGACCGCGGCCTGGCCGATCACCAGTGTGGTGGTGCCGGCGGGCAGCCCCTTCTCGGTGGTCATCTCCCCGCTCCAGGTACCGAGGAAGCGCGCCGGCACGACGCCGGGACCGGCGGACGGGGCGGTGGTGGACGCGGCGGCAGAGGTCGGGATGGTGGCGGGCGCCGAGCCTGAGGGCGCGTCCGTCCTGGTCTCGGGCGGCGGCTGAGTGACGCCGCCCGTGCTGGTGGACGTCGAAGGGGAAGGGGACGTGCTCGTCGAGTCCGGGCTCTCCGTCCACCGGAGGAACCCGAACGTGAAGGCCGCGAACGCCAGCACGGCCGCCGTCACCCCCGCGACCGCGACCGGCCAGCGCATCCGCCGGTCCTGTTCCCGAGCCAGCACCCGCCCGGGCGAGGACCCCGGCTCCCAGGTCGGCCTCACCCCGTGCCCGCTCGGCACGCCGGTGCCGGCCGTCGGTGTCCACACCGGCGGGGCGTCCACCGGCACGCCGGCACCGACCGCGGGGCTCCGCAACGGCGAGGCATCCGCCGGAGCACCCGCCGGCCCCGACACGGCCCCGGGATCCGGCCCGGCCGCGGGATCCCCCTCCCCCTCCAGGTCCAGCAGCCGGACGGCGCTGCGCCCGACCTCCGCCGCCAGCGCGGGCGGCAGCCACCCGCCCCGGCCGAGCCGGACGGTGGCGGCGCCGTCGGCGTCCAGCCGCTCCCGCAGTTGCTCGGGCGTCGGACGGGCGGTCGGGTCCTTGGCCAGGCAGTCGAGCACAACCGCCCGCAGCGGCCCGTCCAGCCCGGAGAGGTCCGGCTCCTCGTGCAGCACCCGGTAGAGCAGGACCGCGACGCTCACGCCCTCCCCGAACGGCTGCGTTCCGGTGGCCGCGAAGGCGAGCACGGCGCCGAGTGAGAAGACGTCGCTCGGCGGCCCGGCGGGCAGGCCGTTCGCCTGCTCGGGCGACATGAAGCCGGGCGAGCCGACCACGTACCCGGACTGGGTGAACCCGCTGGTCGCGTCCAGCGCACGGGCGATGCCGAAATCGATCAGCCGCGGCCCGTCCAGGGTCAGCAACACATTGGACGGCTTGACGTCCCGGTGCACCAGGCCGAGCCCGTGCACATGGGCGAGCGCCTCGGCCAGGCCGACGCCCAAGGTCCGCACGGCCGGCTCGGGCAGCGGCCCGAACTCCCGTACGGCGGCGCCGAGCGCGGGCCCGGCCACGTAGCCGGTGGCCACCCAGGGGTGTTCGCCCTCGGTGTCCGCGTCCAGCACGGGCGCCGTCCAGGAGCCGCCGACCCGCCGGGCCGCGGCGACCTCCTGACGGAAGCGCGCGCGGAACTCGGCGTCCTCGGCCAGCTCGCCGCGGACCAGCTTGACGGCCACCGTGCGTCCGCCGGCCGTCCGGCCCAGGTAGACCCGGCCCATCCCGCCCGCGCCGAGCCGACGCAACAACCGGTACCCGCCCACCTGGCGCGGGTCGTCCGCCCCCAGTGCCTGCATCCCGCACGCTCCCCTCGCCCGCCCGGCCTCGGTGGTTCCACCGGCCACGTCGCGTGCAGACGCTACCGGGCGGCAAGGCCCTGAAGTGCCAGATCCCGTGGCACCTCCGCGGTCAGACCACCGCGGGCACCGACTCCAGCAGGCGGACCTCGACGTCCGGCGCGAAGCCGCTGTCGCGGGCGACCCGGCGGGCGAACTCGGCCACGCCGGCCAGCTGCCGCTCGCCGAGCGAGAAGTCGAGCGCCTCGCTGAAGTAACGCTCCAGCACCCCGGCGTCGAACGCCTCCCAGCGGGCGGCGTGCTCGGCCACCTCGCGGGCCTCCACCAGCGAGAGGTCGCGGGACTCCAGGAAGGCCCGGTGGACCGCCGCCGTCAGCTCGGGGCTGTGCTCGGCGAAGTCGCGGCGGGCGGCCCAGACGGCGAAGACGAAGGGCAGCCCGGTCCACTCCTTCCACATCTCGCCGAGGTCGTGCACCGCGAGCCCCTGCGCGGCCGCCTGGCCCAGGTAGGCGCGAAGCGCCGGGTCGCCGATGAGGACGGCGGCGTCGGCCTCGGCGAGCATCGCGTCCAGGTCGGGCGGGCAGCTGTAGTACTCCGGCTGCACCCCCTCGCGCTCCTCCAGCAGCAGCCGGGCCAGCCGCACCGAGGTCCGGCTGGTGGAGCCGAGGGCGACCTTGCGGCCGTCCAGCTCGGCCAGCGGCAGCTTGCTGACGATCACGCAGGACATCACGGGGCCGTCGCTGCCGACCGCGATGTCGGGCAGGACGAGCAGTTCGTCCGCGTGCCGCAGGTACTCCACGCAGGTGATCGGACCGATGTCGAGGGAGCCGTCGACCAGCTGGTCGCTCAGTTTCTCCGGGGTGTCCTTGGTGAGATCGAGATCGAGAAGGTTGCCGGTCCTGGCCAGGCCCCAGTACAGGGGGACGCAGTTCAGGAACTGAATATGCCCGACCCGCGGCCTGACCGGCGTGTTCTCCGAGGGCTCCCGCGTTTCCGCATCCGGTACCGCCACTGCCCGCTCCCTTGCTGTTCGTGCCTCCCCGCAGCGTATGCCTGCTCATCCGGAGGGCTCGCACCGGCCTTACGACACGCCCTGTCCGGCCCGCAAGTGACCCCTGGTCGTCACAGCGACCGCATGCTAGCGTTGCCCTCAGTTGCAGTTTGATTCCCCTTGCAGTACTTGAAGCCTGCGGAGCATGTAACCGCAGGCTTTTCGTAGTTTTTCAGCAATATCGAAAAACTCCGGACCCGTCCGGAGGCAGGGCGATCAGCGCAGCGGACCGGGTGCCACACGGTGTGGCCCCCAATACGTCCCTCGCAAGGAGAACGGCATGGCTCAGGGAACCGTCAAGTGGTTCAACGCTGAGAAGGGCTTCGGCTTCATCGCCCAGGAGGGCGGCGGCCCCGACGTCTTCGTCCACTACTCCGCCATCAACGCGAACGGTTTCCGCTCGCTGGAGGAGAACCAGGCGGTCAGCTTCGACGTCACCCAGGGTCCGAAGGGCCCGCAGGCGGAGAACGTCACCGCTATCTGATCATCCTCTGATGACCTGATCGCTCGGGACCCCTTCGGGTCCGTAGACGGCCCGGGCCGTCACCATGAGCACAAGAGCAGTACCCAAGGGGGCCCACCCGAGTCGGCGGGCCCCCTGCCTTTTGCTCCCACGCGCTCGTCCCCCGCGCTCGTCCCCACGAGCGCCGCGACGGGGAGTCGATGCCGACCGTGATCGCGTACGCCGACCGGCCGGCGCGTGCTGCCCGTCCACCTCGACGACCTGCACCTCGATCCACGGTTCCGCGTCGAACGCGAGGTCGACGCCCTGCGCGCCGCCCGGGCCGAACCGTGCGGCGCGGACGTGGCCCCGGATACCTCACCCGTGTGACGGCGGCAGCCTCCGCCACGACCGTGATCCGCCGGACGGCTCCGGGAGCCTTCCGGGCCCGCCGGGCCCCTGCCCGGGTGAGCCGGATGCTTCGGGGTCACTATTCGGAGTCGGCCTGCCGCTCCTCCCGGAACCGGACGCCCACCCGGCCGCAGGCGGGGCGGAAGTCGTCGACCCAGCGGCCCGGCCTGCCGTCCTCCGCGGTGGCCGTGACCCGACGCAGGAATTCGTCGAGGGGGATCGATGTCCGGTGATCGACCGAACCATCGAAATGACGGTTCCAGCTGCCGCACACCGTGATTTGTCAACTTGCGGCCAAACGAAGCCGGAAGCACTTCTAACCGTTCGTCAACCGGGCGAGGATCGAACGGCGGTCGGGCCCGACCCAGAGCACAGACATGAAGCGTCATTCCCCCAATCCCAGGAGGAAAATCCGTGCGTAAGACCTGGCCTCTCCGCGCCGCCGCCCTCACCCTCGGCGCGGGCACCGTCCTCGGCCTGACCGGCGGTGCCGCCAACGCGGCCACCGCGCCCACCACTGTCCAGCTGGGCGACACCGGCCCCGCGGTCACCTGCATCCAGAAGGGCCTGAACTTCGCGCTGAACGCCGGCCTCCCGGTGAACGGCACGTACGACCAGAACACCGCCAAGGCCGTGTACACCTTCCAGGGCATCAGCGTGTACCGCATCCCCCCGACACCGCAGACCGGCGTGGTCGACACCGTCACCGGAGAAAAGCTCTACTGGTGGGTCTGGTACGACTTCATGCTCATCAACACTCCCGCGAACAGCACTGCCGAGAAGGCCTGGCTCTCCACCGAGGGCTGCGGCAGCCTGATCCCGCGCACCGGCTGAAACCGGAACTGACGGCTCCTTGTACCGCTCCGCGAACCCGGCATTTCATGCCGTGCGTACGCCGTGGAATGCCGGGGCGGGGCACAACGTCCGCTATCCATTCTCAGGAGGAAAATCCGTGCGTAAGACCTGGCCTCTCCGCGCCGCCGCCCTCACCCTCGGCGCGGGCACCGTCCTCGGCCTGACCGGCGGTGCGGCCAACGCGGCCACCGCGCCCACCACGGTCCAGCTGGGTGACACCGGCCCCGCGGTCACCTGCATCCAGAAGGGCCTGAACCTTGAGATCCGCGCCGGTCTCACCGTGAGCGGTACCTACGACCAGGCCACCGCCGCCGCCGTGTCCAAGCTCCAGGGCGCTCCGCTCTTCAACGGCACGAACGTGCTGCCGCAGACCGGCGTGTTCGACGGCGTCACCGGGTACAAGCTCTACTCGATGGTCTGGTACGACCTCGGGCTCCTCAACGACACCGCCAACAGCGCCGCCCGGCAGTCCTGGCTCTGGACCGAGAACTGCCCCAAGCTGATCCCGCTGACGGCGAGCTGACTCCGCTGAACCGACCCAGTGGGCGGACGTAGTACCCGGCGTCGGCGGCTGCTCCTGCGGGCGCCGACGCCGGCCACTTCGAGCGCGTCGCGGAGCTGCTCGCCGACGAGTTCACCGTGCTCGCCCACGACCGGCGGAGCCACTCCCGCACCCCCGCCCGCCCGGCCGGGAGAAGACCTCGGTCACCGAGCAGGCCGACGACGGGCCGGGGCTCCTCTCCGCGCTCGGACTCGCCCCCGCCGCGGTGGACAGCGACAACTACGGTGTGATCTCCGCCCTCGACCTGCTCATCCGCCGTCCCGAGGTCGTACGCGGCGCGCTGCTCCGGGAACCGGCGATGGTGCCGAGGGCGACGGCGTCCATCACCCGATCAGCGGAATCGCCCGCCTGCACAACCTCGTCCTCGGCCAGAAGACGAGCAGAGCACACAGCAGTAAAACACTGCTTCTGACGTGAAGACCTTTTAAGGGACAGCCCTTGGCTGTGCTGCTCCGGCGCTCCCAAGTTGCCGGAGCAGCACGGCTGGTCGCCGAGGGACCTCAGGGGCCTGCGGTGGCCGTCCGGGTGAGCGTGGTGTGCAGCCGACGCACCGGTCCCCGGGTAGCCGCCGTCGGCGATCGTGGTGGTTCGGCCGACGGCCGCCTTGGCGCCGGACTCTTCCCATGCCTTGCAGTCGTTCCGGTTGCCGGGCAGAGGTCTGCCGACCGCCACCACCAGCTGGGAGTGGGCGTCCATGACCACCTGGTGGTTGGTGGAGTACCTGTAGTTCTTGGACTGCTCGGCGATGGTGTGGTCGCGGGTGGGGACCAGGGTGCCGTCGACGATCAGTACGGTGTCCTTGCGGAACCGGCGCCGGGGCTTGATCGCCAGGAGCGGGCCGATGTGCTCGATGATTCGGCCGGCCGCCGACTTGGACACCCCGAAGAGCGGCGCGAGCTGCCGCAGAGTCAGGTTCGTGGTCGGTCCCGAGACGTGGCACCACCTGCCCACCGACCTGCGCGACCGGACGGCCGCGACCGGCGAACGCTGGTCGAGCTGAGGATCGGGGCGTTCGATGCCTACCGCCCCGAGACTCGGCCCTCGCTCAAGTCAGAGCGAGGGCCGACTGGTTATGCGGCGGGATCGCCGGTGAGGTGGTCGAACTCACCAGCCATGACCCCCTGGACGAACTTGGCGAACTTGACGGGGGTCGTACGGACGATCACGTCGCCGTCGTCGGACTCCCGGATCTCGATCTGTCCGTCAACGGTGCGCACCTCGACGCAGTTGTCGCTTGCGGCGGAATAAGTGGACTTCTGCCAGGCGGAGCTAGGCATGCTTGCTTTCCGTTTCTTCCTTGATGGACCGGATGAGGTCTCGTGACTCCTCTTCGGACAGAGCGGTCGAGTCCATCCGGGCAAGGAGGGCTCTGAACCTTGCGAGGTGGGCTGGGGCGTCGAAAAGCTTGCCGCCATGACCAGTGTCCATCTGCGCAGCGTCCAGCTCGGTGATCGGCCCCTCCGCATAGGTGAAGTTCTCGCTGGGGCTCGGTACCGCACCAGTACTGAAAGGCACCACTCGAACTGAGATACCGGGTTGTTCGGAGTCCGCAATGAGTGCGTCGAGTTGCTCGGCGTGAACCGCCGGCCCACTGAACTGCATGCGCAGGGCCGCCTCATGGATGAAGGCGGAGTACGGCGTTACTCCAGATCGAACCACACGCTGTCGTTGCATGCGGAAAGCAGTTCTGAGGTCGACCTCGTGGCGAAGCAGCGGCGGGTAAGCCTGGGCGAACAGTGTAGAGGCGTAGGCGCCGGTCTGGAGCAGCCCAGGAACGAAGGTGGTCGTGTACGTGGAGAGCCTCCGCGCATGGCCTTCAAGCTCGGCGACATCAAGGAAGTCCGTTGCCAGGGTTTCTCGGTACTCCTCCCACCAGCCGGCCTTCCCCCGGTCCGTGATGATGTCGGCGAGAGCATCGATCAAGGGCTCATTGACACACATGCACGCCGCCGCGATCGTACGCAGGCGCTCCACGCTGATGCCGATCTTCCCCGATTCCATCTGAGTCACCTGGGCCGGGTTCATCCCGACCATGCGACCGAGCTGACTTCCACCGAAGCCGGCT
Source organism: Kitasatospora sp. NPDC041988 (assembly GCF_055588525.1). NCBI lineage: Bacteria > Bacillati > Actinomycetota > Actinomycetes > Kitasatosporales > Streptomycetaceae > Kitasatospora > Kitasatospora sp. NPDC041988. Next base: position 9,948 of record NZ_JBVJCO010000028.1, read on the forward strand.
TGCTCTCGCATCCTTCGAAGCTCTGCACCCAGTCGGCGCTGACGGATCGTTGGGTTGGGTCGAGCCATGGGTTCCTTCCGAGGCAGGGTGATCCCAGTCTGCCGCGCCGGTCGGATGCCGGTCCATCCGGGCTGCCGCCGCCACGATAGGGGGAAAATCTCGGATCCATGGAAAATTTCTCATGGCGGTGGGATATGGTCTCACCAGTCGATCCGACGGATCGTCAGTAATGCCTGTTTCCAGGGCAGTAGGCGCCTGTTGCCCTCGCACCGCAGAGCAGCCACGCGCGGCATCAACCAGCCCTGTTCTGGCCTGGCTCACGGCGACGTCCCCCGTGATCGACGAACCCACCACACCCCCTCACGGAGGTTCCCCATGTGTGCCTTCAACCCGCCCGACTGGTCCGCCGCCCGCGAGGAGCTGCGCGACGTCCTCTCCACCGCCGGCTGGCCGGACGGCCTCGTCGCCGACGCCGAACTCGCCCTGCACGAGCTGTTCGTCAACGCGTGGAAGCACGGGGGCAGCCCCGCGCCCACCGTCGTCGTGGTCCTCCTCGCGGACCGCTCCCTCCGGGTGTCCGTCGCCGACGACAGTCCCCACCTGCCCGAGCCCCGGCGCTCCGCCGACCCCTACGAGCTCTCCGGCCGGGGCCTCCACCTGGTCCGCTCGCTCACCCACCGCTTCGGCACCAACCCCCGCAAGCACGGCGGCAAGTGCGTCTGGTTCGAACTGGACTCCGCCGCGTGAGCCACGACCGCCGCACCCCCGTCGTCGCCGCCCTCGGCCTCCGCCGCCTTCTCCGCGCCACCGAGCGAGGTGAGCCGTGGGAGTCGTGATCCCGATGGCGACCGCCGCCGTCCACACCGAGCGCACCACCGCCGCCTACCTCACCGTCGAGCACGTCCCCGACGCCGCCCTCCAACTCCGCGTCGCCGTCGACCTCGACGTCCACGCCGGCCCCGGCGAACAGCTCGCCTTCCCCCTCACCCGCGACCAGGCCGAGGAACTCCTCCACGGCCTCGCCGCCCGCCTCGGCCACCGGATCCTCCAGGTGCACCGATGAGGGCCGGGGCCGCCGACTTCCTGATCGGCAGCGCCTTCGCGCTCCTCCTCGCGCTCGCGATCACCACCGTGGTCCTGGGCGTCATCACCGCCCTCAAGGTGAACCGGCCCGACGAGGACGAACCCACCCGCCGCACACCCCGTTGATCAGTTCAGCCGGCCACGGCGGCTGCCGCCCCAGCCGCCCCCACCCCGAAGGTCACCCATGCCCGACCCCGTCCCCGACCCCCTCCTCGCCAACGCCCTCGCCGCCACCCACTACGCCGTCGCCGCCGCCTTCAACACCCACACCGGCGACGCCGTCACCCCCGCCCTCCCCGACGACCTCGACTGGCCCCAGCTCGAAGCCTTCGTCCACGACCTCGGCTTCCAGGCCGACCACTCCGACGCCGCCCTCGACCTCTACCGCCTCCTCACCGCCGTCCAGCGCATCGCCTACCGCGAAGCCGCCGGCCGCAACACCACCTGGCACCCCACCCGCCTCAACCCCCGCCCCACCGCTCCCGACCGGTGCAGCACCGCACCGCACCCGCGGGCCGCGCAGCCCTGAGCGGGACGCCGTCGCGGGGTCGCCCGTCTTCGACACGGCGAACGGGCCCAGTGCCCTCACCACGATCAAGGACCTCGCTCCGCACGATCAGGTCCGGGCCCGCCGGTTCGCCGAGACCTTCGACACCGTCGACCGCGTCCTCGAAGAACTGCCCCTCGCCGACAACGGGAACACGTGCCCCCTGCTGGAGGAGACCGAGGCCCTGCACCGACGCCACCCCGACGCGCGGATCGTCGGATCGGTCGGTGTCGACATGGGGGAGACCCACTCCGAGGACACCCGTCACGGTTCAGGTCGTCGCGACGAGCAGGTGGACGGCGAGGACGGTGATCACGACGCTGGAGGCCAGCGCGGTCGCGAGCCGCCCCCGCCGGCCGGTCAGGACCCGGCCGAGCAGCGTGCCGCCGCCGGCCAACGCCAGCTGCCAGCTGGCGGACGCCGCGAAGGCGCCGAGGACGAACGCGGCCTGTTCCAGCCGGTCCGGAGCGGCCGCCGTCCGGCCTCCGAGCACGAGTGCCGCGAAGTAGATCACCGTGACGGGGTTCAGCATCGTGATCCCGAGCAGCCTCAGGAAGGCCTGCCCCGCGCCCGCGGCACCCTCGGCACTGCGGGCCACCGCCTGCCGCCTGCGGTACCGGCCGATCGCCGTGGCACCGCCGCGGGCCGCCAGCGCGACGAGCACCAGGGCCGAGACCCACCTCAACGGCAGTACGACCGGCTCGACGACCTCGGCCAGCGCGGAGCCCCCGAGGGCGGCGACCAGTGCGTAGAGCCCGTCGGCGGTCGCGACGCCGAGCGCCGCGCACGCGCCGATCCGCAGGGACGTCCGGGCGGCGACGTCCACCAGGTACACCGAGACCGCCCCCACCGGCACGGCGATGCCGTACCCGGCGAGCAGCCCCGCGACCAGGGCGGCGGTCACGGGCGAGCGGCGACGGGCCTCCACGGGCGGCCGGGCTGCTGCTGGACCCGCGCCGGTCGGGCGGAGGCGGTCAGCGGCAGGGCGGCGGAGGTCATCGTCATGGGAAGACTCTGCGGGCGGCGCAGCCGCCCCGGCAACCCGTTTTCGCTCTCCTCGCCCTCGACTTCGCGTCCGACTTCATGACGCGCCGAACCGGCCCCACACGCGCCGAAGCCCGCCCCCGCGCCGGTCGTCCGGTGCGGGGGCGGGCTTCGGGTGTACGGGCGTCAGGCGGCGACGGCCTCCTTGCCGGCGGCCTGCGCCGGGACGGTGACCGGCGGGCCGTCGAGCAGGTCGCCCGTCGGGTTGTCGTAGGCGACCAGGTCGAGGGTCTTCTCGCGGGCCGCGACCAGGACCGGCACGACCGCCTGGCCGGCGACGTTGGTCGCGGTGCGCATCATGTCGAGGATCGGGTCGATGGCGAGCAACAGGCCGACGCCCTCCAGGGGCAGGCCCAGGGTCGACAGGGTCAGCGTCAGCATCACGATCGCGCCGGTCAGACCGGCGGTGGCGGCCGAGCCGATGACCGAGACGAAGGCGATCAGCAGGTAGTCCTTGATGCCGAGGTCGATGCCGTAGACCTGGGCGACGAAGATCGCGGCCAGCGAGGGGTAGATCGCGGCGCAGCCGTCCATCTTGGTGGTGGCGCCGAACGGGACGGCGAAGGAGGCGTACTCGCTCGGGACGCCCAGGCGCTCGGTGACGCGGCGGGTGACCGGCAGGGTGCCGACCGAGGAGCGGGAGACGAAGGCCAGCTGGATGGCGGGCCAGGCGCCCTTGTAGAAGTTCAGCGGGTTGAGGCCGCCGGCGAACTTCAGCAGCAGCGAGTAGACGACGAACAGCACCAGCGCGCAGCCGATGTAGACGTCGGCGGTCAGGGTGGCGAAGGGCTTCAGCAGGTCCCAGCCGTACTTGGCGACGGACTTGCCGATCAGGCCGAGGGTGCCGAGCGGGGAGAGCCGGATGACCCACCAGAGGGCGGTCTGGACCAGCTCCAGCACGGACTCGCTGAGCTTGAGGACCGGCTCGGCCTTGCTGCCGAGCTTGATGATCGCCGCGCCGACCACGACTGCCAGGAAGACGATCTGCAGGACGTTCACCTTGGCGAACGCGTCGACGATGTTGGTCGGGAAGATCCCGGTCAGGAAGTCGATCCAGGTGCCCTTGGAGTCGAGTGCCTTGAGGCCGTCGGTCTTGAGGTCGGTGCCCTGGCCGGGGTTGGTCAGCAGGCCCAGGCCCAGGCCGATCGCGACGGCGATCAGCGAGGTGATCAGGAACCAGAGCAGCGTGCGGACGGCCAGGCGGGCCGCGTTGGTGACGTTGCGCAGGTTGGCGACGGAGACCACGATCGCGGTGAAGACCAGCGGCGGGACGGCCAGCTTGAGCAGCTGGACGAAGATCTTGCCGATCGTCTCCAGGGTGGTGGCCAGCCAGGAGATGTCGGCCGCGCGGGCCAGGTAGCCGAGACCGACGCCGAACACGAGGCCGGCGACGATCTGGACCCAGAACGGGGTCCTGCGGATTCGGGCGAGCACGGACGGCGACGAGGTCGCCTCGGGCGCTGTGGACATGGGGGTGCGGCTCCGGGGGAGGGCGTTGCTGACGATGGGGTGAGGCGCGGGAAGGCGGCACGGCGCGAGGGTCGAACGGTGAGGGATCGACCCCCGGTCAGGGGCGTGCCGCCCGCATACAGCTCATGGCGCGACAGCGGCGCGGGCTGTCCACAGCACCCGGCAGGCAGCACCGGCGGGCGGCACCGGGCATCGAGCCCAGGCCGTGCATCCGAGGTGCTCCTGAGGTGGTCATGGCCGGTACGTTAGCAGCAAAGGTTTGAGATGTTCAAAGTACTTGTTTGAGATGCGGCAGTGCTCCGATCAAATCCGGACACGAACGAGGCTGACGTCCCATCAGCCCTTCCGATCACTCCGATTGACCACGCGCCGGTTATACGTATAACTTAGATGGCAGCCCCCCGCCCCTCCCTGCCCGGAACCGGAGAACCGTCCATGGGCTATCTCGCCCTGCTCCGAGCCCCGCACGTCAGCCGCCTCCTGTTCGGCACCCTGCTCGGCCGCCTCCCCGCCGGCATGACCGCCCTGGTGATCGCGCTGGCCCTGCGCGAGGCCGACGCGCCGTACAGCCGGATCGGGCTGGCCACCGCCGCCTACGCGATCTCGGCCGCCGTCGGCGGGCCGGTGCTGGGGCGGATCGTGGACCGCACCGGACAGCCGCGGGTACTGCTCGCCTCCGCCGTGGTCGCCGGCGGCGGCTACGCGCTGCTCGCGCTCGCGCCCGGCTCCGCCGTGGCCGCACCGGTCGGCGCCGCGATCGCCGGCCTGGCCATGCCGCCGCTCGAACCCTGCCTGCGCTCGCTCTGGCCGGACGTCGTCGAGGAGAAGCAGCTCGACACCGCGTACGCCTTCGACTCCGCCTCGCAGCAGATCCTCTACGTCGCCGGACCGCTCGCGGTGGCCGGCATCGCGGGCGCGTTCAGTCCGGTCGCGGCGCTCTGGGTGGCCGCCGGCCTGGGCCTGGCCGGGGCGCTGATCGTGGCCACGGCCGGACCGGCCCGGGCCTGGCAGGCGCCGCCCCGCGCGCACTCGGCCGGCCTGCTCGGACCGCTCCGCTCCCCCGGCCTGGTCCTGCTGCTGGTCGGCCTGGCCGGCGCCGGCTGGACGGTCGGCGCGCAGAACGTGCTCTTCATCGCCTACGCCGAGGCCCACGACAGCGGGCTGCCCGGCGGCGCGGGGACGCTGCTGGCCCTGGCCGCGCTCGGCGGCCTGCTCGGCGCGCTCGCCTACGGCGCGGTGCAGTGGCGCAGCTCCACCGCCACCCGGACCTGGGTGATGGCGCTCGGGATGGCCGCCAGCTACCTGCCGCTCGTACTGCTCCCCGGGCCGTACGCGATGGCCGGGCTGGCCTTCCTCTCCGGGATCGGGCTGGCGCCGCTGCTGGCGGCCGCGTTCGTGCTGGTCGCCGAGCTGGCGCCGACCGGCACCGTGACCGAGGCGTTCGCCTGGCTGGTGACGCTGTTCGCGACCGGTAACTCGCTCGGCTACGCCGTCTCCGGCAGCCTCGCGGAGGGCTCGCTGCGCTCGGTGGCGCTCTGCTCGGTGGGCGGGATCGCGCTGGGAGGGCTGCTGCTGTTCGGCGCCCGCCGCTGGTTCCGGCCCGCGCCGGCCGCCGCCACCCCGGTGGCGGAGCCGGTCCTGGTGGGCTGAACCCGACGCGGAGAGGTGGGCTGAAACCCGCCGCCCTGGCGGGCCGAGCCCGCCACCAAGACGTGACTGCGCTCGTCGGACCGGGTGGTCTGGCCGACGGGCGCAGTCACTTGTGCATTCACCGGGATTCATGGGCCCCCGGCCCGGCCCGGTCAGCCGTGGCGGCCGCGGCCTCCCCAGGCGATCAGGGCCCGTCGGGGCGGGCTCACCGTAGGCGAAGGACTCGCGGGGGCGACACCGTGGGCGACGGAGACGGCGACGGAGACGCCGGCTCGGGGACAGGCGGGCGGAGACCGCGGGTCCGGGCGGGCAGCGGGGTGACCGCCCCGGGGGTCAGTGGGCGGCGGCGGCCGCGGTCGAGGAGCGCAGCACCAGCGAGGTGGCCAGCGGCGGGACCGGGGTGACCGGCTCGCCGCGGAGCAGGTCCGCGAGGGCCGCGACACCGGCCCGGCCCAGCTCCTCGCCGGGCAGGTCGACGGTGGTGAGCGGCGGGGTGAGCAGGCCGGCCACCGGGATGTTGTCGATGCCGACCACCGAGAGGTCCGCGGGGACACGCAGCCCGAGTTCGGCGGCGGCCTGGTAGACCCCGGAGGCCACCACGTCGTCGTCGCAGATCACCGCGTGCGGGCGGTCCGGGCGCTCCAGCAGCCGGCGGGCGACGCTGCGGGCGGCGGGCTGGCCCTCGTTGAGACTGACGCCCAGCTCGACCACGTCCAGACCGAGCGCCCCGGCCGCCTCCTCGAACGCGGCCTGACGGACCCGGAACGTGTACGCGGAGTGGGTGGAGCGCAGCCGGCCGAGGCGGCGGTGGCCGAGCCCGGCCAGGTGCTCGACCGCGGCCCGCATCCCGCCGGCCACGTCCAGCTCGACGGTCGGGCGGGCCCGGTCGGTGCCGGGGTCGGCGTCCAGGAAGACGGCGGGGGTGTCGGCGGGCAGCTCGCCGAGCTGGCTGTCGTCCGGGGAGCAGATCAGCAGGCCGTCGAAGCGGCTGGTGGTGGCGGCGTCGGCCAGGGTGGCGCTCCCCCAGCCGGAGCTGACCACGACGGCCAGGCCGTGCTTGCCGGCCTCCTCGTGGACGCCCTCCAGCACCCGGCCGAAGAACGGGCCGAGGATGTTCGGGACGGCCAGCAGGATCATGCCGCTGCGGCCGAGGCGCAGCTGCCGACCGGCCGCCTGCGGGCGGTAGCCGAGGCTGCGGGCGGCCTCCCGGACGCGCTCGCGGGTGGAGTCGGAGACCCGGCGGCCTGCCTCGGAGCCGGAGAAGACCAGCGAGACGGTGGCCTGGGAGACCCCGGCGAGGCGGGCGACGTCCCGTCCGGTGGGCTTGCGGACCGGCGCCGGCCAGGTGCCGAGCACGCCCTCGCCGGACCCACCACCGGGCGGACTGCCGGGGCCACTGCCGGACGCGGCCGTCCCTCCGGGCACGCCGGAAGCACGGGAAGTCGGACCGGCCGACTTCTCGTGCGCGGGGTCGTCGTGCGCGGGGTCGTCGTCCTGTGGCGCTGGACCGGGGGCGGGGGCGGGCACGGCGCTGGTGCGGGTCAGCTCTGAACGGCCGCCGCGCGGGCGGCGTCGTCGGCGGCGTCCTCCTCGGCGTTCTGCGCCGCGATCCGCTCGGCCGTCCGGTTGCGGAGACCGGTGACCTTGTCGGAGATCTGGGCCGACATCTCGTCGCGCTGCTTGCTCAGCAGGACGTAGCTGAGCGGCGCCGAGACCAGTGCGGCCAGCAGGAAGAGGAAGATGACACCGAGCTCGCCCTTGACCGGGATCACCCCGAAGTGACCGAGCAGCAGGGAGAGCAGCAGGCAGCCGAGGAAGATGCTGACCCGCAGGGAGGTGTAACGGAGCGTGGCGTGCGACTTGTTGCTCACATTGCTGCTCACCGGGAACACTTCCTTCTCTGCGCGGGGCTCGGCCGGTCTCCCAGTGAAGCATGCCTGACGGGCTGCGCGGGGCACGGGTCACCCGTCCCCCGCGTCCGGGCGGCCGGCGGGCCCGCTGTCAGCGGAGGTCGAGCCACATGGTGACGTCGTCGCGGTCGTCCCCGGGGGCGACCCGTATCGCCGCCGGGACCCGGCCGGCCTCGGTCCAGCCGCAGCGCCCGTAGAAGGTCTCCAGGCCGAGACCGCCGCGCAGGGTCAGCCGCAGGCTGTCCAGGCCCCAGGCCCGGGCCACCCGTTCGGCCTCGGCCATCAGCCCGGCGCCGTAGCCGCGCCCCTGGAAGTCCGGGTGGACCATGACCCGCTTGAGCATCCGCCAGTGGTCCATCGGCCCGAACCGCATGGACTCGAAGAACAGCAGCCCGGCGAGCCGGCCGGTCTCCACCTCGTGGGCGACCAGCAGCCGGTCCGGCTCGCCCGGCCCGACACCGGCGAACTGCACGTCGGCGGTCTTCCAGACCTCGTCCTCCGTCACCGGCGCGACGAAGCCGACCGCGCCGCCGGCATTGGTGACGTCCGTCCAGAGCCGGACGGCGGCGGCGCGCAGGTCGGGGTCGAGAACGGGGTCGAGAGTGAAGGCGAGCGTCATGATCGCGGAGCCTACCCGGCCCTTACGGCAGCGCCCGGACCGGCCGGGCCGCCCCGCTCCCCCGCAGCGCCAGGCAGAGCACGACGGCGACCGCGCAGAGCCCGCCGGCCGCGTACCAGGCGAGGTCGTAGGTGCCGAGCGCGTCCCTGGCCAGGCCCGCCAGGCCGGCCACCACGGCCGCGCCGATCTGGTGGCCGGCCAGCACCCAGCCGAAGACGATCGACGCGTCCTCGCCGAAGTGCCGGCGGCAGAGCGCGACGGTCGGCGGCACGGTGGCCACCCAGTCCAGGCCGTAGAAGATCACGAAGGCGAGGATCGGCGGCTCCAGCGTGCCGGCGAACAGTTGCGGCAACAGGACCAACGAGAGCCCGCGCAGCGCGTAGTAGGCGACCAGCAGGGTCCGGGAGTCGAAGCGGTCGGTGGCCCAGCCGCTGGCGATCGTGCCGACCACGTCGAAGACGCCGACCAGCGCGAGCAGGCCGGCCGCTGTGGTGACGGGCAGGCCGTGGTCGTGGGCGGCGGGGATGAAGTGGGTGCCGACCAGGCCGGCGGTGGTCGCGCCGCAGATCGCGAAGGAACCGGCCAGCAGCCAGAACGCCCGGCTGCGGCAGGCCCGGCGGAGCACCCGCAGCGAGCGGGCCAGCGCCCGCCCGTCCGCCGCCGGCGCGGGCGGCGCCTCGGTGGCCCCGTACGGGAGCAGGCCGAGGTCGGCCGGGCGTTCGCGCATCAGCAGCAGCACCGGGACGGCGACCGCGCTGGCCGCCAGCGAGACGACCACCACCGCCGAACGCCAGCCGTGCTCCTCGACCAGCCAGGCGCCGAGCGGCAGGAAGACCAGGTTGCCGGCCGCGCCGGCGGCGGTGAGCACGCCGGTGACCAGCCCCTGCCGGGCCCGGAACCAGCGGCCGGTGATCGTGGTGGCGAAGGCGCCGGCCATCGAACCGCTGCCGAGGCCGACCAGCACGCCCCAGCAGAGCACCAGTTGCCAGGGCTCGCGCATCAGCATGGTGAGGCCCGCGCCGACCGAAATGGTGAGCAGCGCGCAGACCACCACCAGCCGGACGCCGAACCGGTCCATCAGGGCGGCGGCGAAGGGGGCGGTCAGGCCGTAGAGGGTGAGGTTGACCGAGGTGGCGCTGGAGATCGTCCCCGTCGACCAGCCGAACTCGTTGTGCAGCGCGTCCATCATCAGGCTGGGCGTGGAGCGGAACCCGGCCGAGCCGAGCAGGACCAGCAGCGAGACGGCGGCCACCACCCAGGCGTAGTGCGGCCGGGGCTTGCGGGCGCCGGGAGCGGCAGGGGAGGCAGGGGAGGTGGGGGAGGCAGGGGAGGCAGGGGAGGCGGGGGCGCCGGGAGAGGCGACGGAGGCCGGGGCGGATGCGAGCGTGGGGACGTCCGGTTCGTTCACCCGGCCGAGTCTCCCGAACAGCCCGCACGCCCACGACTGGCCTGACTGCCAGCTTTCGCAAGGATCGGGCCAGCGGCCCGGCGTACGCTGAGGCACTGAATGCTGAGGCACTGAATGCTGAGGCACCGAATCGGACACGGGAAGGGAGACCGAGGTGGCGCACAAGGTCGCGGTACTGGCCCTCGACGGGGTGATCGCCTTCGAACTGGGCATCCCCGCAAGGATCTTCGAGTCGGCCAAGGACGCCGAGGGCGTCCCGTTCTACCAGGTGGCCACCTGCACCGTGGACGGCCGGCCCGTCGCCACCAGCACCGACTTCCGGGTCGCCGTCGACCACGGGCCCGAACTGCTGGAGTGGGCCGACACCGTGGTGATCCCGGCCTCCAGCGATCCGGGCCCCAAGCAGGTGGACGCCGAGCTCAGCCCCGCACTGACCGCCGCACTGGCCCGGATCCGGCCCGGCACCCGGCTGGTCTCGATCTGCACCGCCTCGTTCGTCCTGGCCGCCGCCGGCCTGCTCGACGGCCGCCCGGCCACCACCCACTGGAGCTACACCGGCCGGTTCGCCGCACTCTTCCCGAAGGTCCGGCTCGACCCGGACGTGCTCTTCACGGACGACGGCGACGTGCTCACCTCAGGCGGGGTGGCGGCCGGCGTCGACCTCTGCCTGCACATCGTGCGCCGCGACCACGGCAGCGCGGTGGCCAACGCGGTGGCCCGCACCTGCCTGGTGCCGCCGTGGCGCGAGGGCGGCCAGAAGCAGTACGTGGCACTCCCCCGCCCGGCCGTCGAGACCGGTCCCGGCACCGCCGCCGTCCGGGCCTGGGTGCTGGAGCACCTGGACGAGCCGTTGCCGCTGCGCCTGCTCGCCGGCCGGGCGGGCATGAGCGTACGGACCTTCACCCGGCGGTTCCGCGAGGAGACCGGCGCCAGCCCGGGCCAGTGGCTGACGGTCCAGCGCACCGAACGGGCCCGGCAGTTGCTGGAGCGCACCGACATGACGATCGACCAGGTGGCCCGGGAGTCCGGCTTCGGGACGGCCGCCTCGCTGCGGCTCCAACTGCGCGGCCGGCTGGACGTCGCGCCGAGCGCCTACCGGCGCACCTTCCGCACGGTCGAGCCGGCCGGCTGACGGCCTGCGGGCCTACGGGCGCCGCGGCCTGAAAAGTGGTCCGGCCGGTGGCCGAAAGACGCCCCCGGGAGTGGACGGATTGGATGGCGGCAGGCCGCACGCACCCCGAGCACGGCACGGCAGGCCGCCATCCAACCGCAACGCACGGGCCCTGAACCCGCGCAACCGCCCTCCGCACTCGCCAAGGAGCCACCGCGCGATCGGCAGACCACGGCCCCCCTGCTGACACGATCCCCCTGGACAGCAGCACCGCAGCGGCGTTCGGGTGTTCCCTCGGCGTCCCCTCGCGACGGAGAGCTGCTCCCAAGAGTGATCAGTCGGATACGTCACGTCAATGGGTTGTCCGAAATTCGGAATGGTTGCGTCAGGTTTCGGCCCGATGATCGCCGTGTGATCGCCCGGCGTCCCACCGGGGTCGTCACTGCGCCAGCGCGGCCCAGTCCACGGTGGTCAGCGGGTCCACCGGCCGGGCGTCGGCGCCGATCTCGCACCAGACCCGCTTGCCCGAACCATCCGGATACCAACCCCAGCGGTCGCAGAGCAGTTCGACCAGCTCCAGGCCTCGCCCGTTGGTGGCGTCGGTGTCCGGGCCCGCGTGCCGGGGGGCGGGGGCGGCCTGGCTGGCATCCGCGACCTCGACCCGGACCGGGCCGACGGTCGCCGACTCGCGCACACCGCCGCCGCCCGCCCCGCCGCCGGCACCGCCGCCCGCCTCGGCGCCCGGGGCCGGGCCGCAGCCCGCGGTGGTGTCGTCCATCGGGAAGCAGAGCCGCAGCACGGCCGGACAGCCGGTGTGCACCACGGCGTTGGTCACCAGCTCGGAGACGACCAGCACCACCGTCTCGGCGATCGGGGCATCCGGATCCACGCCGTGGTTGAGCAGCCGGGAGCGCACCCAGCGGCGGGCCCGGCCGACCTCGGAGGGGTCCGCCCGCACCGCCAGCTGTACCTGAAGAACCTGCACCGCTCCACCACCCGCACTCGCAGTTCGGCCGTCGTCTCGATCGGGCCGGGTCGTCCAGCCGGCCGGCCCCGGCACGCGCCGGGCCACCGCATGCCGGGCCGCACCGCACGTCAACCCGGTACGTCGCGCCCGCGCCACCTCGTCCGTCGCGCACTGGCTGCGACACGAATACGCCTCAGGATGAGTCGGCGGGCGGACCGCAGCAAGCGCTTCGGGCATATTCCAGCGATCGGGGGACGGGGCAGTGCATACTGTGCCGCTCACTCTCGCGAGCCTCGCACCGGCGCTCGTCCGACCGGCGGCCGACCGGCCGGACCCGCAGTGGCGAACCTACCGCCGGACACCCCCGCCACCGGGCCCGCCACTCGCGAACCACCCGTGCGACATATGTCCAACGGCCTTCGAACAGCGGGATCGGCGGCAGATCCCACGATGTGACGATCCGAAACTGCGGGGCTCCGTTCTCCCCGGAATCCACCCGCCCCCGGAAGACCGCAAGATACCGTTGGGTACGGCAGCGAACCCCATGGCAGGAGGGTGGTTGACGATGGCCACCCCCGGCAGCGCCCCGCGCTGGGACGAACAGCTCCAACGCCGGCTCACCCGGGGCGAGGAGACCGCCCTCGGCGAACTCTACGACCAGCTGGCGCCGATGGTGCACGGGCTGGCCGGGCGGATACTCGCCGACCAGGCGGCCGCCGCCCAGCTCACCCGCGAGATATTCGCCCATGTCTGGGAGCACCCCGAGGCCTTCGACCCGGCCCAGGGCTCACTCCGCTCCTGGATCGGCTCGCTGACCCACCGCCGCGCGGTGGACCGGCTCCGCCTCCGGCGCGCCGCCGAGGCCCCGCTCGCTGCCGAGGCCGCGCTCGCCGGCGAGGACGGTGAGCGCGGAGAGATCGGCAACGACGGCTCCGACAGAGGCAGTTACGGCGAGATGTCACCCGTCGAGGAGGAGATCCGGACGGTGGCCACCGCCGCCCGGATCCAGGTCGCGGTCGACTCCCTGCCGCAGAGCCTGCGTGAGACGATCACGATGTCGTACTACGGCGGCCGCACCTACCAGGAGACGGCCCGCCGCCTCGGCGTCAGCGAGCAGATCGCCAAGCAGCGGATGCGGCTCGGCCTGGAGCTGCTGGCCACCGAACTCGCCGAGGAGCGCGACCGCCAGCGGCGGGCCCGGCACGGCGACGACCGGCAGCACGGCAACCGGCAGCACGGCAACCGGCAGCGCGGCGACGGGCGGCACGGCGACGAGCAGTACGACGGCGGGCGGCACGACGAACAGCACCGCGAGGACCAGCGGGACGAACCGCACGACGACCGGCACCGGAACGAGGACGGGGGCACGTGACGACCACCGAGGAGCAGCACGAGGCCCTGCGCTCGCTGCTCGGCGCCTGGGCCCTGGGCGCCTGCCCGCACCGCGAGGCCGCCGAGCTGGAACGCCACCTGCGGGCCTGCCCGGACTGCGCCGAGGACGCCGCCAGGCTGCGCGAGGCCGCCGGCTGGCTCGCCGTCGACGAGCCGCTCGACCAGCCCGGCTCGCTGCGTCAGCAGGTGCTCGACTGGTGCCTGTCCCGGCGCCCCGCCGAACTCCCCGTCCCCGCCTGGGGCGCGCCCTACACCGCCGAGACCGCCAAGCTCGACGCGCTGCTGCGCGACCTCGGCCCGGAGGAGTGGCAGGAGGTGGCCGAACTCCCCTGGCACGGTGGCACCGAGTACCTGCGCCCGGCCGAGGTGCTCTGCCATCTCGCCGCCGTGGACGGCTATCTGGCCGTCGCCCTCGGCCTGCCCGACCCCGTCCCGAGCGGTGGCACGCCACCGGCCGGCCGCCGGGTACCGCCCCAGGAGGCGGCCCCGCCGGCACCCCGGGTGCCGCCGCAGGGCGGCCCGCCGTTCGCCGGGATCACCGAGCGCACCGCCAGGCTCACCGCCGAGCAGGCCGGCCTGCCGCCGCAGACGGTGCGCGCCCGGTGGCGCCGGCACTGCCAGGAGCTGGTCCGCACCGCCGCGTTGGCCCCGCAGGGCAACACGCCCGTCGACTACGGCTTCGCGACCGTCCCGCTGCGCGACGCCTTCGTCGACCGGGCCTTCGAGTGCTACGTCCACGGCGAGGACGTGGCCCGCGCGGTGGCGTACCCGTACGACCCGCCGGCGCCCCAGCACCTGCGGCAGATGGTCGATCTGGCCGTCCGGATGCTCCCGGCGGCGCTGGCCGGGCTGCGTGCCACGCGGCCCGAGCACGCCGGGGCGCCCGCGGGTGCGCCGGGCGGGGACGGCCGGACGGGCCAGCAGGTCCGGCTGGTGATCGACGGCCCGGCGGCCGGCGAGTGGCTGATACCCCTGGACGGCCCGGAGAGCGGCCCGCCCGGCGGGGAGCCGGTGGCCGCGATGGTGCTGGACGGGCTGGAGTTCTGCCAGCTGGCCGCCGCGCACCGCGACCCGGACCGGCTGCCGGTGGGCGCGCACGGCGACCGGGCCGCGATCCGCGAGGTGCTCCACGCGGCCCCGCTGCTCTCGCGGCCGTAGAACCGTGGAGCCCTCGGGCCGCGGGCCGCGGCCCCGGCGGGTTACGCGAAGACCACCGTGCGGGTGCCGTTGAGCAGCACCCGGTGCTCGCTGTGCCACTTCACCGCGCGGGCCAGCGCCTGGCACTCGACGTCCCGGCCGAGCGCGACGAGCTGGTCCGGGGTGATGTCGTGGGTCACCCGGGCCACCTCCTGCTCGATGATCGGGCCCTCGTCGAGGGCGGCGGTGACGTAGTGCGCGGTGGCGCCGATCAGCTTCACGCCGCGGGCGTGCGCCTGGTGGTACGGCTTGGCGCCCTTGAAGCTCGGCAGGAAGGAGTGGTGGATGTTGATCACCTTGCCGGAGAGCGCCGTGCAGAGCTCGTCCGAGAGCACCTGCATGTAGCGGGCCAGCACGACCAGCTCGACGTTCTCCTTGGCGACCAGGTCCAGCAGCTGCTGCTCCGCCTCGGCCTTGGTGTCCCGGGTCACCGGGATGTGATGGAACGGGATGCCGTAGCCCTCGGTGAGGTCGCGGAAGTCGGTGTGGTTGGAGACCACCGCGGCGATCTCCACCGGCAGCGCGCCGATCCGGTTGCGGAACAGCAGGTCGTTCAGGCAGTGCCCGAACTTGCTGACCATCAGGACGATTCGCATCCGCTCGTCGGTCGGGTGGATCTGCCAGTCCATCCCGAAGGAGGCCCCGATCGCGGCGAAGCTGGCCCGCAGCTTGTCCACCGTGACGGGCTCGGCGGCGGAGAAGTGCACCCGCATGAAGAACAGCCCGCTGTCGCCGTCACCGAACTGCTGGCTGTCGATGATGTTGCACCCGGTCATGAAGAGGTAGCTCGAGACCGCGTGGACGATGCCCTGCTTGTCGGGGCAGGACAGCGTGAGGACGTACTGGGCGCTGGCCGGCTGCTGTTCCACGGTGGGGGTTTCCCGTCCTGAGGTCGTGCTGTTGGTGAGTGCTCCAGCGTGTCACATCCTGGACAGCCACCGTCCCGCTGCCCGCACTGCGGGACGGCCCGGCCCACCCCGCGGCCCCGCGCCCCGGCCGGAGCCTGGCGGCACCGCCTCAGGACAGGACAGGGCAGGGCCGGAGCAGGCAGGGTCAGGGCCGGGCGGGGTCAGGACGAGGTCAGGATGCGCAGCACGTCCAGCGAGCGCGGCGGGGCGTCCGGGTCCTCGCCGTCGTTGACCGCCAGCTTGACGTGCGCCTCGCGGGCCGCCCGGACCGCCTCCGGCCAGCCGTGGTGGCCGAGGTACGCGGAGGCCGGGGCGTCCGCGCCGACCTCGTGCAGGATCCGGACCACCCGGAGCACCGCGACGTCCACCACGGTGGCCTCGGCCGAGTCGCGGAAGATCGTGCCGACGTACTTCTCGGCCGACCACCGGTCCAGCCAGGTGTCCTCCACCAGCCGGTAGACGGCGTCGGTCACGTCACCGAAGCCCTCGCGGCCGGCCAGCCAGGTCTCCTGCTGGAACCCGGGGTCGGAAAGCATGTGCAGCGCCGAGCGCAGTCGGGCACGCCAGCGCCACCAGGGCAGATCGTTGAGCGGCATGCCGCCCATCGTGCTGGAGCGGTGGCCCGGACGAGAAGGGTTTCGGGCAGACCGATGCGAAGAATCTGTGCTGGCGGACATGGTGGACGATCGTACGTTCCCCTACCGTTCGTGCTCTACTCCGGCTCTACACGCGTCCCTACCCGGAGTTCGGCCGCCGTTTGCCGCCCGTTCCCTTTTCGGCCCTCTCGGCGTGTGACGCCGGGGCTTGGCTGGTGCCGGTGCGCAGCACAGCGCCCCGGGAGGGAAGACCGATGACCAGCCGAAGGGGCTCGTTCCAGGCTCAGAACCCGATCGCGGTACGGCGTCGCCGCCGCCCGATCGCCGCAGCCGCCACCGCTGTGGCACTGCTCCCAACCCTCTTCTCGGCCTCCGCGTGCGGCGGACCGGCCGACGCCGCCACCGACGTCGGCGACCTGACCGTGATGACCTGGGCGCCGTCCGGCACCGGCTCCGCCGACCGGCCCGGCATGACCGCGCTGGCCGACGCCATCGGCCGGGACGCCAACACCAAGGGCGGCCTGAACGGCCACAAGCTCCGCGTGCTCACCTGCAACGAGCACAACACCGCCGACGGCGCCACGGCCTGTGCCCAGCAGGCGGTGGACGCCAAGGCGGTCGCCGTGATCGGCTCGTACAGCCAGTACGGCGACCGCTTCATGCCGATCCTGGAGCGGGCCGGCATCCCGCTGATCGGCGGGTACGGGCTCTCCCAGCCCGAGTTCAGCAGCCCGCTGTCGTACCCCGTGGCCGGCGGCCTGCCGGCGCTGATCGGCGGCAGCGGCCGGCAGCTGGTGGAGGCCGGCTGCAAGACCGTCTCGCTGGTCCGCCCGGACACCCCGGCCGGCGACAACCTGCTCGGCTACCTCGCCAACGCGCTCAAGCCGGCCGGGCTCAAGCTTCTGGACGTCAAGGCGCCGGAGCAGTCCCCCGACTACACGCCGGTGGCCCGCAAGGCGATCGGCAAGGACGAGCCGGGCAACTGCCTCACCTCCGCGCTGGGCGCCGAGCCGACCGGCAACCTGCTCGACTCGTACCGTCGGCTGGGCCCGAGGAACACCAAGATCGCTTCGGTGGTCGGCAGCGTCCAGCAGTCGGTGGTCGACTCCACCGGCGGCGACAGCGGCCCGCTGGCCGGCGCCTACGTGACCGGCTGGTACCCGCCGGAGTCGGCCAAGGCCTGGGACGCGCTGCGCGCGGTGGTCCGCAGCGACGCCGCCGGCGGCCGGGCCATCGACGTGTCCGATCCCGGGGTGCAGACCACCTGGGTCTCCTACGAGGTGTTCCGGCAGGTGGCCGACCGGCTGAACGCGGCCGGCCGGACGGTCACCTCCAAGACGGTGACCGCGCTGCTGGACAGCGGCGAGCAGATCGACGTCGGCCTGACCCCGCCGCTGAACTGGGGCACCACCAACATGCTGCCGAGCACCGAGTCGCCGCGGCTGGTGAACACCTGGGTGACGTACCAGGTGGTCAAGGGCGGGCGGATGACCCTGCAGCAACCGGGCTTCGTGGACGTGCGCTGGGTGCTCACCGGGAGCAGGCCGCCGGCGTGACCGGGGCCCGCCCGGGAGGGGCCTGACCGGAGGGGCGGTACCCCGGGCGACCGGGGGCGGCCCCTCCGCGGCTCCCGGGGCCGGTCTCCGGCCCCGGGGGTGACCCTCGGCTACAGATCCCCGTCGCTGCGGGTCGGCAGGCCGCTCTGGCCCGCGATGGTGTTCCAGAGGCCGGAGGCCTGCTTCTTCGCGTTGGTGGCCGTGCCGCTGGCCTGGACCGCGTTCTTGTAGTGCTGGTTGTCGGCCTTCTTGGCGTCGCAGGCGGTCTGCATGTCCGTGGCCCAGGCCGCGTACTCGTCGTCGGCGGTCGCCGAGGCCGTCCAGGCCGCGTTGAGCTGCTCGACCAGCTGCGGTCCGCCCGGCAGCTTGTCCGTCTTCAGCGCCGCCAGCTTGGTCTGCAGCTCCCGGCGCTTGCCCGCGGCGTCGGCCAAGGCCTGCTGGGACTCGGGCAGCTTGTCGCACTTCTGCACCGCGCCCACCGCGTTGACCACCGCCGTGCGGCTGTCGCTGGCGGTGCCGAGCAGGTCGGAGAGCGGCTGTGCCTGGGCCTTGACCTCGGGGTTGACGGTCGCCGCCGAGCTGGTCGGGGCCGGCGCGCCGGTGGAGGTGCCGCTGCCGGTGGCCACCGGGGCGGCCTGCTTCTCCTTGCCCGTGGACGTGTCGTCGCCGCCGCTCAGCAGGACGGCGACCAGGATGCCGGCCGCCGCGCAGCCGGCCACCACACCGCCGATGATCAGCTTGCCGGACGAACGCCCGCCACCGCCCCGGGCGGGGACCGGGCCGGTCGGGTAGTCCTGCCCGGTGTACTCGGGCTGGGCCTGGTACTCCTGCGGGGCGGGCTGGTAGGCCGGCTGCGCCTGCTGCGGGTAGGCCTGTCCCGGCGCGGGCTGCTGGTAGCCGGGCTGGGGCGGGTAACCGGCCGCCTGCGGGTCCGCGGTGGGGTAGGGCGGCAGGTACTGGGTCGCCGGGGCCGGGTCGGCCTGCGGCGCGCCGTAGCCGGGCTGCGGCGCGCCGCCCCACGGGGCGCCCTGGGCCGGGATGGCCTGGGTCGGCAGCGCGTGCGCGCCCTCGCCGAGGTACTCCGGCTGACCGGCCGGCGGCAGGTGTGGCTGTCCGAACGCGGGGGCGGCCTGCTGCCCGGCAGGCGGCTGCTGGCCCGGCGCACCCTGGCCCGGTGCACCGCCCTGGCCCTGCGGCTGGCCGGGCTCCGGCCTAAACAGGTCGTCCAGGTTGAAATCACCCGAGTTGGGGTACGAGCGGCGCTGACTCAACGCGATTCCTCACCTGTGCACGACCGCGCGCTGACGGCGGACCACATCTCGTCGGTTCTTGGGAGCATCACAGTTCCTTGGACGTCGCGCCCACGCTACCGGTTCGCCGAACCGGGTGACCACGTGGGCGGTCCATCCCTCACCGCCCCCTCACGTGCGCGCCGACGACGCGCCCTCCGTCCGGGTCAGGCAGCCTCCGCCTCGGCCCGCGCCTGGAACTCGCGGACCACCCGCTGCTCCCGGAACGGCTCCAGCCGCCGCCGGAACTCGTCCAGGTACTCCACGCCCCGGTTGGACCGCAGCCCGCTCAGCAGCCGCACCGCCTGGGCGCCGGTCTCGCAGGCCCGCTCCAGGTCGCGCTGCTGGAGCTGGGCCGTGGCCAGCAGGACGAGGTCGACCGCCCGGCGCCGCACCCTGGTCGGGGGGTGCAGGTCGAGTGCCCGGCGGGCGTAGTGCTCGGCCTGGCCGGCCTGCTCCAAGTCCCGGTGGCAGTGGGCCAGCTCGTCCGCCAGGTAGGCGTCGTCGAAGTGGACGATCCAGTCCGGGTCGTCCTCCGGGCGGCGCTTCTCCATCGCCTCCAGTGCCTTGGCGGCCACCGCCTCGCAGGAGCGGGCGTCGCCGAGCAGGGCGTGGCCGCGTGCCTCGGCCGCGTAGAACATCGCCATCGCCGTCGGGGTGGCCACCGAGCGGGCGCCCTCCTGCGCGGCGCGGGCGAGTTGGGCGATCTCCCGCGGGTTGCCCAGCGTCGCCGCCAGGTGACTCATCGAGGCTGCCAGCACGTACCCGCCGTAGCCGCGGTCGTCGGCCGCCTGGGCGAGCCGCAGCGCCTGGATGTAGTAGCGCTGGGCCAGGCCCGGCTGCCCGGTGTCCACCGCCATGTAGCCGGCCAGCTCGGTCAACCGGGCCACCGCCGCGAAGAGTTGCCGCCCGGTCTCCTCCCGGTAGGCGCCGCCCAGCAGGCCGGAGACCACGCTGTTGAGGTAGTGGACGACCACCGGGCGGACGTGCCCGCTGCCGAAACGGTGGTCGAGGTCGACCAGCATCGCTGTGGTCGCCCGGATCGCCGCGACGTCCGTCGGGCCGACCCGCGGGCCGCCGGTACGGGCTACCACCGGGTCGGGCGGGGTGATCAGCCAGTCCCGGCTGGGCTCGACGAGCGCGGAGGCCGCCACCGTCGCCCCGGTCAGGAAGTCCCGCCGGCCGACGTCGCTGCGCCACAGCTCGCAGACCTGCTCCAGCGCGGCGTTCAGCGTCGGCGCGAACTGCAGCCCGATCCCGGAGCTGAGGTTCTTGCCGTCGGCCATGCCGATCTCCTCGACCGACACGCTCCGCCCCAGCTTGCGGCCGAGCGCCTCGGCGATCACCGCCGGGGCCTGCCCGCGCGGTTGCTGGCCGCGGAGCCAGCGGGCGACGGACGTCTTGTCGTACCGCAGGTCCAGACCGTGCTCCGCGCCGCACAGGTTGACTCTCCGCGCCAGGCCGGCGTTGGAGCAGCTGGCCTCCTGAATGAGCTGCTGCAGACGCTCGTTGGGCTGTCGTGCGACAAGTGGTCTCGCGGCCATTGGGCTTCGCCTCCCCACACCCTCCGGTCCCGGCCGGCGGGCGACGATTCTGCTGATCTGTTGCCGACTGTCCGACCGTCCAAGGAATCTGACACCAGGTTAGCGATCAGCAACGCCACCGGGATACCCACGGTGACGATCCCCACCCCCCGCGCGCCCTGGGAAATGCCCCCGTGCGCCCCCACTGCGCCCACCCCGGTCCACCCCGGGCGCGCCAACTCGGTTGCCTCACCGGTTCGGGTGACATTGCCACCACGCGGAAGACCCGCCCCCGCCCGGCCGTAACCAGCCTCACACACGGTAGTTGTGCACCGCGTGGAAGACATCCCAGACTCCCCCGACCAGGGCGGCACCGCCGGACTGCCCCCGCTGCTCATCGAAGCCGTCAGCTACGCCGAGAGCCGGCACTGGGAGGTCGCGCCAGGCGCCTGGCTGATCGACGGTGACGGGCCGGCCCGCTGTTCCTGCGGCGACGCCCGCTGCCCGCTGCCCGGCGCGCACCCGATCGACTCGGACTGGGCCCGCAAGGCGAGCGCCGGCCCCGGCGCGGTGCGGCGCTGGTGGACCGAGCGCCCGGACGCCTCCATCCTGTTGCCCACCGGCCGCTCCTTCGACGTACTGGACGTGCCGGAGGTGGCCGGCTGCCTGGCGCTGGCCCGGATGGAGCGGATGGACCTCCAGCTCGGCCCGGTGGTCGCCGTCCCGGCCGCCCCCGGACGCTCCGGGCGGCGGCTGCACTTCCTGGTGCTGCCCGGCGTGGCCGCCAAGCTGCCGGAGATGCTGCGCAAGCTCGGCTGGCCGCCCGGCCGGCTGGACCTGGTGGCCCGCGGCGAGGGCGACTGGACGGTGGCCCCGCCGTCCCGGGTCGGCCCGACCGGCTTCGCCCAGTGGGCCCGCTCGCCCTCCGCGCTGAACCGCTGGCTGCCGGACGCCGCCGAGCTGATCAGCCCGCTCGCCTACGCCTGCGGGCGCGAGGCCCCGGCGGCCCACCCCCAGCCGGCCCAGCCGGCGGCGGTGCGCTGAGCCGCCCGGGCCCCCGCTGAGCCGTCCGGACTCGCCGCTGAGCCGGACGGCCTTCGGGACCGGCCCGGAGATTCACCGTCCCGTGAACGGCCGCCCTACGCCTATCGGGTGAGGGCGCGCAACGCGCGACACCCCGCGCGCGGCTGACGGGCCTTGCCTCCCACCGGAGGCGGGGCCCGTCACACGCATGTGCGGATAAGGCTTCGGTGTACCCGCTGGTCAACGGCGCAAGCCCCTCGTACGAGTGACAACGCTCAAGGATTGCCATGATCTGCCGAGGGGAGAAATTCCACCGTGAGGGGACGCCGGAAGGGGCGCTCGGACGGGGAAGCCGGGCGGGGCGGTCGGGAGGGAGCGGAGGGGACGGAGGGGACGGGAGGGAACGGAGGGGCCGTGACACCGGCCGGGTTCGGGGAGGCCGGTGTCACGGAAGCAAGGAGGGACAGGGTGGGAACGGGGAGGACGAGCAGGGCCCGGTGCACGGGGATGCACCGGGCCCTGCTCATTCTGCTCTCGGGGAAGGTCAGGCCTGCGCGACGAAGACGTGCGCGGCGATCTCCTTGCCCAGCTCGGCCGCGGTGTCACCGGTGCCGACCAGCACCCCGCCGACCCCGGCGGTGACCCGCACCGTCGAGCCCGGCCGGATCCCGGCCCGGCGCAGCGTGCGCATCAGCTCGCCGTCGGTCTGGATCGGCTCGCCGATCCGGCGGACCACGACGTCCGCCCCGGCGTCGCCCGGGCGGACCGTGTCCAGCGGGACGAGCGCGGCGTCGAAGCCCTCGCCCTCCGCCTTGGCGTCGCCCAGCTCGTCCAGGCCCGGGATCGGGTTCCCGTACGGGGACTGGGTCGGGTGGCCGAGCATGGCGAGCACCTTGCGCTCGACCGTCTCGCTCATCACGTGCTCCCAGCGGCAGGCCTCCTCGTGGACCTGCTCCCACTCCAGGCCGATCACGTCGACCAGCAGGCACTCGGCGATGCGGTGCTTGCGCATCACACGCACCGCGAGCCGACGGCCCTCCTCGGTGAGTTCGAGGTGACGGTCGCCCGCGACCCGGAGCAGCCCGTCGCGCTCCATCCGGCCGACCGTCTGGCTGACCGTGGGGCCGCTTTGCTCCAGACGCTCGGCGATCCGGGCGCGCATCGGGGTGATGCCCTCCTCCTCCAGCTCCAGGATGGTGCGAAGGTACATCTCAGTGGTGTCGATCAGCCCAGACATCGCCGCTGGCTCCGTTCTTCGGTGTCCTCACCGCCAATTCTGACGTACCGCACCGACAACCGGGCCCGCGCAGGGGCCCCGGGGGCGGCATTTCGTCGCTGTTGACAGCGGCACCGGTGAGGCAGCACGGTGCTCGCCGTAGCTTTCTCCATCGGCGGTCTGGACCACCCAGGCCTCCCCACCCGGCCGGCTCCCCCACCGGCAGAGAGCGAAGGCAACAGATGAGTGACCTGGTCGGCCGGTACTTCGACGCCGCGATCGCCCACCTCCAGCGGGTCCGCGCCGAGGAGGCCGGCACCATCGAGGCGGCCGGCGCACTGCTGGCCGAGGCGGTGGCCGAACGACGCCGAATCTTCACCTTCGGCTCCGGCCACTCATCACTCGCCGCCCAGGACGTGGTCTACCGGGCCGGCGGGCTGGTCCCGGTGAACCTGCTGGACGTCCCCGGGATGGCCGGGGTGACGGTGATGCCGGCCCCGCTCGCCAGCGCGCTGGAGCGCGTCTCCGGCCTGGCCACCACCACCCTGGACCTCACCCCGGCGACCGCGGGGGACCTCCTCTTCGTCATCTCGCTCTCCGGACGCCAGGTCATGCCGGTGGAGCTGGCCCAGTACGCCCGGGAACGCGGCCTGAAGGTGATCGGGGTGACCTCGCTGGCGTACCCGGCGGAGGTGTCCTCGGCGCACCCCTCCGGCACGTACCTGAAGGACCACTGCGACGTCGTCCTCGACAGCAAGATCGCGGTCGGCGACGGCGAGCTGACCCACCCGGCCGCCGAGACCTCCTTCGGCCCGGTCTCCACCATCGTGACCAGCGCGCTGATGCAGGCCGTCGTCGCCACGGCGGTCGGCCTGCTGGCCGACGCGGCGGCGGCCGGCACCGGAGCCGCCCCGCCGCTGTTCCGCTCCGGCAACGTGCCCGGCGGCACCGAGTGGAACGCCAAGCAGATGGCCGACAACGCGGACCGAATCTTCTACACCTACTGAGGCGGGTGCCCGGGTACCGGACAACCTGCGGCGACATCCCGGCCAATGCGGCCGGAGCTCGCCCGGGCCAGGCGTACCGGCGCGGCGGGCGGGGCAGGACAGCGGTGCGACCGGAGCGACGGGTGGGGGCCGAGGATGGCGTCGGGTGGGGGTCCGATGGGAAGGGTGCGCGAGCAGGAGCTGATGCCCGCGCTGTTCTGGTCCGCCGACTCGGCCTCCTTGCAGGGCCAGCGGCGGTCCGTGCTGCTCTCCGCGTGGGAGCTGGTGCTGCTGGTCGCCGCCGCCGCGTTCGGCTCCGCCGACGGCACGCCCTGGGCCTGGCCGGCCGCCGTGGCCTACCTCGGCGCGATCGCCCTCGCCGTGGTGATCAGCCGGCAGAACCCGCAGGGCCTCTGGTACGAGGGCCGGGCGGCCGCCGAGTCGGTGAAGACGCTCGCCTGGAAGTTCAGCGTCCGGGCCGACGCCTACCAGCCGCCGCCGCGCAGCCTGCCGGACGCCGAGGGGCTGTACAGCTTCCAGCTCGGCCGGGTGCTGAACGCCTTCCGGGGCAGCCGCGCGATGGGCGCCGCCGGAGCGGAGGACGCCGGCGCGCGCGTCACCGACGCGATGCGCGGCCTGCGCGAGCAGCCGCTGGCGGTGCGCCGCGAGGTGTACCTGCGGGAGCGGATCCAGGTGCAGCACGACTGGTACCGCTCGAAGGCGCGGTACTGCGCCAGGGCCGGGTTCTGGACCGGCGTCCTGGGCGTGGTGCTTCCGCTGCTCGGCCTGGTGCTGGCGGTGCTGCGGGCGATGGGCGAGTTCGGCTACGACGCGCTCGGCACCGTCTCGGCGGTGGCCGCCTCGGTCGCCGCCTGGGCGCAGCTGCGCCAGTACCGGCCGCTGGCCGCCGCGTACGGGCTGGCCGCCGACGAGCTGGAGCTGATCCGCAGCCAGCTCGCCCAGCTGGACGTGACGTCCTCCGACGCCGAGGAGATCTGGGCCCGGCTGGCCCGGGACGCCGAGGACGCGGTCTCCCGGGAGCACACCACCTGGCAGGCCCGCCGCGAGGTCCGCGGCACCACCGACCGGGACCACTGAGCAGACAGGGACCATCGAGCTGAGCGGGATCACCGAGCAGAGCGGGATCACCGAACAGCAGTACCCCCGTACCGAGGAGGCCGCGCGTGTCATTACGGATGGTCAAGGCGCCGGACGGCCGTGCCATCGCCGTCGAGACCCTGGGCGACCCACGCGGCCGGCCGGTGTTCCTCCTGCACGGCATGCCCGGCAGCCGGATCGGCCCGCACCCGCGCAACACCGTGCTGTACCGCCTGGGCATCCGGCTGATCTCCTTCGACCGGCCCGGCTACGGCGACTCCACCCGGCTGCCCGGCCGCCGGGTGAGCGCCGCCGCCGCCGACGTGCGGACCATCGCGGACGAGCTGGGGCTGAGCGGCTTCGCGGTGCTGGGCCGCTCCGGCGGCGGCCCGCACGCGCTGGCCTGCGCGGCGCTGCTGCCCGACCGGGTCGGCCGGGTCGCCGTGCTGGTCGGCCTGGCGCCCCGGAACGCGGCCGGGCTGGACTGGTACGGCGGGATGACCCCGTCCAACGTCCGCGCGTACCGGGAGGCGGAGCGCGGGCACGACCGGATCGCCGACGCGATGCGGTTCCGCTCCGAGCAGATCAAGGCCGACCCGGTCCGGCTGCTCAAGGGCCTGCGGCCGGAGCTGCCGGCCACCGACCGCGAGGTGGTCGCCGACACCGGGCTGCGGCGGATGCTGCAGAGCAACTACCGCGAGGCGTTCCGGCACGGCGCCGACGGCTGGATCGACGACGTGCTGGCGTTCACCGCCGACTGGGGCTTCAAGGTGCAGGACATCACGGTGCCCACCTGGCTCTGGCACGGCGCCGACGACCAGTTCTCGCCGGTCGATCACTCGCGCTGGCTGGCCGACCACATCCCCGGCGCCGAACTCTTCCTGCAGCCCGGCGCCGCGCACTTCGGGGCGTTCCGGGTGATGACCACCGCGCTGGCCTGGGCGGCCGGCCACACCTCGGCGGGCGGCCCGGCCCTCAGGCCTTGACCGGGGTGACCGGCTCGCCGCCGGCCAGCACCGCCAGGACGTTGTCCACCGCGAGCCCGCCCATCGCCTGCCGGGTCCGGACGGTGGCACTGCCCAGGTGCGGGGCCAGCACCGCGCGTTCCTGGGCCAGCAGGGCGGACGGCACGGCCGGCTCCTGCTCGAAGTTGTCCACGGCGGCGGCGAACAGCGCGCCCGACTCCAGCGCGGCGGCGAGCGCCTCCTCGTCCACCACCCCGGCGGTCATCGAGACCACGACCGCCCCGGGCGGCAGCAGGGCCAGCCGGCGGGCGTCCAGCAGGTGCCGGGTGGCGGCGCTGAGCGGGCAGGTCACCACCAGCACGGTGGAGGTGGCGAGCAGTTCATCCAGCGGGAGCCACCGCGCGCCCTCGGCCTGCCCGGGCGGGAGTTCGCCGCGGTTGTGGTAGCTCACCGGCATGTCGAAGGCGCGGGCCCGGCGGGCCACCGCCTGCCCGATCCGGCCCATGCCGAGGACGCCCAGCGGGGTGCCGGCCAGCTCCAGGCCGAGCAGGAAGTTCGGCGCCCAGGCCCACGGCCGCCCGGAGCGCAGCCACCGCTCGCCCTCGCCGAGCCGGCGGGTGGCGGCCAGCAGGAGCGCCCAGGCCATGTCGGCGGTGGCGGCGGTGAGCACGCCGGGGGTGTTGGAGACCAGCACGCCGCGCTCGGCGCAGGCGGCGAGGTCGACGTTGTGGTGGCCGACCGCGTGGTTGGCGACGATCCGCAGGCCCGGGCCGGCCGCGTCCAGGAACGCGCCGTCCACCACGTCGTCCAGCGTGGTGACCACCGCCGACCGGCCGCGGACGGCGGCCAGCAGCCCGGCGCGCGGCATCGGCAGGTCCGAGTCGTGGTGGGTCACCGCGTGGTGCGCGGTGAGCCGCTCGATCACCCCGGGTGCGAGGCGGCGGGTGACCAGGACCGGGGGCAGCTGCTCGTTCATAAGTCCCGCAGCGTACCCCCGGGCCCCGGCCGGATCGTTCCCGTCAGACCGGCTGCGGCTCCAGGTCGCGGTTGATCCGCTTCCAGCCGCGCGCCGAGACGGTGTTGGGGTGTTCCTCGCCGAACTGCCGGATCAGCTCGGCGATCGCCTTGGCCCGCAGCTCGGCCGCCTGGGTGTGCCGGCCGGCCGCGCGCAGGGTGACGGCCAGGTTGGCCTCGCAGGCCACCGCGTCCGGGTGGCGGGGCGTGTAGCGGTCGCACAGGCCCGCGTACGCGAGGCGGCCGAGCTCCTCGGCCCTGGTGATCTGGCCGTCCTCGCCGTAGGCGTTGGCCAGGTTGATCATCGCGTTGAGGGTGTACGGGTGCTCCGCGCCGACCGATTCGGTGAGCCCGTCGACGGTGGCCACCCCGCGGTCGATGGCGCCCCGGATGTCGCCGCTGCCCCGCAGGTAGATGCCGAGGTTGTTGGCGCAGGCCAGGGTGAACGGGTGCTCGTCGCCGAACAGCCGCCGGTGGCCCTCGTACACGGTGGCACAGAGGTCGCGGGCGGCCTCCTTGTCGCCGGAGGCGCTGTGGTCGGCGGCCAGGTTGAGCGCGCAGGCCAGCGCGTCGGGCGCGTCGGCGCCGTACCGCTCCAGGTAGCGCTCGTAGGTCTCCTTGGTGATCCGACGGGCCTCGGCGAGCTGGCCGGTGCGGCGCAGCGAGACGGCCAGCGACTTGGCGTTGCGCAGGTTCTCCGGCAGGTCGGGGTCGAGCACGTCGCCGAGGTCGTTGGTGACCTCCTGGAGCAGATCCACCGAGCCCCGGTAGTCGCCCAGTTCGCGCAGGTCGCGGGCGAGGTTGGACTTGGTGGAGAGGGTGTACGGGTGGCGCGGGCCGAGCACGGCGGTGCGCCGGTCCAGCGTCTCCTGGTCGAGTTCGCGGGCGGCTTCGCTGTCGCCGACGAGCCGGTAGTCGATCGCCAGGTTGTTGGCCATGGAGAGCGTGCGCGGGTTGTCGTCACCGAACAACTCGCGGAACTGGTCGAGGATTTCGCGGTCGAGGTCGAGCGCGGCCTGGAACCTGCCGAGCGCCCGCCGGTCGGCGCCGAGCGAGCCGGCGGTCATCAGGGTGTACGGGTGGTGCTCGCCGAGGAGGGCGCGCTGGCGCTCCAGGGTGGCCTCGTCGAGGGCCAGCGCCTCGGCGTAGTTGCCCTGCGAGCGCAGCACGTTGGCGAGCTGGAAGCGGAGCAGCAGGGTCTGCCGGTCGTCCTCGCCGAGCTTGCCGGTCCACTCGGCGTCCAGGGCGTGGCCGAGGTCCCGGGCGCGGTCCAGTTCGCCGCGCTTCCACAGGTAGCGGACGCGGTCGATGAGCAGCTGCCGGGTGTCGGCCTCGTCGCAGTTGTGCGCCTTGGAGGGCGAGAGGTGCGGCCAGATCTCGTCGAAGGCGGGCCAGTTGGCCGGGTCGTCGGTGTCGCCGAGGACGGGCCGGGCGCCGGTGAGGATGCGGTGCACCTCGTGGACGGCGACCTCCTGCTCGTCCTCGGTCATCTCGGCCCGGATGACCGCCTGGACCAGCCGGTGCACCTGGAAGCTGTTGGTGCCGGCGTCGACCTTGGCCAGCGCGTACCGTCCGATCGCCTGAATGACCTTGCCCAGCATGAACTTGTCGCTGAGGTCGGCGTCGTACTGGACGAGCGCGCGGATCATCTGGTCGCTGTAGAAGAGGTTCATCGAGATCGGCTCGGGCGCGAAGAACGCGCACAGCTGGAGCAGCCGCACCGCAGCCGGGGACTGGGTGCGCAGCCGGCCGATCGAGACGTTCCAGGTCGCGCCGACGGGCGTCGGGTAGTCGGCCGGGCGGGCTCCGGCCAGGGCGCGGGCGGCCTCGGCCTGGAGCTGGGCGACGTAGGTGTCGACCGGGGTGCCGGTGGTGTCCAGCCAGGCGGCGGCGACCTCGACGGCCAGCGGCAGGTCGCCGACCGCCTCGGCGACCCGGTCGGCGTCGGGGCGGGAGAGGCCGCGGGCGCGCCGGCAGAGGTGCTCGACGCTCTCGCCGCGGGTGAAGACGTCCACCTCCAGCGCCTCCGCGTGCCCGGACCAGGCCTGGTTGCGGGAGGTGACCAGGATGTGGCCGGAGCCGCCGGGGAAGAACCGGCGGATCTCGGAGGGCTCGTCGGCGTTGTCGAAGATGAGCAGCCAGCGCGAGGTGGGCACGCCGCGGCGCAGCGCCTCGCGGGCCGCCTCGGCGGCCTCGGTGACGGAGTCTCCGACCCGCAGGCCGAGCCGGCGGGCCAGGTCGGCCAGGGCCGGCGCGACCAGCTCGGTCTGTTCGGCGTCGATCCACCAGACCAGGTCGTAATCGGACATGAAGCGGTGCGCGTACTCCAGCGCGACCTGGGTCTTGCCGACGCCGCCGAGCCCGTACAGGGTCTGCGGGGTGGGCAGGACGGCGGCCATGCCGCCGCGCAGCTGGTTGCGCAGCTGCTCCAGGACGGCGGCGCGGCCGGTGAAGGACGGGTTGCGCGGCGGCACGTCCCAGACCTGCGGCTTGCTGCCGGGGAACCGCGGGCCGGTGCCGGCGGTCTCGGCGAGCGGCACGTCGCCGCGGCCGAGCGCGCGCAGCAGGGTCTGCACGGACTGCGTCTCGTCCCGGCCGACCAGGTCGACCGGGTTGCGGTTGCTGAACGGCGCGGTGAGCCGGACGTCGCCGACCCGGACGGGGACGAGCTGGCGGCGGGTGCCGGACGGGTCGGAGCTGACGACGGACTCCCAGAGCGCGCGGGCCTGCGGCGAGCGCTGGTAGGCGGGCGAGAGCACGGCGACCGTCCGGTAGGCGGCGTCGATGCCGCGCTCGGTCTCGTGGCGCGGGTCCGAGCCGGCGCTCAGGTCCCGCGGGAGCACGCGGAAGCCGGCCCGGGTCAGGATGGACTCGATCCAGTCCGCCCACATCCGGTCCTCGGGCACGTACGAGAGGTAGAGGTCGGCCGGCACGGACGGGCGGCGCCGGGTGAAGGCGTCCACGTAGCGCAGCCGGACCTCCTCGTCGACCGCGGGCAGCGAGCCGACCCGGCCCTCGGTGATCACGCCGGTCAGCCGCTCGCAGGCGGCGAGCATCGAGGTCTGGGTGCCGCCCTGGTCGCCGAAGGTGGCGAGGATCTCCTCGTAGGCGTAGAACGGCCGGTACGGGATCTCCACCGAGCCCCAGTAGTGGGCCAGATCCTCGCCGTGCACGCCGGCGGGGAGGCCGTCGAAGCGGATCCGGGCCAGCGCCCGGCCTGCGTCGGCCTTCTCCTTCTCGCCCTCGTCGATGCGCATCGGCACCGGCAGGATGCGGATGCCGCGCTCGCGGTAGCGGTCGTGGATGTGCTGGGCGATCCGGGATGCGCCGTCGATCGACTGGTCGCTGAGGGTGAAGCAGACCACCAGGTCGTCGGGCATCTGGACGGTGCAGATCTCGGCGATGTCGGAGAGGCCGGTCCGGGAGTCGATCAGCACGTAGTCGTAGCGCTTGCTCATGTCGGCGCGGAGCGCGTCGAAGAACTGCCCGCCGTCGAAGCGGTCGTAGAAGATGTCCCAGTCGAGGTGGGTGACGGCCTCGGAGTAGTCCCGGTTGAACTGGCCGGCGGAGAGGAAGTCCAGGCTGCCGCCGTCGGGGAACAGCGGCCAGGAGAGCGAGAGCGCGTGCGGGTGGACGCGGGCGAAGTCGAGGTGCCAGCCCTCGGCGTGCTCGACCGGCCGCAGCGCCTCCTCCCGGTACTCGGCGATCAGGTCCATCATGCCGGTGGTGCCGGCCAGGACCGCCGGGTCGAGGAACGGGTGGAAGAACTTGGCCAGGCCCGGCGCCTCCAGGTCCCAGTCGACGGTGAGCACCCGGAAGCCGTTGGCCGCCAGGATCCAGGCGGTGTTGGCGAGCGCCATGGTGCGCCCGGTGCCGCCCTTGTACGAGTAGAAGGTGATGATCCGGCCCTGCCGGTCCTGCTCCGCCTCGCGCTGGGCGGCGAGTTCGGCTGCGGTCAGGCCGCCGATGCGGAGGTTCCTGGTGCGGTCCTCACTCATGCGCCCACCTCGCTGGGCTCGGCGGTCGCTTCGCGAAACGCGCAGCCCCCGTTGATTCGCTCGCTCCGCTCGCTCATGTGGTTCCTCCCCGGGGCGGCGTCCCGTCGTCCGGGCGGTCGCCTAAGTCGCGTGCTGGCTGGTCGTCGTCGTAGGCGAAGGGTTCGGGCCCGTCCCGGCCGCGTCCGTACCGGAAAGCGTCCCGCAGATTGGGGCGCGGCGCCGGTGGTTCCTCCGGTTCGGTCCTGGTGCGGCCCTCGAAGGCGTACTTGGCCTTCATGGCGGCCCGGGGCAGTGCGTCGTCGAACTCCTCCAGGCTGCCCAGCCCGGGCGGCCCGCCGGTGGCGCCGAGGAAGCTCGGCCGGACGGACCGGTGGGTGAACCGCAGGACCCGGTCGCTGAGTTCGCCCATCTCGCGGTGCTTTTCCACGCAGTCCGGGTCGTCCAGGTTCCACGGCTCCAGGACGCCCACCCAGGAGCAGTCGGAGCGGTCGAAGCGGCGGACCAGCTCGCTCCACCGCTCGTCCTGGAGCACCCAGCGGTCCAGCAGCAGCAGCCCGGGCGCGACCGGTTCGCCGCCGGAGATGATCGCCTCGGCCTCGCCGTCGAACTCGTGCACGGTGGCCTGGAACCCCAGCTGCCGGGCGAGCCGCACGGCGTGCTCGGCCAGCGGGCGGGCGGCGGCCGGGCGGTAGGGGTGCCAGTCGGTGCGCCGGGCGCCGTAGTAGTCGGGGTTGCGGTCCTGCGGCACCTCGCCCCGGTGGTAGGCGAGGACGGAGATCCGCAGCTGCTTGGTCGGCGCGGTGACGTTGAAGGCGCTGGGCTGGGAGTTGAAGTCGAGCCGGCGCCCGACCGGGATGACCGTCTCCTCGGCCACCTCGACGATCCGCCGGGCCAGCCGGTGCACGGCCAGCTCGTAGGCGGAGCGGAAGTAGCTGAGTTTCATCAGCGCGTAGAGGCCCTCGGTGGCGTAGTCCGGGCCGAAACCGGCGTGGTTGAACTGGAGTTCGCTCGCCACCTCGGGCAGCTTGTAGCGGCTCATCGGCGCCCAGAGCACCGGCACGATGCCGCTGGTCCGCTCCGAGTCGAGGTTGGCGGGGTAGACCGGCCGCTGGGTGAAGGAGTGCCACTCCTGCCCGCACGGCAGGCTGTTGAAGTACCGCGGCGAGTACAGCGGCACGAAGACCCGGCAGGTGGCCAGCTCCTCGGAGAGCCGTTCGGCCCACAACTCCCCCTGGTGCATGGACTCGTCCATGAACCCGACCGGCACGCCCGCGGGCACGGTGGTCAGTTGCAGCACCGCTTCGCAGAGGTCGCGGTACAGCTGCCGCACCCAGTGGTTGGGATCACCGGCACCGCGCGCGCCGGCCTTCGGGGTGTGGGCGTAACTGAGGAAGAAGTACGGCCGGGCGGAGTCCTCGTCCCAGCCATGATCGTTCACACGCGCCTCCCCCTGGCCCGCCGGCAACGTCTTTCCCGCGAGTCCCCGTACGCGGGGCTTCAGTGTAGGAACGACTGAGGGTCCAATGGAATAGCACAGTGGGCCATGCGAGTTGACATGACCGAAACGACTGCCCCCGTACGGCCCTTATGCGCCGGGGCCGCGGGCGCGCCGCCTCCGCATGATGTCCACCGCGAGATCGACCGCCTCGCGTATCGGGACCAGGAGGCAGTGGGCTCCGCCGACCCGGCCCTCGGTTATGCCCGTGGCGCGGTTCAGGACCTCCTCCCCCAGGTCGGCGAAGTGGACGTCGTCCAAGTCGGGTGCCTTGAAAGAGATCCAGCCCTCCTGGACCCGGCAGTGGTACTCACGGAGTGTCACATCGGGCATCCGCAGATCCGCCAGGTGGAAGGCGGTGAACCGGGACATCGGGACGCCGAGCAGCAGGACCTTGGCGTCGAGCTCGTAGAGCCGGCCCAAGGCGGAACGTTCCCCCAAGTGGCAGTCGAGGGGGTGTTCCCCGGTGATCATCCGGGCCAGCGGGCCGAGGGCGGTGAAGGAGGTCTGGGGGTGGGAGCTGCGCACGGCCCCCGGGCGGCTGCGGATCTCCTCCGACACGAACCCCATGGTCGCCGAGGACTGGGTGGTGACGGGGTCGAAGGCCGGCATCCGGGCCCGGAAGTCCTCGATCTCCGCCGGAGAGAACCTCGCGGTGGCCGCGGTGTAGAGGCGTGACGTGGAGGAGTTCTCGGGCGTGGCGGTGTACGCGACCAAAGTCCCCCGGTACGGCGCGTCCAAGGCGCCCAGCAGCGCGTCCACCACGGTGGCGGCCCCACCGTAGACCGGGCCGAGGTTCCGGAGCGACGCCTGGACGAACAGGACCTCACCCAGCCGGACACCGAGTGCGGCGAGTTCGCGGGCCAGATCGGGTGCGGTGAGTTCGGGTTCTTCACCCCGAGGGGCGACGGGACGGTGGGCAGCGGCCATGACAATTCCCTGGATGGCAACCCCCGGCGAGGGTGTCCGGGGGACGGAACGACATGAGAGCGCGGCGCGTGCCGCGGCGGGGCCCGCCGCGGGGCGGGCACCACAGAGGTGGTGGACCGTACACCGGGGCGAGCCGGGTGGGACCGGCCCCGCGCCCGGAGACCGGTGGGGCACGGCGGTCCGCGACACTGCGGACCGCCGGGGCGGCGACTCTACCCGCCGAGCTGCGGTGCGCCGGGCCGGAGTTCGGGGCGCTCGTGCAGGATGCCGACGGCCAGGTCGACCGCCTCGCGCATAGGGATCAGCCGGCAGTCGGCGCCGCCGACCCGGCCGGTCACCACCCCGGCGGCGTGGCGCAGCACCTCCTCACCCAGGACCTGGAAGTGCAGGTCGTCCAGGAGCGGGCCGTCGAAGCGGACCCAGTGGCTGCGGCCGCCGTCCTTGACCACACAGCCGTAGTGGCGGACGGGCAGGTCCGGCATCTGCAGGTCGGCCAGGTGGAAGGCGGTGAACTTGGACAGCTCGACGCCGATGCTCAGCACGCGGGTGCCGATCTCGTACATCCGGCCGAGCGGGGACTCCGTGCCGAGGTGGCACTCCAGCGGGTGGAGCTCGGTGATCTCCTTGGCGCGGGCGCCGACGGCCGCGAAGGAGGACTGCGGGTGGGTGCTGCGTACCGCCTCGGGATGGGTGCGGACCAGCTCGGAGAGCATGCCCATGGTCCGCGAGGAGGGCGTCTCGGCCGGGTCGAACGGGGGCATGGCCGCACGCCACCGCGCCACCTGCCCGGGCGTCCAGTCCGCCATCATGGTTCTGACGAGCCGGGAGGTGTCGGAGTTCTCCGGGGTGGCGGTGTAGGCGACCAGGGTGCCCTGCTCGGGACCGCCGAGCGCGTCCAGCAGCGCTTCGCGGACCGTGGCGCTGCCGCCCTCCACGGGGCCGATCGCCCGCAGTGAGGCCTGCACGAGGAGTACGTCCCCCGGCCGCACACCGAGATCGGTGAGCTGACGGGTGAGCACGGACCGGGTCAGCCTATGTTCGGATATGTCCCGCCGGGGAGGCACGGGACTCGGTTCGTGAGGGATGGCGGTTCCCGAGTGTGAAGGGCTCGGAGAAGCTCTCCGGAGCCGGCTGGGGGTATGGGCGAGCGTACCTCCGCGGCGGCGCGCCGGGCGGCAAGGCGCCCGGCAACCGCCGCTCGTGTTCGGCCAGTTGCGATCGGTCTGGAGTGGTCGGCCTGGAGTGGTCGCGGCCGGCCCTGGGGAGTCGGCCCCGCCGCCTCGCAACAGGTGATTCCCGGGTGCGATCAGCCGGTGGACACCGTCGGGCGGCGGTCCTGCCGGGCCTGCCGGGCGGCGTCCTCGGCCGCCTTCGGCAGCGGCACGTCCAGCCACGGCCCGACCGTCTCCCGCATGCCGTCCGCGAAGCGCAGGCCGACCGGGGTCAACGAGCCGGAGCCGGCCAGCCGTTCGACCGCCTCGGCGGTGTAGTGGCGCCAGAGCGCGAACTGCGCCCGGGCGTGCTCGGCGGCGGTACCGGGCAGGCCGTCGTAGATGGCGGCCCTGGTGCCCCAGAAGGCGGTCACCGCGAGGTGGGCGTAGGTGCCCTGGAGCAGGCCCTCGATCGGGCGCGGGTCGGGCCGCCAGGGCGCGTCGTACAGCGCGCCGTCGGCGCGGTCGTGGAGGTCCACCAGGTCCAGCACGGCGCCCAGTTTGACGTGCTGGAACTCGTGCGCGAGCAGCAGCGCGAGGGTCGGCGCGGTACCCGGGCGGGCGATCCCGACCGCGCCGAAGGCCTGCCGGGCGGCGGCGCTGACGTCCCGCCCGGGCGGGCCGGGGCACAGCGGGGTGACGGTGGTCAGGCCGGTGCGCAGGCCCTGGGCGTAGGCCGGCAGGTCGCGGTCGAGCAGTTCCACGGCCTCGCGCAACGCCCCGGTCCAGGCGTGCAGTTCGGCCTCGCCGAGGCGGTCGCCGACCGGCCACTGGTGGCTGTCGCGCTGGGGGTCGGTGTCCTCCAGGGCGAGCGTCCAGCCGCCGGCCAGCCGGACCTGCCGGACCGGCTCCCAGCGCGGGTCGCCGTGGCCCGCGCCGACGGTGAGCGCCTCGCCGTCGGCGGTGCGGACGGTGAAGCCGCCGCCGGTTCCGGTGACCAGCGCCTCGCCGCCGCCCGGGAGGGCGAGCCGGCCGAGGGTCGGCAGGTGCAGGGCGCCGGCCCGGACCGGGACGGCCACGGTGTCGCCCCGCCCGGCCCGGACGGCCGCGGCGCCGGCCAGCTCGGCCAGCCGTCCGAGCCCGGCGCCGGGGTCGCCGCCGAGCCGCCGGGCCGCCCAGGCCCGGGCGTACGGGTGGCCGAGCACCGCGTCCAGCGCAGCCGGTGCGGCGGAGTCGAGGTCGGCGAGCAGCTCCCAGGCGGCCGAGGAGCGCAGCCCGGAGGTGCCCCAGACGGCCGCCAGCATGGCCCGGGTGAGGGAGAGCTGGGAGCGGACGAGGGCCCGGACGGTGTCGGCGCCGCCGTGGCCGTGGGCCAGCTCGTCGAGCTGCCGGTCGGTGAGGCCCGCGGGCACGGCCGGCTCGCCGGCCTGCGCGGGAACGGCCTGGACGGTTGCCGGCTGCGCGGCTGCGCCGGGCCGGGGGGCCGGCTCGCCGCGGTCGGCGATGCCGTTGATGAGTGTCATGAGATCCCCGCAGTAGACGGAGGGGTGGTCGAAACCACCATCGGCCCGGTAGCGGTGGGCGTACAGACCGCCACCGCAGGAGCGGACGACTGGGCAGGCGCGGCAGGTGGCGCTGAGGTCGGCCAGCCCGGACTGCCGGGCGACCATGCCGGGGTGCCGGGCGACCTCGTCCAGGCTGTGCGTGAAGACGTCGAGGCCGGTGGCGGGCGCGCCGTCGTACGCGGTCTTCAGGCTGTCGGCCTGTTCGAAGGTGCCGTCGGTCTCCAGCACCACCAGCGCGGCGGGTTCCAGGCCGAGCGACTCGGTGAGGCTGGAGAGCCCGTGCAGGGTGCGGTGGACCGAGTCGAAGGTGCGGACGGCGAACGGCCGGCCGGCCGCCTCCCAGCGGTCGTAGACGGCCAGCAGCCAGGCGGCGTAGGGGTTCTCGCCCTGGCCGGCGGGGCGTTTCGGCGGCTGGTCCCAGGTGGCGTGCGGGAGCAGGAAGTCGACGGCCGGGGGGTCGAGTTCGGCCAGCGCGTCGTAGACGGCGACCGGGTCGTTGTCGACGTCGACGGTGCAGAGCAGGCCGGCGTAGAGGTGGCGGTACTCGGGCCGGCGGAGCAGGGTCACGGCCCGCAGCACCTGCGGGTGGCTGCTGCGGCCGTCGGCGAACCGCCGGTGCCGGTCGTTGGCCGCGCGGTCGCCGTC
This sequence comes from Kitasatospora sp. NPDC041988, assembly GCF_055588525.1. NCBI lineage: Bacteria > Bacillati > Actinomycetota > Actinomycetes > Kitasatosporales > Streptomycetaceae > Kitasatospora > Kitasatospora sp. NPDC041988. The sequence goes on from NZ_JBVJCO010000028.1 coordinate 46,304, forward strand.
CAGCGAGACGCCGACCTTGATGTCCTGTCGGTCGAAGAGCTCGCAGAAGGCGGGGCTCAGCAGCACCCCGTTGGTGTGGATCCGCAGGTCGAGCGCGCAGCCGGGCGGGAGTGCGGCCCTGAACTCCTCGGCGGCGCGGCGCAGTCGGTCCGGGCCGGCCAGCAGGGGTTCTCCCCCGTGCAGGACGACCCGGACGACGGTGAGGCCGTGGGCGGCCGCGTGCTCGCCGATCCGCTCGGCGGCCTTGGCCAGGACCTCGTCGCCGATGACCTTGGGCCGGGCGCGCCAACTGGTGTCGGCGTGCTCGTAGACGTAGCAGTGGTCACAGGCGAGATCGCACCGGCTGTGGACCTTCACAACGAACTGCGTGAACGGAAGCAGGGATCGCGTCATGGTCAGTCGGTTTCAGCCGGAGCCGATGGTCGATCGGCTGGTCAGATGGAGGAGTTGAAGGCCGCGACCGGCACCAGACCGGTATCGGAGCCGGGCAGGGCCCGTCGGAGTCGCGCGGCCAGCTCGTCCGGCCCGAGTGCGGCGAGACCGGTCAGGGTGAGCCGGTCCGCATCGCCCTGAGGCTCCGTCAGTTCGCTGGTGGGCCTGGTGTCCAGTGCGGGTGTCATGTTCGATTCTCTTCCGCGATGGGGGTTAGAGAGAGCAGATACCGGGTATAAGGCCCGGCTCCAATCATCAATGTAGTGGCAGCGGGACAGCAGCGCCGTACTGTTCCGTGCACGTCTGTGCCCACTACCCCCGCCGGGCTGCGGCGTCACGCGGAAAGTTCACCCACTCGGCGGTCGCATCGGAGCGTCGCACGCCACACGGGTGGCGGTGCCGGGCTCACACCGGGGGCTGCTCGATGTCGCGGTCCAAGCGCACCCCCTCCCGGATCGCCACCGTGACCGGGTGGCCCTCGCCCAGCGTCCCCCGGGCCCGGGCGAGGGCCTCGGCCGCCGTCCGGGCCGCCCGCTCGTGGTCGCCGATCGCGGCGAGGGTGAGCGCGAGGTTGGACGCGGCCGCCAGGGCGTCCGGGTGGTCCGCGCCGAGCCGCCCGGCCAGCAGTGCGAGGGCCTCCTCCTCCAGCGGGAGCGCCGCCGCCGGATCGCCGCCGGTGGCAAGCCCGTTGGCGTGGTTGAGCAGGGCGATGCCGACGTACGGGTGGCGGTCGCCAAGGACCGCGCGCAGGCCGGCCAGGGCCTCGCCGGAGAGCTCCCGGGCCTCGGCGGTGCGGCCGGCTCGGCGGAGCAGACCGGCGAGGTTCCCGGCCGTGGTCAGCGTGGTGGGGTGCTGCGCGCCGAGGTGGGTGCGGTAGTACCGGTACGCGTCCTCGGCCGGCGGAACGGCCCGCCCGGTGTCGCCCAGCGCGGCCAGCGAGCCGGCCAGGTTGGCGGCGGCGGCCGCGGTGCCGGGGTGGTCGGCGCCGTGCCCGTCGAGCAGCCGCCGGTGGACGTCCTCGTCGTTGGCGAGCGCCTCCTCGTACCGGCCGAGCCGGCGCAGTGCGGCGCCGAGGTAGCCGCGGACCCGCAGCAGGCCGTGGTGGTCCTCGCCGTACAGCCCCGCGTAGCCGCGCACGGTGGCCTCCAGGAGGTCCAGTGCCTCCTGGGGTCGGCCGGCCTCGCCCAGGTCGCGGGCGAGGTTGGCGGCCGAGGAGAGCGTGTAGGGGCTGTCGGCGCCGAGCGTCGCGCGCTGGCGCCGCAGGACCTCCCGGTGCCCGTGGACCGCCTCCGCGAAGTCACCGCAGAGGAACTGGGACACGGCCAGGTTGTTGCCGCTCATCAGGGTGCGCGGGTGGTCCGGCCCGAGCACCCGCACCGCGGTGGCGAGGGTCTCCCGGTCGAGCGCCCGGGCCTCCTCGTAGCGGCCGAGGTGGCGCAGGTCGCCGCCGAGGCTGTTGGCGACGGCGATGGTGTTCGGGTAGTCCGGCCCGAGGGCGGCGGTGAGCCGGGCCAGTACGTCCCGGTCGGTCTCGTACGCCTCCCCCGCGAGGCCCTGGAGGCGCTGGACGTTGCCGAGTTCGACGCGCAGCAGCAGGGTCGGGACGTCGTTCCCCGCGTCGTGCCCGGTCCCGTCCGGGCCCTCCTCCTGCCAGTGGGCGAGGACCCGCTCGGCGAGGTCGCGCGCTGCGTCGTGCAGGCTGCGCTGCCACAGGTAGCGGACCGAGCCGACGATCCACCGCCGGACGGCCGGGTCGGTGGACCCGGCGGCGCCGGACGGCCAGAGGTGGGGCAGCAGTTCGGCGTACTGCGGCCAGTTCGCCGGGACGTCCGGGTCGCCCGGGTCGGCGAGCGTGAGCGCGCGGTGCACGACGGCCCGCACCCGGGCCCGGTCGGCCTCGGCGACCTGGTCGCGCAGCAGCGCCTGGGTGATCCGGTGCACGCTCAGCGTCCCGCCGGCCTGGTCGTAGCGGGCCAGGTTGAACTGGTTGACGGTGCGCAGGATCTCGCCCACCGCGAGCCGGCCGTCCGGGGTGCCCGGGGGCAGGCCGACGGCCTCGATCACGGGCGCGCTGTAGAGCAGCCGGATCGGGATGGCGTCCGGGCCGAGGAAGCCGCAGACCTCCAGCAGTCGGGCGGCGGGGGCGTTGATCCGCCGCAGGTCGGCGCCGGCGATCCGCCAGGTGGCCGCGGTGACGGTCGAGTACTCGGCCTCCGCCTGGACCGACCGGTCGAGGATGTCCGTGAGTGTCTCGTCCAGCAGTTCGGCGTAGGTGGCGGCCGGCATCGGGGTCTCGTGCAGCCAGGCGGCGGCCTGGCCGACGGCGAGCGGCAGGTCGCCGAGGAGTTCGGCGATCCGGTCGGCGTCGGCGGCGCCGACCCCGGCGTTGAAGCGGCGGACCAGCTCGACGCTCTCCGCCCGGTCGAACACCTCGACCTCGGTGCGGCCGCGGTGCCGGGCCCAGCGCCGGTCGCGCGAGGTGACCAGGACGTGCCCGTCGGCGGAGCCGGCCGGCAGCCAGGGGGCGAGCTGCTCCGGGTCCTCCGCGTTGTCGAAGACCAGCAGCCAGCGCCGGTACGGCCGGCCCCGGCCGAGCGCGGCCAGCACGGCGCGGGCCGTCCGGGCCACGTCGTCGCCGCTCTCCAGGCCGAGCCCGGGGGCGAGTTCGGCGAGCCGCTGCGGGATGCCGGCCGGCTCCTCGGCCGGCACCCACCAGACCGCCTCGTACGCGGGCGCGAACCGGTGGGCGTACTCCACGGCGGTCTGCGACTTGCCGACCCCGCCCATGCCGTACAGGACCTGCACCGGCTCGGCCGCCGGGCCGAGGGTGAAGCCGTCCCGCAGGGTCTCCAGCAGCCGGCCCCGGCCGGTGAAGGTGGGCAGCCGGGGCGGCGGGTTCTCCACGCCGGGCCGGCCGGCCGGGAAGCGGGCGGGGGCGGGCGGGGCCTCCTCGTCGGCCTCCAGCCAGCGGCCGGCGCCGGGCGGCGGGCCGAGCAGCTCGAAGAGCTGGGTCTCGGCCGGCTCGGCGGAGCCGCGGGCCAGCTCGGGCAGCCGGTGGCCGGCGAACGGCTCGGGCAGCCACTCGCCCGGCGCCGCCAGGGCGAGCGCCAGCAGGCCCGCCGACCCGCCGTCCGGCTCGGCGGAGGTGAGTCGGCGCCAGATCTCCCGGCCGCGGGGCAGCGCCGCGTACTCGGGCGAGAGCAGCACCAGCACCCGGCCGTCGCCGTCCAACGGGCCGGCGGCCTCGGGCAGGGCGCTGTCGCCCGGTGGTCCGGCGTCCAGCGCCGCGGCGGCGCTGTGCAGTGAGGCGAGGTAGCCGAAGCCGGCCAGGACGGCGGCGGCCCACTCGGCCCAGATCCGGTCCCCGGGCGCGTAGCTGACGTACACCTGGCGGGAGCGGGTGCGGCCGGTGCGCAGGTACGCCGCGTACAGCCGGCGGCGGGCGCGGTCGGGGACGGGCCGCAGCGCGCGGACCCGGCCGTCGGTGAGCCAGGCCGCCAGCCGTTCGAACGCGCCGAGCAGGCTGCGGCCCTGCTGCGGCCGGTCGACGACGGTGGCCGGCACCTCCTCGTAGGCGTAGAACGGCTTGTACGGGACTTCGACGTCCCGCCAGTAGTCGGCCCGGCGTTCGGCGCTCAGCCAGCGGTCCAGGTACGGGGCGAAGGCGTCGTGGGCGAGGTCGCGCCCGGCGGCCAGGCCGGCCCGCTCGGCGTCCTCGACCCGCATCGGGACGGGCAGCACCCGGATGTCGCGCTCGTCGGCGTCCACGATGGCGCGGGCCGCGTCCACGCCGCCGCGGATGCTCTGGGCGCCGAGGGTGAAGCAGTCCACCACGGTGTCGGGCATCAGCACGGTGCAGATGCCCGAGGTGTCACTGACCCCGGTGCGGCTGTCGATCAGCACGTAGTCGTAGGCGACGGTCCACTGCTCGCGCAGCGCGTACAGGAACTCGGCGCCCCGGATGTCGGCGCGGGTGTAGAAGCTGCGCCAGTTGAAGCTGGTCACGGCGGCCGAGTAGGCGGCGTTCTGCCGGCCGGCCGGCATCAGGTCGAGCCGCCCGCCGGCGGGCAGGTCGAGCGCGAGGCCGCAGAGGTAGCGGTCGAGCCGGCCGGGTTCGGCCAGCCACTGCCGGGGGGCCGCCGCGGCGGCGTCGCCGGGGCCGGGCAGGGCCTGCTCGACGTAGGCCCGCAGCAGGTCGATCAGGCCGTCGGTGGCGTGGAGTTCGGGGTCGATCAGCAGCGGGTGGTAGTACCGGTGCAGGCCGGGCGCCTCAAGGTCCCAGTCGACGACCAGGACGCGCAGGCCCTGGCTGGCGAGGATCCAGCCGACGTTGGCCAGCGCCATGGTGCGGCCGGTGCCGCCCTTGTACGAGTAGAACGTGACGACCGATCCGGTCCCGGGTGTCGACAGGGCGGCGGACTCGGCGTCCGCCAGGGCGACCTGGTCGGCGGTCATCGTACGGCGTCTCCTTCACGGGGCTCCCGGGGTGCCGGGGGCAGGGCTGCACCAGGGGACGCGGCCGGCGGCCAGGCCGGGATGGTCAGTCCGGGCATGGCCGCGGCTCCGGGGCCGAGGCCGAACGTGGCCCTGGCCAGAACCGGATCGGCTTCGTCCGCCTCGTCTAACAATTTGTTCTGGGCAACCGTAACGGTGCGTAGCAGCTCACTTTCGAAGCGTTCCCGCTGGATGCGGACTCTAAAAAGCGGCTCCGGTCCGGACCTGTGCAGCCAGTTGCGCGGGAACACGTCCCGCACTCCCCCCCAGAGCCGGGTGCGCGCCGCTCCCTCGGGCGGGTCGTCGGTGCCGGTCGGCACCAGTACGCCGGTGACGGGGTGGTTCTGGTCGTCGAAATCGTGCAGTGCCTGCCGGTAGGGCTCGGCGCCGACCGCCCACGGGTCCACCAGCAGGACGCTGACCTCGTTGTTCTCGCGGGCGCGGTCCAGGCCGGCGGAGAGCCCCGGGCCGATCTCGTCCAGCGTGGTGCTGTGCCCGGCCCGGGTGATCGCCTGCTGGGCCTGCACCACCAGCGGGGGCAGCCGCGGCGGGTGGTAGGGCGCCCAGTCCCTGGGCCGGTCCCCGTACCAGCCGCCCCGGTACCGGCCCTCGTCCTGCCCCGGCGCCGGACCGGCCGCCGGCCGGTCCTCGGTGGGGGTGGCGCGGCGGGCCTCGGCGCGTCCGGCGGCGACGAAGATCCGGACCATCCCGCTGCGCCCCGGCGGCGGCGCGGCGTCCGGCACCGGGAAGCAGCCGTCCACCCGGCCCAGGTCGAGGTGGGGCAGCTCGGTCAACGGCAGGCAGGCCGCCTCCCGCACCCGCTCGGCGATGGCCCGGACCACCCGGCGGTAGTCGGGCCCGTGCGGGTCGGCCCGCAGCAGGTCGCGCAGCCCGCCGGTGACGTACGCCGCGCCCAGGTCGTGCTGGCTGTACTGGATCCGCAGCACCTCGGCCGGCAGGTCGGCCGGGGGCGGCTCCCAGACCACCGGGATCAGGGCCGGCACCGCCTCGCCGGTCAGCTCCTGATGCCGGCGCATCCGGCCGTCGAAGGCCGTCCACTCCTTGCCGCAGTACGGGCTGGCGAAGTAGGCCGGGGAGTAGAGCGCCACCAGGGTGCGGCTGACCGCGAGCATCCGGGAGAGCTGCTGCTCCCAGTCGTCGCCGACGCGCAGCCGTTCGGTGTCCCGGTAGGCGAGTTCGCCCGGGCCGGCCGCGGGCTCGATCCGGGCCAGCTCATCCCGGAGGTCGCTGAAGAACTGGTCGACGAAGGCGCCGCCGGCCTGGTGGTCCCGCCGCGCATAGCTGAAGAAGAAGTACGGCCGCACTTGCAGCACCCCCCGGGCCGGTCGCCGAACTCGGCATACGCTACCTGGGAGTTGGGGTGATGGGGAGCCGGGATTGGGGAAGATCCCGGCTCGGCTTTCGCTCGGTTCCGTCACGGGGCGGTCACGCCGCAGGCGTGGCGCCCCAGGGAGCGGTACGCGGGCCGGACAGTCAGACCGCGGACTGGAAGCGGGCCACCGGCAGGGCGCCGGGCCGATCCTCGTCCACGCCCGCCCGGTGCACCAGCTCACCGACGTAGGCGGTTGCCTGTTCGGCGAGTTGACCGAGCGTCGGGCGCTCGGCGCCGTCACCCGGATCGAGTGCCGCGGTGGGGGTGGCGGTGTCACTCATCGATTGCCTCACCCTCTCGGGAGGAGTGGTGGCTCCGGCCCGCGGCCGGGGCCTTTGCTCCACGCTACCGCCGAAGGTGACGCCCGATCAGATCGCGTCGGAGGGCGGACGGTTCACGCGGGAGCGCACGGCGGGGCGCACGGCCCGCCGCGCCGCCCGGACCCGCCGCGCCGCCCGGACCCGCCGCGCCCGTCGGCGCCGCGCTCACGGACAGAGGCGCTCCACCAGCCAGCCGGCCGGGGCCGACGGGTCGGCCAGGTAGCGCAGCCGGTCGTGCAGCCGGTTCTCCCGGCCCTGCCAGAACTCCACGCTCTCCGGTACCACCCGGTACCCGCCCCAGAACGGCGGCACCGGCACCCCCTCGCCCTCCGGGTAGCGCCGCTCCAGCTCCGCGTACCGCTGCTCCAGCACCTCGCGGCTGCCGACCGGGCTGGACTGCTCGCTGGCCCAGGCGCCGAGCTGCGAGCCGTGCGGGCGGGTGCGGAAGTAGGCGGCGGTCTCGTCCCGGCCGACCTTCTCCACCCGGCCCTGGACGATCACCTGGCGGGCCAGCGCGATCCACGGGAAGAGCAGCGCCGCATAGGGGTTGGCGGCCAGCTCGGTACCCTTGCGCGAGCCGTAGTTGGTGAAGAAGACGAAGCCGCGCACGTCGAAGCCCTTCAGCAGGACGGTCCGCGAGCTCGGCCGCCCCTGGGCGTCGGCGGTGGAGAGCACCATCGCGTTGGGCTCCGCCAGCCCGGCGTCGTCCGCCTCGTGGAACCAGCGGGTGAACTGGGCGACGGGTTCGGCGGCGAGCTTCTCCTCGACCAGGCCCTCATGGCTGTAGTGCGTCCGCATCACCGTGACATCCGGCCCGGGCCGAACCTCTTCGGCCAGGTTCCGGGAGACGGGGCTCAGGGGCGTCGGCTGGGCGCTTTCCGGGGTCTGCACGTCAACATCATCCCGTACGACAAGCAACCGGCACCGCTACCTCCGGACAAACCCCGGTGGGAGATAAGGTGACTCGCCACCGCTTGACCGCCCGGCCTACGGTGAATTGTCCGGACCCTGGGGTTTCGTTCCGGAGATTTCCCTGGCACGACCGGCCTCCGGGCAAAAAGTCAAGCGGGCCCACGGGCAACATCACCATGGTGGTGTATGGCGCAATGCACTCTGTGCCTGTGAGGATGGCACCGAGTGCCAACCACCATTCGGTCACTGGTGTGCCGCCCCACCACGGCGGCCCGCCGATCGCAGAACTGAAGGAGCCGTCGCATGTCCGACTTCGTACCCGGGCTTGAGGGAGTCGTCGCGTTCGAGAGCGAGATCGCCGAACCCGACCGTGAAGGCGGCGCACTGCGGTACCGAGGCGTCGACATCGACGACCTGGTCGGAAACGTCTCCTTCGGCCACGTCTGGGGCCTGCTGGTGGACGGCAAGTTCAACCCCGGCCTGCCGGCCGCCGAGCCGTTCCCGATCCCGGTCCACTCCGGTGACATCCGCGTCGACGTGCAGTCCGCCCTCGCCATGCTCGCCCCGGTCTGGGGCCTCAAGCCGCTGCTGGACATCTCCGCCGAGCAGGCCCGCGACGACCTCGCCCGCGCCGCCGTGATGGCGCTCTCCTACGTCGCCCAGTCCGCCCGCGGCCAGGGCCTGCCGATGGTCCCGCAGAGCGAGATCGACAAGGCCGAGACCGTCGTCGAGCGCTTCATGATCCGCTGGCGGGGCGAGCCGGACCCGAAGCACGTCAAGGCCATCGACGCCTACTGGACGTCCGCCGCCGAGCACGGCATGAACGCCTCCACCTTCACCGCCCGCGTCATCGCCTCCACCGGCGCCGACGTCGCGGCCGCGCTCTCCGGCGCCGTCGGCGCGATGTCCGGCCCGCTGCACGGCGGCGCGCCGTCGCGCGTGCTCGGCATGATCGAGGAGATCGAGCGCACCGGCGACGCCACCGCCTGGGTGAAGAACGCCCTCGACAAGGGCGAGCGCCTGATGGGCTTCGGCCACCGCGTCTACCGCGCCGAGGACCCGCGCGCCCGCGTGCTGCGCCGCACCGCCAAGGAGCTCGGCGCGCCGCGCTTCGAGGTCGCCGAGGCGCTGGAGAAGGCCGCGCTGGAGGAGCTGCACAACCGCCGCCCCGACCGCGTGCTGGCCACCAACGTCGAGTTCTGGGCCGCCATCATGCTGGACTTCGCGGAGGTCCCGGCGCACATGTTCACCTCGATGTTCACCTGTGCCCGGACCGCCGGCTGGTCGGCGCACATCCTGGAGCAGAAGCGCACGGGCCGGCTCGTGCGCCCCGCCGCGCGCTACATCGGCCCCGGCCCGCGCAGCCCGCGCGACATCGAGGGCTACGAGGCCATCGCGCGCTGACAAACCCCCTGCTGAACAGCGGGTCCGGCCTCGTGCCGGGCCCGCTTTTTCCGCCGTCGGGAGCCGTGAAGATCACATCTCAGCGGGCGGACTCACGGCACACCGCGGCGGGCCCGGCCGGTAGGCTGCGCGCGTGGCTCAGATCCAGATCCCCGCTGACATCAAGCCCGCAGACGGCCGTTTCGGCTGCGGTCCGTCCAAGGTGCGCCCCGAGGCCCTGAGTGCCCTCGCCGCGACCGAGACCTCCCTGCTCGGCACCTCCCACCGCCAGGCCCCGGTGAAGAACCTGGTCAAGCGTGTGCGCGAGGGCGTGAGCAGCCTCTTCTCCCTCCCCGAGGGGTACGAGGTGGTGCTCGGCAACGGCGGCTCCACCGCCTTCTGGGACATCGCGGCCTTCGGCCTGGTGCGGGAGAAGTCCCAGCACCTCGACTTCGGCGAGTTCTCGTCCAAGTTCGCCTCCTCGGTGAAGGCCGCCCCGTGGCTGGCCGAGCCGACCGTGATCAAGACCGCCCCGGGCACCCACCCGCTGCCGGTCGCCGAGGCCGGCGTGGACGTCTACGGACTCACCCACAACGAGACCTCCACCGGCGTCGCGATGCCGATCAGGCGCCCGGCCGGCGCCGACCAGGGCTCGCTCGTCCTGGTGGACGCCACCTCGGGCGCCGGCGGCCTGCCGGTCGACATCACCGAGACGGACGTCTACTACTTCGCCCCGCAGAAGTCCTTCGCCTCCGAGGGCGGGCTCTGGCTGGCGGCCTTCTCCCCGGCCGCCCTGGAGCGCGCCGCCGAGATCGCCGGCTCCGGCCGCTACATCCCGCCGTTCTTCGACCTGCCGACGGCCATCGACAACTCGTCGAAGGACCAGACGTACAACACCCCGTCGATCGCCACCCTGTTCCTCCTCGCCGACCAGCTGGAGTGGCTGAACGGCAACGGCGGGCTCGACTGGGCCGTCGCCCGTACGGCTGATTCCTCGTCCCGCCTGTACGGCTGGGCCGAGAAGTCCGCGTTCGCCAACCCGTTCGTGGCGAACCCGGCCGAGCGTTCGCAGGTGGTCGGCACGATCGACTTCGACGACTCGGTGGACGCCGCCGCCGTCGCCAAGGCACTGCGTGCCAACGGCATCGTCGACACCGAGCCGTACCGCAAGCTCGGCCGCAACCAGCTGCGCATCGCGATGTTCCCGGCGATCGACCCGGCGGACGTCGAGGCGCTCACCGCCTGCGTCGACTACGTGGTCGAGCAGCTCTGACCGGTCTGACACACGCGTGAGGGCCACCGCCTGCGGGCGGTGGCCCTTCTGCTGTCCAGGGGCTACCTGCTGACCAGGGAGCCGATCACGACGACGGCCAGCAGCAGCACCAGGGCGCCGGTCACGATACGCATACGAGTCTTGGGATCCACGGTCAACGAGCGTACCCGTGCCCCGGCCGGGCCTAGACGCCGAGGTTGGACCCGCCACTGGCGTCGAGGTTCTGCCCGGTGACCCAGCGGGAGTCGTCGGAGGCCAGGAAGGCCACGATGTCCGCCACGTCGGCCGCCTCGCCGACCCGGTCGAAGGCCGAGTAGGCGGCCACCCGGGCGCGCGCCGCCGGGTCCTCCAGCCAGGGGTTGATGTCGGTGGCGACGACGCCCGGCAGCACCGCGTTGACGGTGATCCCGCGCGGGCCGAGCTCCTCGGCCAGGGTCAGCGTCAGGGTGTTCAGCGCACCCTTCGTCATCGCGTACGAAACCGCCGTGGGGAACGCCACCCGGGTGACGCCGGAGGACACGTTGACGACCCGGCCGCCGTCCCGAAGCCGGCCCAGGCCCTGCTGGACGACGAAGAACGGCGCCTTGGCGTTCACCGCGAAGACCCGGTCGAAGTCGGCGTCGGTCACCTCGTGGATCCGCTTGAACACACCGATCCCGGCGTTGTTCACCAGGATGTCCAGGCCCTCGCCGCCGCCGGCCGCCGCGAGGCCCGCGTCGAAGGCCGCCCAGAGCGCCTGGGCGTCGCCGGGGATGCCCAGCTCGGCGCCGACCGCGAAGGCCCGCCCGCCGGCCTGCTCGATAGCCTTGACGACCTCCTCGGCCGCCGCCGCGTTGGTGGCGTAGTGGACGCCGACCAGCGCGCCGTCCCGCCCCAGCCGCTCGGCGATGCCCCGCCCGATCCCCCGGCTGCCGCCCGTCACCAGTGCCGTCTTTCCCGCAAGCGCGCCCATGGCCACGCCCCCTCATTTCTGTAGCGGTCGCTAATGAATGGAACCGTAGCACGCGTTCTGTAGTGCTCGATATAGAATCTCCGCATGGCGACGACCCCGGCGACCACGCCCGCGACGAGCACCCCCCAGCGCGGGCGCCCGCGCTCCTTCGACCGCGAGGCCGCCCTGGAGCAGGCACTGCGGCTCTTCTGGGAGCGCGGCTACGAGGCGACCTCGGTCGCCGACCTCACCACCGCCATGGGCATCCGCCCGCCCAGCCTCTACGCGGCCTTCGGCGACAAGCGGGCACTCTTCGAGGAGGTCGTCGCCCGCTACCGGGAGACCCACGGCGCGTACGCTCCCCGCGCGCTGGCCGAGGAGCCCACCGCCCGGGCCGGCGTCGCCCGGATGCTTCGCGAGGCGGCCGCCCAGGGCACCGACCCGGACCACCCCTGGGGGTGCCTGGTGGTCAGCTCGACGGTGAACTGCACCTCGCCCGAGGTCACGGGGGCCGTACGGGAGCTGCGCAACGCCAACGTCCGTGCGCTGGAGTCCCTCATCCGCGCCGACATCGCGGCCGGCCACGAGCCCGCCGACGCCGACCCGGCGGCGCTGGCCCAGTTCACCGCCACCGTGATACAGGGCATGTCCCAGCGCGCCCGCGACGGCGCGAGCCGGGCCGAGCTGGAGCTGGTCGCCGACGCCGCGATGCGGATCTGGCCCTGACCGAACCGGCCGTTGCCGCCCGGGACTTATCCCGTTGACCGCAAGCCGACGACTACCGCTACGATGCCCCCCGCGATCATATGATCTTCACATCAGGGGGACCCTTCAATGCGCACTTCGCGCGCAGCGGCCGTCGCCGCCCTCGTTCTCGCAGCCGGCACCATCCTGCCCTCGGCCACCGTCGCCGCGGCTGCGGACACCAGCCAGGTCGGCCCCGACAGCACCTGGTTCCCGGTGTCGAACTACCGCATCCTGGACACCCGGGTGGGCAACGGTGCGCCCGGCGGCAAGATCGGCGCCGACGGCGTCGTCAAGCTCGACATCAAGAAGCTCCTCGGGCTGAGCAGCGGCGCCACGCCCACCGCCGTGGTCATGAACGTGACCGCCGTCGACGCGACCGACGAGAGCTTCATCACCGCCTTCCCCGATGACCGGCCGCTCCCCACGGTGTCCAACCTCAACACCTCCCCGGCCCGCCACGTCACCACCAACCGGGTGACGGTGCAGGTCGGCGCCGACGGTGTGGTCGACCTCTACAACCACGTCGGCACCGTGCACCTGGTGGCCGACCTTCAGGGCTTCTACACCGCCAAGGGCGCCAACGGCTACCCGGGCGCCACCTTCGCCCTCGGCCGGCCCACCCGCCTGCTGGACACCCGCACCACCATCGGCAACCACCCGGGCAAGCTCACCGGCGGCGACAACGACGTCTTCAACCTGGACGTCTCCTCCGTGGTGCCCGGCGGCGGCGACCCGGTGATCCAGGCCACCGTCACGGAGCCGACCGAGGACTCCCACCTCACCGTCTACCCGGGCGGGCAGGCCCCGTGGCGGACCTCCGACGTCAACTTCGCCGCGGGCCAGACGGTCACCAACATCTCCTACGCCTTCGCCTCGCGCGACGGCCTCGCGCTCTACGTCAACGCGGGCGCGACCCACCTGGTGGTCGACTACATCGGCAAGTTCGAGGGCCACGGCCTCAGCGGCGACGCCGGCAACAGCGGCCTGTTCGTCCCGGCGAACCCGACCCGGGTGCTCGACACCCGCATCGGACTCGGCGCGGCGCAGGGCCCGTCCGGCCCCGGCTCCACCACCCGGGTGAAGGTCACCGGCCTCGACGGCGTCCCCGAGAACGTCGCCGCCGTCGTCCTCAACCTGACCGGCACCAACGCCGGCCAGGACGGCCACCTCACCGCGTTCCGGGCGGGCGACCCGCTGCCGTCGACCTCCAACCTGAACTACGCGGCCGGGCAGGACACCGCCGCCATGACGATCGTCCCGGTCAGCGCCGACGGCTACATCGACATCCACAACCCGCACGGCAGCCTGGACCTCGTCGCCGACGTCCAGGGCTACTACACCCGCTGACGCGTCACGGCCCGGGGTGCGGCGCACCGCCCCCGGGCCCTGACCCCGTCCAGCCGGTCTTGCCGGTCTTGCCGGTCTTGCCGGACAGGCCTAGCTCCAGTCGGCCAGCGGCCAGGAGCGGACCGTCTCGTAGTGCGCGAAGCCGCCGTCCAGCTCGCTCTTCATCAGGTGCAGTTCGGCGGCCTCCCACTCCGGCCCCCGGTACTCGCCGAGCGCCAGCGCCAGGGCGTCCAGCTCCGCCGCCGCCACCCGCTGCACCGCCCTCCGGTGGCCGCGCGAGGAGCCGGCCCGGGCCAGGGTCAGGTGCGGGTGGAAGGTGAACGCGTCCACCTCGCCGATCACGTCGGCGGTGGCCTCGTTCACCGCCTCGGCGAGCCGCCGCAGCGCCCAGGTCTGGCCCTCCACCCCGGCCCAGAGCACCCGGTCGCCGAACCGCCCCGCCCCGGAGAACCGCAGCCGGTGGACGGCGTGCACCTCCGCCACCCCGGCCAGCCCGACCTCCAGCTCCGGCAGCCGCTCGACCGGCACCTCACCGAGGAAGGCCAGGGTCAGGTGCCAGCCCTCCACCGTCGTCCAGCGCAGCCGGTCCGCCCCCGGCAGGCCACGCACCGGCGCCACCGCGTCGGAAAGCCCCTGCAACGCCTCGACCGGCGGCAGCACCGCCACAAAGAGCCTCATGAGCTCATCTTCCCGCGCACGGCTGTTTGAGCTAGAACTTTTTCCATGAAGATCCGTACCGGCGGCCCCGACGACGTCGCCGACATCCTTTCCCTGCTCGACGGCGCGGTCGCCTGGCTGGCCGCCCGCGGACGCACCGGCCAGTGGGGCGACCAGCCCTTCAGCACCAGCCCGGCCAGGGTCGAGCACATCCGGAAGTACACCGGCGAGCCGTTCCTGATCCGGCTCGCGGTGGACGACGAGGGCCGCACCGTCGGCTGCTGCGTCGTGTCCGAGGAGCGCGGCCAGTACATCCCGGCCGTCGAGGAGCGGGAGCTGTACATCCGCAACCTGGTCACCGACCGGTCCCGGAAGGGCTCGGGCATCGGCGCCGCACTGATCGCCGACGCCCTGGACGAGGCCCGCCGCCGCGGCATCGGCCTGGTCCGGGTGGACTGCTACGCCGGCGACGACCGCCGACTGGTCGGCCAGTACCGGGCGCTCGGCTTCACCGAGAGCGAATCCTTCGAGGTCGAGCAGCCGAACGGCGTCTGGCCCGGCCAGGTCCTGGAGATCCGGCTCTGACCACCCTCCCCGGGCGGGCCGTCGCGCCCGCCCGGGTGTGACCATCAGTCAGCAGGCGGCGGCCAGATCCGACTTGACGGCCGTCCGGGCGCGCGGCACGAAGGCCACCACCCGTCCGCCGCGGCCCGGGTGCAGGTCGACCCGGACCTTCAGGTCGGCGCTGCGGGCCAGCACCAGGCCGATCGTGCCGGCAGCCAGCGCCGAGACCAACCCGCAGGCCAGCAGCCCGAGTCGGGGCCCGTACGAGGCCGTCACCCAACCCACGACCGGCGCGCCGATCGGCGTACCGCCGGTGAAGACCAGCACCAGCAGGCCCATCACCCGGCCCCGCATCTCCGGGTCGGTGGCCAGCTGCAGCGTGGAGTTGACCGAGGTGTTGAAGCTCAGCCCGAACACCCCGATCAGGGTCAGCAGCACCGCGAAGGTCCAGAAGCCGGGCGCGAAGGCGGCCACCACCTCCAGCGTCCCGAAGGCCAGCGCCGCCCCCACCAGCCTGCGCAGTCTGGGCGCGCCGCGGCGGGCCGCGAGCAGGGCGCCGGCCAGCGAGCCGACCGCCATCGCGGTGTTCAGCAGGCCGTACTGCCCGGCGCCCACCTTGAAGGTGTCGTGGGCGAAACCGGAGAGCAGCGTCGGGAAGTTGAACCCGAAGGTGCCGATGAAGCCGGCCAGCACCATCGGCCAGAGCAGCTCGGGCCGCTCCTTCACGTACCGCAGCCCCTCCCTCAACTGCCCCTTCTCGCGGGCGATCGGCGCGGTCGGGCGCAGTTCGCTCTGCCGCATGGCGAGCAGTCCGCCGATCACGGCGGCGAAGGAGAGCGCGTTCACCGCGAACGCCCAGCCACTGCCGACCGCGGCGATCAGCAGGCCCGCGACGGCGGGGCCGACCAGCCGGGCGGTCTGGAAGTTGGCGGCGTTCAGGCTGACCGCGTTGGCGAGGTCCTTCGGCCCGACCATCTCGGAGACGAAGGCCTGCCGGGTCGGGTTGTCGACCACGGTGACCAGGCCGAGCAGCAGCGCGAACGCGTACACGTAGTACGGCGTCACCACACCGCCGATGGTCAGCACGGCCAGGCCGGCGGCGAGCAGGCCCATCGCGCCCTGGGTGTACACCAGCAGCCGGCGCTTGGGCATCCGGTCGGCGAGCACGCCGCCGAACAGGCCGAGCAGCAGCATCGGCAGGAACTGCATGGCGGTGGTGATGCCGACGGCCAACGGGCTGCCGGTGAGGCTGAGGACCAGCCAGTCCTGCGCGATCCGCTGCATCCAGGTGCCGGTGTTGGAGACCACCTGGCCGGCGAAGTAGTAGCGGTAGTTGCGGACGCGCAGTGAGGAGAACATCCCCCCGGGCCGGGTGAAGCGGGCGCCTGTGGGAGATGCGGCCGCGTTGCCATGGCCTTGAGCGGCGGGGTCTACCGCCGCGGTGCGTTCGTCGGGGTCGTCGTCGCCGTTGCCCGGCAGCCCCGTGGGGGCGGGTGCCTGGGCGTCGGCGGCCGCGGCGGAGGCTGCGGCGGGGTCGGTGGTCGGCTCGTCGGTACGGATGGCGGCGGCGCTGGCTGCGGCCGGCGGTGTCACGGTGGTCTCCCCTCGCGGCGCGACGACCCGTCGGGGGGCCGTCGCGCTCCTGGTGTCAGTGCTCAGTCCTGCGGTGATGCGGTTCTCCTTCGTCCTCCGGCGGCTGACCGGAAACAGGCGTGCCTCAGAGATGTGCGAGCTTGTACAGCACGGGCGCGGCCTCCCGGAGGACGGCCCACTCCTCCTCGTCGAGCCCTTCGGCGAGCTCGGCGAGCCAGGCGTTGCGCCGGCGACGGCTCTCCGCGAGGATCACCTCCGCCTGCTCGGTACTGCTGACGACCACCTGCCGGCGGTCCTCCGGGTGCGGCTCCCGCCGCACCAGGCCCTTCTCCTCCAGCATCGCGACGATCCTGGTCATGGAGGGCGGCTGGACGTGCTCCTTCCGGGCGAGCTCACCCGGCGTGGCCTTCCCGCAGCGTGCGAGGGTGCCCAGCACCCCCATCTCGGTAGGGCTGAGCGACTCCTCGACCCGCTGGTGACGCAGGCGACGGGAGAGGCGCATGGTGGACGACCGCAGCTGACTGACGGCTGCGAGGTCCTGCTCGGACATCTCGGGCATGTCCTTAGCCTACGTCATTACTCTCGCTAAGGAAAATTGCTTTCCGATCGCCCCGGCCCGGCGGCCCGCGCCCCGGTGCCCCGTGCGTTCAGTGCCGGGTGTCCACCGCGGCGAGGCCGTCCGGCATGCCCAGCACCAGCAGCGTCCCGGCCAGGGCCAGCGACCAGACCTCCGAGCCCGTCCGTAGGTCCAGCACCGTGCCGGCGCCGAGGTCGCGCACCCGGACCAGCCCGTCGGACCAGGCCGCGGCCACCACCGGGCCGGCCGCCGTCGCCCCGGCTGCCACCGCCGTCACCGGGCAGCCACGCCGGTCGGACGGCTCGGGCATCGGTGCCGAGCGCGGACCCCAGAGCCGAACGGCGCCGTCGAAACCGCCGCTCACCAGCAGCGGGATCTCCGGATCGGACAGCGGCCCGCCACCCAGCGCGGTACCGGCCAGCGCGGTGACCGGCCCGTGGTGCAGCCGCTCGCTCACCACCTTGCCGTCCGCGTACCAGTGCACGGCGCCGGCCTCGTCGCCGAACGCCGGCGCGGAGTCGGCCAGCCCGCCGATCGCCGCCACCGCGCTCAGGCCGCCGCCCGCGCCCGGGCCGTCGGCCGGCGTCGTGCCGCCGGCCACCGAGCGGACCGCGTCCAACGCCGCCATCAGCCCGTACGGCTCCAGCCCCGGCCGCGGTTCGGCCGGGACCACCAGCTCCGCCCGGCCCCAGGCGTCGAGCAGCACCACGGAACCGCCGGCCGTCGCCGCCAGCCCCCGCAACGGGCGCGGGGCCGGCACCACCACGGCGCCGACGCGGCGGCCGGTGGCGGCGTCGAAGGTCCGCACCGCGCCGGTCGGATCGGCCACCAGCACCTGCGACAGGTACGGCCCCGCCCCGGCGGTGATCGCGACGGCCGGGCCCGGCCAGTCCCGGTCGGCGCCCTCCCAGCGCGCCCAGCGTCCGGACCAGGGCGCGGGCAGCTGCGCGAGGGCGGATGCGGCGGCCGCGGCGGAGGCGTCCCCGCCGAGCAGCCTGGTCCGCAGCACGGCGGCCCGGGCGGCCGGGTCGGGCTCCTCGATCACGGCCGGACCGGCAGCGCGCCAGGCCCGGGCGAGCGCGTCGTCCCGACGCTCGACGGCCGCCGTCACCGGGACGGGGCGGGCCAGCGCGTAGAGCAGCGGGTCGGCGGCCAGCGGGCCCGGGTCGCCACCGGCCGCGGCCGCCGTCCAGAGCGCGGACAGCGCCTCCTCGCCGGCGGCACGCAGGTCGCCACCGGCCGGGATCTCCGGCGGCACCGGCGCCGACGGGGCGGCCGGTGTCCCGAGGGCCGGGCCGGGCAGCGGGTAGGCGGCCGGGTCGCCGCCCCGGGCCACCGCCCACTCCGCGAACCGCGCCCGGTCCGTCCACTGCGGATCGCCGAGGTCCAGCACCGCCGGCGCGGGCACCGCGGTGAACGCGCCGGCCGCCGCGCCCCCGGTCGTCGCCTCGACCACCAGCCGCACGCCGGGCAGCCGGAGCAGCGGGTCGAGCAGCCCGGTCACCAGGCCGGCCGGGTCCTCGGCCGCGTCCAGCTCGGGGACGCAGACCAGGGTCGGCCGGGCGTCCGCCGCGATCGCCTCGATCAGCGGGCCCGGGGCGTGCGCGACCAGGTCGAGCTGCCGTCCCAGCGACCAGACGGCCGTCCGGACGGTGGCCCCGGCGGCGGGCAGCACGGCGTGGATCCGCCGATCGCCCGGCACCGTCTCCGTGGTGCAGCCGCGGACCAGCCAGGCCAGCAGGTGCGACTTGCCGGCCCCGGGCGGCCCCGCCACCCGGCACAGCCGCGGCGCCCGCAAGTCGTCCAGCCAGCCGATCAGTGCCAACCCGGCCGGTCTGCGCCCTGCCTCCAGCGGCGGCATCCGCCGCCCGTCCCGCGCCATTCCCCTGCTTCCCTCTCCGCGTTCCCGCCGTGCTCCGGCCAGCCCCGCTGGGCCCGGCCGTGCCCGTACTCAGCCGTGCTCGCGCTCAGCCCTGCTCGGCTCAGCCCTGCCGCTCGGCCAGGCTGATCATCAACGCCTTGATCCCGCTCTCGCGGGACGTGGCCGTCCCCCCGTAGTCGAAGCTGTGCGTGAACTCCGCCTGCGGGAACTCCCGCGCCATCCAGCGCGCGCAGTAGTGCCCGGGCATCATGCACGGCTCCAGCTCGCAGTGGACCCGGACCACCTGCTCGGCCTCGACGCCGTCCGCCCGGAGGCGGTGCCACAGCACCTCCTCGGGGTGCAGCGGCCCGGGGCCGCCCACCTGCGTGACGATCCGCTTCTCGCCCCGCTCGTCGACCACCTCGAAGGCCGCCGACGAGTCGACGTTCAGTGGGCGCCGCAGGTCGTCCAGCACCCGCGGCCACCAGCCCTCGCGGTCGTCGAGCGCGGCGGGGTCGGCCGCCAGCAGCCCCTGGCGCAGCTCCTGGTAGGCGGCGATGGCCTCCTCCGGCCGGTCGGACGCGGCGACCGCCGGCAGGTGCCGGTCCAGCAGCAGCAGCCCGGCCGCGAACTCCGCCACGCCGGAGCTCACCGGCAGGTCGACCGGCTCGGCACCCACCAGCACGGCCCGCACCGACCGGTCCGGCGCGAAGTACAGCTCGGCCCCGCCGTCCGTGCCGATCCGCAGCTGCGCCGCCACCGGCCCCGCGTCCAGCCCGGCCGCGGCCGCGTACTCGCCCACCGACAGCGGGTCGGCCTCCTCGGCCGCCCGGAAGTACGGCCCCACCTGGAGCGGAAGCCCCGGGTGCCGCAGCGGCCCCTCGGGCGCGATCGGCAGGCTGCGCAGCCCGCGCGGCCCGAAGTGCGCCAGCAGCGCCGCCGTCAGCTCGTCGTCCTTGTCCGCGCTCACGTCCGAACCGGCCCTCACAGCATGGGGTAGGAGTCGAGGAACGCCGTCCAGAACTCACTCTTGAACGGCAGCGAGTCCCAGCGCTCCATTCCCTCGCGGACGATCTCCTCCACGTCGGCCCAGTCGTTGGGGTCCGGGCGCTCGTCCGGCCCCGGCCGCTCCACCTCGAACTTGTAAACGAGGTAGGCCAACGAGGAGACGTCCCCGTGGATCAGCTCGTACTCGATCTCGGAATCCGGGTCGGAGACCCAGATCGTCCCGTCGCCGAGGTGCACGAAGACGACCGCCTGGTAGAGCCTGCCCAGCGGCTGCAGCTTCCCGTGCGGGGTGTCGACCGGCTCGGGCCCGGGCCAGTTCTCGAAGGCGATGTCCCGGCTCGCCGGGTCCCGGTCCGCCAGCTCCTCCAGAATGCGGAAGAGCCCCTTGGAGTTCGGGATCCCGATCTCCGTCACGAAGCGCGCGCCGTCGCCGCCCGGCCAGATCCGCGCCGCGGCCTCGGGCCGGAACCTCAGCAGATCACCCGGCGTGGCCCGTTCAACGACCACGGGCCAGTCAATCCCTACCAGCACCAGTCATCCATCCTGTCGTCCCGCCCGTCACAGGCCAGTGTGTTTGAGCTTCTGCTTCTTCGCCACGTGCTTCGCGTCGGAGGCCGCCTTGTCCTGCTGCCCCTGCGCGTCGAAGTCCTTCGTGCCCATCGTGCCATCATGCTTGCCCGTGGAGTGGTCCTCCTCGAGCTGGTCCAGATAGGCCTTGTGACCCCAGTCGCGGTCCTTCGTGGGGACCTTGTTGTCGTAGTCGACGCCGTGGGTGACCTTCAGGTCGGGATTCTCCGACTCGAAGTGCCGGGCCAGCCAGCGCTCGCAGTTCGGGCCGGCCTGGCAGGGCGCCCGTTCGGTGTAGAGCTCGCTGACGTTGCCTTCCTTGCCGCCCAGCAGCGGTTTGCCGATCGACCGTTCCGAGTGGCTGCGGACGTAGTCGCTCCGGCCGACCAGGATGAACTCGCCGTGCTCGTCCCGGTACCTGAGCGAGGCGTAGTTCTTGCCGCCGTAGTTGCCCTCGGCGCGCCGGGCCTCCTCCACGGCCCGGGACAGCTCCGTCGGTTCGGTGATCTTCTGGCTGACGACCTTCTCGTCCTGCTTGGGGTTGCCGTCGTCGTCCTTGTCCGACTTCTTGTACTTCTTCGCGTGGTACGTGGAGCTCAGGTCCTTCGGCTCCGCGTCCTTGACCTTGCCCGAGTCCCCGTCCAGCAGGGTCTTGAGGGACTTGTCGGTCCCGTCCGGGTCGACGAGCTTGCCGTCCTTGATCTCCTGGACCCGGCCGTCGTCGTGGATGAAGTACTTCCGGGGCGGCGGCTTCGCGTCTCCGCCGGAGCTGGTGCCCGCCTTCGGCGGCGGTGCGGCCTTGTCCTTGCCCTTGTCGGCGAAGCCGTGGGCGTTGTGCGAGTCGTTGTCCTTGTGGTGCTTGGCGGTCTTGGCCAGGTTGTCGCCGGCCTGCTTGTACATCTTCTTGACGGCTTTGCCGGTGTCCTCGGCCAGGGCCTTGCCGAGCTTCTGGGCACTTTTCTGCAGTGCCTTGACGACCGGGTCGGTCATTCGAAGCTCACCCCTGCCACTCGGGCGCCGAAGACCTGCGCGTGCTGGGCGACCTTCTCCGCCTGGTCGTGCAGGGCCCGGGCGTGCGTCTCCACGACCGCGGGGTCGATCTTGAATCCGCTGCCGGCCGAACCGCCGCCGCCGTTCAGGGCCGCTTCCGCCGCCTCGAACACCAACCCGGCCACCGCCCCCGAGACGATCTCCACCAATGGGGTGACCGCCGCTTCGATCACCTCGCCGATGATGTGTTCCTCCAGCTGGTGCGCCAGATAGGACATCAGCTTGCGCGCGGCCTGCTGGATCGCGATCGCCCCCGCCTCCGCCAGCCCGAGGGTCGCCACGGCTGCGGCCTGGGCGGCGACGAAGGAGGCGGCGAGCACGATGAGCTCGGCGAGCGCCTCCATCTTCATGGCGATGATCACGTCCGCGGCGGTGTCCAGCGCCTTCGCCACCACGTGGGCCGCCTGGACGACCTCGTTGAAGTGCTTGTCGGACATCAGCGCCCATTTGGCGATCAGCGCCTCGTACGACTCGCCCTCGTACGCGCCGCCGAGCTGATGGACCGTCGCGGTCGAGTCCGCGTGCAGGTCTTCGAGTCCTTTCGCGAACTCCTTGACGTGCTCGCCGAATTCGCGGACCTTGTCCTCGTTGACCGAGGGCCAGCGAATGCCGATGAAGTCAAGGAGCGTCACCACCTCGCTGGGCAGCTCGATCGCCATCAGGATCCCCCCACTCACACCAATCCGTCGATAGATCGAAATTTTATCCAATGAACCATCAGGCACCTCCCCCCGGAACGTGCCGATTCTGTACCGATCTGTACCGAGCCGGACGCCCTCGCTCCGCTCCGGCAGCCCACCCCCGACCCCCGGGAACGGGCCCCACCCGAGTCCGGCCCGCTGGCCGTGCCCTCCGTGGCTCCCGGTGCGATGCTGGTTCTGGGGCCTGACCCACGCGGCCCCCGGCGCCACGCCACCCCACGACAGAAGGGCCGACCAGCACCACCCCTCAGTGAAAGGGCCGACCAGAAATGACCGACGTCGCCGCCGAGCAGGCCGAGCAGAACGACACCGGCTTCGCCCGCCTCGCCATGGTCACCATCGACTGCGCCGACCCGGTCGCGCTGGCCGCCTTCTACGGCGAGCTGCTCGGGTGGGAGACCCGGCACGTGGACGAGCACTTCGCCATCCTGGACAACCCGGAGGGCGGCAGCCCGCTCGGCTTCGGGCGGGTGACCGGGTACCGGCCGGAGCCGTGGACCGAACCGGACGGCGGCAAGCACTTCCACCTGGACTTCTACGTCGACGACCTGGAAGAGGCCACCGCCCGGGCACTCGCGCTCGGCGCCACCGAGCCCCACTACCAGCACGGCCGCACCCTCAAGGTGCTGATCGACCCGGCCGGCCACCCGTTCGGCCTAGCCCCCCTGGAGTGACGGCCGGGGCGCCCGCACGACTCCCGAACCGGCCCCCGGACAGGCTCCCGAACCGGCCCCGGACCGGCGGAGCGGCCTCCAGGGGAAGCCGCGTGCTGTATGCGCAGGCGGCGTCAGGGCTTGGTGCCGAGATCTTGCCGATCACGTGAAGAGCGGCCCTGACCTGCACTTTCACCAAAAGCGCGAACATTGTGCGACTCGCCGGTAATGGTTACTGTCGCCCGTTGTCAGGGGCACCACACGCCAGGCTTCCCCCGGGCAGGACCGCGACACCCGCGCGTACCGCGCACCCGGCCTCGCCACCCATGCCGGGCCGTCCCACGGCCGACGCGTCCGCCCGTTCCTGGCGTCAGTCCTCCCCCCAAACCCGTCAGGGAGCTTCCTCGTGGGAGAGATCCATCATGCCGACCACGGCTGGGTGACGCCGGCGGTCTCGTACTTCGTCGCCTGCCTGGGCGCCTTCGTCGCCCTGCGCAGCACCCGCTGGGCACTCGTCTCCACCGGCCGCACCCGCGTCTACTGGCTGCTCTTCGCATCGACCTCGCTCGGCGCGGGCATCTGGTCGATGCACTTCATCGCGATGCTCGGCTTCTCCGTCAGCGGAATCGAGATCAGCTACCGACCGGGGCTCACCGTGCTCAGTCTGCTCGTCGCGATCTTCTTCGTCGGCCTCGGCATGTTCGCCGTCGGCTACAGCCGCCACCGCGTCGCCGCGCTGCTCGCGAGCGGGCTGACCACCGGGCTCGGTGTCGCGGCCATGCACTACCTCGGCATGGCCGCCATGGTCCTGCCCGGCCACGTCGGCTACGACCGCACCACGGTGTGGCTCTCGGTCGGCATCGCGGTGTTCGCCGCGACGGCCGCGCTCTGGGCCGCGCTGAACATCCGGGGCACCCTCGCGGTACTGGCCGCGGCCCCCGTGATGGGCGTCGCCGTGTGCGCGATGCACTACACCGGGATGGCCGCCGTCTCCGTCCAGTTGGACGCCTCGCAGAGCACGGCGGGCGGGGTGATGGCGCTCCAGTTCATCTTCCCGCTGGTGGTCGGGCTGGGCTGCTACATCTTCTTCGGCTCGCTGGCCTTCGCCGTCTCGCCGAGCCGCAGCGTCGTCAACGCGCAGCCGATCCTGGTCGGCCGGGCGGCGCCGCTCGCCCCGCGCGGGCGCTGAGTCGCCCCCGCTCGGGCGCTGAGCGCGCGCAAAGCCCTGGGGCCCGGTCTTCCGACCGGGCCCCAGGGCTTTGCCGCACTCGGACCGTCCTACTCCGGCTTGCCGAGCAGCCCGGTCAGGTGCTCCGGCGTCGCGACCGGGCAGACCTTGTGCACGAAGTTCCGCCGCAGCTCGTGGTACGGCTCGCCGTCCCGGTAGAAGTTGCGGTGCATCCGGCGCAGCTCCTCCGCCCGGTACTCGGCGAGCGGCTTGGCCTCCTCGTCGTCGGCCCGGCGGCGCTTCTTCTCCACCAGCCGGCCGGTCAGCTCCGGCGAGCCGGCCAGCCGGGCCGCCTCCCGGGCCACCCAGCGGCGGAAGTCCGCCGCGCTGCCGCCCGCCGTCCGGTCCACCAGGCCCAGCCGCTCCGCGTGCGCCGAGCCGACCGGCAGCGCCTCCGTGGTCAGCCGCTCGGCCTGCTCGGCGCCGACCCGGCGGGGCAGCGTGTACGTCCAGTACTCGGAGCCGTAGAGGCCCATCAGGCGGTAGTGCGGGTTGAGCACCGCCGACTCGCGGCACCAGACCTCGTCGGCGGCGATCGCCAGCATCAGCCCGCCGGCGGCCGCGTTCCCGGCCAGGGCGGAGACGGTGACCTTGTCGGTGGTGGTGAGGACCGCCTCCACCAGGTCGTCCATCGCGTTGATGTTCTCCCAGGACTCCAGCGCAGGGAACGACGCGCCCTCGATCACGTTGAGGTGGATGCCGTTGGAGAAGAAGTCCCGGGCCGCGCCGAGCACCAGCACGGAGGTCGGCCGGTCCGCGGCCTCCCGGTAGGCGGCCAGCAGGCGGCGGCACTGCTCGGTGCTCATCGCCCCGCCGGCGAAGGCGAATTCGAGGAAGCCGACCTCGTCCTGCTCGTGGTACCGGATCTCCGCCCAGGTGTCCCGCCCGGCCGCCGAGGCGGGGGTGACGGGCACCTCGCGGACCCGGTGGAGGTGGCCGGCGAGCACCGTCGCGGCGGGCTGCTTGAAGGTGGCCGGCCCGCCGGGCGTGCGGCGCGGGCGCAGCTGCGGGATCCAGACCGCGCCGTCCACGGTGGCCCGGCAGATCGCGCCGTCCCGGGTGGCGATCACCGCGCCGGGCTCACGGCCGCGCAGCTCGTCCTCGGGGTGTCCGCCGTGCAGGAAGTACTCGCGCCCGTACAGCTCGTCCAGCACGCCCGGCTGCGAGTCTGCGGCGCGCAGCTTGCGCAGCACGGTGGCGGTGGAGTCGGCGGACCAGTCGATCCGGCGGGCGTCCTGCTTGAGGAAGGGCCGCAGCTCGCCGCGGACGTCGGGGCGGTCGTAGTCCAGCGGTTCGGGGGTGAACAGCCCGCCCTGGTACCGGCTGACGGCCAGCAGCACCGCCTCGACGGCGGCGTCCGCGACCTCGTTGCGGTACAGCTCGCTCTTGCCGCCGGCCGGGACGGCGAAGTCGACGGAGGCCCAGATGTCCCCGGCGTCCATCTCCTCGACGGCCTGGAGGACGGTCACGCCCCAGCGTTCGGCGCCCTCGGTGATCGCCCAGTCGAGCGAGGAGGGGCCGCGGTCGCCCTTGGGGCCGGGGTGCACGATCAGGACGGTGCGCTGCGACCAGATGTCCTCGGGGACGGCCTTGGTGAGCATCGGGCAGAGGATCAGCTCGGGGTCGGTCCGCTTCACCGCCGCCCGCATCTGCTCGTCGCCGAGCGCCAGTTGGACGGCCACCTGGTGCCCGCGGTCGCGGAGTTCGGTGTGGACGCGCTGGGTCAGGCTGTTGAACGCGCTGGCGATCAGGAGAATGCGCAAGGGGGGCCTCCGAGCAGTGACTGACGTCGTGCGCGGAGGCGATGAAACCAGGGCATGGACACGTAACGATTACGGTTCGGGCTTCCGCGCCCGACCCTCACCCACCTCGCACACCCGTCCCCCAAGCAGTGCGCAGGCTTCGCCCGATCTCCCCACGACCTCCCGATTTCTCCCGTGACACGGCCGGGGGCGCGGACGCTGCGGCCCCCTCAGCGGGGGAACGCCCGCCGGGCGCACTCCCGGTCCGGGGCGACGCACCTGGTCAGCAGAGCTTCGGCTGCGAGACACCCGGGGCGTGCTTCTTCCACAGCTCGTCGGGGAGCTGCCCGCTCAGCCGGTGACAGGCCAGCCCGATGAGGTCGGCCGCCACCGCGGGGAGGTCACCGAGCTCCCAGACCTGCAGCGTCCGGTCCGACACACCCACCAGCAACCGGCCGTCCGGGCTGAAACCGACCTCCCCGCCCGTCGACATGCTCAGCCGCGCCAGCAGGAAGGCCTGGTCGGGAGCCTCGACGTCCCAGACGGCGATCGCGCCGGCGGAGCTCGCCCCCGCCACCAGCTTGCCCCCGGGGTGGTACGCCACCGCGTGGCTGTCCCTGATGTCGGCCAGCTGCGCGGCCTCCCTGGGCCTGTCGGGGTCGGCGAGGTTCCACAGGACGACGCCCGCGCCGCCCTTGGTCACGGCCAGCGTTCGGCTGTCCGGGCTGAAAGCACCCTGGCCGACCCCGTAGGGATGTCCGTCGTCCTGCACCGCCTTCCATCCGCCGTCCGGCGTCCGGCGGAACACGGCCGACATGGGCTTGGTGAAGTTCCCACCGGTGTCGAGCGGGACGAGCAGCAGCCGGCCGTCCGGGCTGATCCGGACCGGGGCGGTCGCGCTGGCTCCCTCCAGGCGGTACGCGGCCACCGGCCGGCCGCGGTCCCTGACGTCCCACACCACCGAGGTGCCGGACGCGAACGAGTTCGCGGCCCCGGACGTGATCAGCGTCGTCCCGTCCGGGGTGAAGCCGACCGAGGCGTTGCCCCGCGTACCGGGCAGGGTGACGGCGAGGCGCGGGCTGGCGCGGTCGGTGACGTCCCAGAGGATGGTCTCGTCCACCGCGCCGCTCGCCAGCACGGTGCCATCGGGGCTGAACGCCACGGTGTCGACCATCCGGGTGTGGCCGGTGAGCGCGGCTGCCGCCCGCGGGTGCTGCGGGTCGGAGAGGTCCCACAGCTCGACGGTCTCAACGGCGGTGCCGACGGCGGCGAACCGCCCGTCCGGGGTGAACGCGATCCCGTGCCCGGACGCCCCGAGGTCCGCCCGGCCGAGGAGGGTGGGCTCGGTGTGCTTGCCGACGTCCCAGGCGGTCAGGCGGTTCTGGCCGTCCAGTGTCGTGAGGGTCCGGCCGTCGGGGCTGTAGGCCAGGGCTTCGATATCC
The DNA here is from genome assembly GCF_055588525.1 of Kitasatospora sp. NPDC041988. Taxonomy (NCBI): domain Bacteria; kingdom Bacillati; phylum Actinomycetota; class Actinomycetes; order Kitasatosporales; family Streptomycetaceae; genus Kitasatospora; species Kitasatospora sp. NPDC041988. Next base: position 73,179 of record NZ_JBVJCO010000028.1, read on the forward strand.
CTCTCCCGGTTGGTGACGGTGGCCACCACCCGGGGATGCGCCGGGTCCGTCACATCGGACTCGACGACGGTCCCCACGCCGTCCCCGCTCGCCAGCCGCCGGCCGTCGGGGCTGAACCGCAGCGCCGAGACGTCGTCCGTGTGATCGGCCACGGTGGAGAGCGCCCGCGGGTCGGCCGGGTCGGCCATGTCCCACAGCCGCACACGAATCCCGGAACGGGTCACCAGCAGGCGGCCGTCCGCGCTGAACACCAGCCCGGCGGACCAGCCGTCGATCCGCTTCAGCCGCCTCGGCCGGGTGGGGTCGGAGATGTCCCAGACGGTCATGCCGGAGTGCTTGACGACCGAGTCCGGATCGGGCACGTCGCTGCTGAACTTGATCATGCCGTCGCCGATCACCAGCGTGCGGCCGTCCGGGCTCAGCGAGACGGTGTCGCAGTCGTAGAGGTCCGACATCCGGGTCACCCTGACCGGCTTCGTACGGTCGTGCAGGTCCCAGAGCGTCAGCGTGCCGCACTCCGTGTCCTTCACACTCCCGACGACGGCCATCATCGTGCCGTCCCGGCTGAACGAAACACTGTCCGCCCCCTCGGTCAGCCCGGGGTCCAGCACCGCGCTCCTGACCGGACGGGCCGGATCGGCGAGGCCCCAGAGCGTCACCGTCCTCAACCGGGCGGGGTCGCGGCCGGTCTCCAGCACCGCCAGGGTCCGGTCGTCGGGGCTGAAGCCGAACCCGGTGACCCGCTCCCGGTCCACCGGCAGCTCCGCCAGACGGCGCCGGTGCAGGGGATCGGCGACGTCCCACAGGACGACGGCGGTGCGGGTCACGCCCACCAGCAGCCGGCTGTCGTGGCTGAACGCCGATTCGTCGACGAAGTCGACCGGGTCGGCGGGCGACTCCACACGGGCACCCAGGAAGCGCGACTGCGCGAGCGTCGTGGCCAGGCCGGCCCGGGTGTGCGGGGCTGAGTCCAGCCGTACGGCGGCAAGCCCCATCGCGATCGCGTTCTCCGGCTGGACGTCCCGCAAGTCACGGGCGTCGGAGACCAGCACCCGGGCCGTGGCGGCCTGACGCTGCTCCTGCGCCGTCAGCTGCTGCTGCCGGGCCAGGTAGGCGGCCGCCAGCGCCAGGCACAACGCCGCCGCGATCACGGCGAGCAGGCGCCGCAGCACCCGGAGCCGACGGAGCTCACGTGCCTGCACCGCCTGCTCGGCGGCCTGGCTGACCCGCAGGAACCGCTCGTCCACCGTCCGCAGCAGCCGCGCCGCCCGTTCGTCGGTCGCCCACTCGGCCGCCGCCGCCAGACGGGTACCGACGTAGAGGTAGGCCGAGTCACGGCCGGAGCGGTCCCAGGCATCGACGGCGGACGCCAACTGCTGACGCTTCACCAGGTCGGCTCTGTCCGCCTCGATCCAGCCCTTCAACCGCGGCCACGCGCGCAGCAGGGCCTCGTGCGCGAGCTGGGCGCTGCCGCGGCCGACGGTGACCAGCCGGGCCGCCGCCAGCCGGTCCAGGAGCAGGGCCAGCAGCTCCCGCTGCTCGCGCGACCTGCCCTCCCGCAGCACGCGAAGCCGGACCTGCCGGCGTACCGCCCCCTCCCTGCCGTCCGGCAGCTGGATCATGCTCAGCATCAGGTCGCGCAGAAGTGCCCGGCCTTCCTCGTCCAGCTCGTCGTGGATCGCCTCGGCCGTGTGGGTGAGCGAGTCCCAGATGCCGCCGGTCGCGGCGTACCCGGCGAGGGTGAGGGTGCGATCGGACCGCCGTACCCAGGTCTGACGCAGTGCGTGCGCGAGGAACGGAAGGGCCGAGCCGAGGGCCGGTCCGCCGCCCCTTCCCGCGTCGCGCAGCAGCAGGTCCGTGAGGCCTGGCTCCAGCGCCAGGCCGGTCTGCGCGGCCGGGCCCTCGATCGCGGCCCGAAGACCGTCCTCACCCATCTGCGGAACGATCACCTGGCGTCGGTGCAGCGCCCGGACCAGCTGCGGATGGTCCAGGCAGCTGTCGTACCGGTCGGCGCGCAGCGCGATCACCACCCGCACCCCGGCGGCGGCCGCCTCGCACAGGGCGGCGACGAAGCGGCCCCGCTCCTGCTCATCCGGACAACGGCTGAAGACCTCCTCGAACTGGTCGACCAGGAGGACGGGGCAGCCCGCGGGCACCACGCCGGCAGCCAGCTCCTCCTCGACGTCGGCCACCGGCCGGCCCAGGGCCTGCGCCCAGCGGGCAGCCAGCGCACGCAGCGGGCGCGGGCCCGGCGCCTCCAGCAACAGGGCGGGCCAGGGCACTGCGGGATCCGCACCGTAGCGGCGCTCCAGCGCCGGGAGCAGGCCGGCACGCAGAATCGAGGACTTGCCCGCACCGGACGCGCCGACCAGCATGACCGGCAGACCCGGCGATTCCTCGGCGGCGCCGTCCACGACGGCCCGCCCCTCCGCGGCACCGTCGACCGGCGGGGCCTGCCCGGCCGGACGGAGCACCTCGGCCAGAAGCTGCCCGACCAGCTCCTCCCTTCCGAAGAAGTAGTCGTACTCCTCCGGCCGGAACGCCTCCATACCCGGGTACGGGCAGATCGCCCCGTCGTTCCGGACCGGCTCCTGGTCGCGGTCAGGCTGCGGGGGAAGGGGGTAGCCGAGGTTCCGTGCCAGCACGAGTTCGCCCGCGCGGTCCGAACTCTGCCGGTGCGGGCGGACGTCGGTGTTCGCGAACTGCTGGTCGAGCCGGGCGTAGACGTCCTCCAGCGTCAGCCAGGCGGGCGCGCCGGGGTGCCCCTCGCCCAGCAGCCGCAACAGCTCGCCGCTGAACCGGGTGTGCCGCTCGCCCTCGGGTGCGTACGAGCGGTCGAACCCCGAGGCCGAGGTCAGGAGGAAACTACCGCGCGGGCGTGCCGAGACGAACGGGTCCCGGCGCAGGCCCCCGCCCACGTCCGCGAGGCCGGAGAAGCAGCAGTCCAGGATGACGGCCGTGGGCTGGAGGCAGCCGCTCAGCGGGTCCCGGACGGACTGGAAGGGCACCGCGTAGGCAACCCGGCCCGCCCCGGTGCTCGCGCTGGTCGCCACGTAGAGCTCGTCGCCGGCGCTGAGCAGTCCGTGCCCGACGAAGTAGAACAGCACCGGGCCGCGCGCCTCGGCGACGGCCTCCTCGACCGCTGCGACCACGACGCCGTCGTTCGGCGGGTCGACCAGCAGGGTGATCTGGTCCGGCGCCATGCCGCACACCTCGTGCAGGACGGCGGCGATGTCGCGTGCGGTGGTGGCGGCGCTCGGGAGGTCGGGCAGCCTCGGCAGGGCGGCGGCCCCGTCCGGCACGACGGCCGCTGCGTGCCGGGCGGTGCCGACGACAACGGCCCGAGCTCCGGGCACGGCGAAGCCCTCGGAGCGGCGGGGCGCAGGGGGTGCCACGGCCGTCAGCCCCGCACGGGCGGCAGGCCGCGGGGGGCCGGCGGCGGCCCGGACGGCGGCCCAGCGGTCGGCGGCCCAGCGGACAGCGGCGGTTCGGCCGAGGGCGGTTCGGCCGAGGGCGGCCCCGGTTCGATGACGTCCGCGATCCGCCGGGTCAGCTCGGCGAGCTGCTCCGGGGTCATCGGGCGCACCCGGTCCGAGGCCACGGTCACCTGACCGCCGTCCGGCCTGGTGACCGTCACCGAGACGCTCTGGCCGCTGCGGCGGTTCTGCACCCAGGCCACCACCGCGGTCGCGAAGACGGCGGCGACACCGCCGGGGGCGAGCACCGCGAGGAACAGCTCACCTGCGCCGCCCATCGTTCCGGGCGGTGGTACGGCAGTGTCGTCCCGCCTTACGACGCCGCGCAGTTCGGGCTGCCGGTCGAGCCACCTCCGCAGCCCGCCCGAGGCGTCCTCCCCCGCGCCCGACCGCACCGAGATCGACACCCTTGGATCCGACGTCACATCACATTCCGTTTCCGCGAAAGAGTCGAGCCCACCCCCGGCCTCGACATCCCGACCTTCTCGCCGCAGGGCACCAACGGCCCCCTCAGCGGGGGAAGGCCCGCCGGGCGCGCCAGGTGGTGTGCTCGCGGGAGACCGCGTCCTCCGCCTCGGCGGCCAGCCGGGCCCAGCGGGGCTCGGCGTCCGGGGCCTTCAGGTCGAGGTCGGAGAGCTGGTTGCCGACGTTCTCCAACTCGCGCGCGGCCAGCTGGTACGCCGCCGCCAGCGGGCGCAGCTGCTTCAGCTGGGTCCAGGCGATCACCGCGGCGGCCGCCGCCGAACTGGCGCCGAAGACGTGGACGGGCAGCGCCCCGACCGCCTGCGCGATCGCCGCCGCCGCACCGATGATGATCAGCGCCGCCACCCCCAGCCCCCAGGAGACCGCCTGCGACTCGCACGCCTCGGCCCGCGAGCGGTACCAGGTGCGCTGGCCCTCGACCCGGGTGCGCAGGTAGAGCGTGCGGCGGGCGACCAGGCTGGCGGAGCGGACACGGCGCATCTCGGGGGTGATCTCCGGGATGGTGCCGGGCGGCACGATCTCCGGGTCCTCGAAGGCGCGCAGCACGTCCTCCAGCTGGAGCAGGTAACCGCGGTCCACCTCCGCCGATTCCGCCGCACCGTCGAACGGCCGGGCCCGCATCGAGTACTTCCAGGCGAGCGTCTTCACCGACTCGGCCGCCGCCCGGGCCTCGTACCAGCGGCCCTGCGGGTTGCTGCGGCGCAGCCGGGACCAGAAGTAGCCGGCGACCAGGAACGCCACGACGGAGAAGAGCGGCGTGATGTCGCTGTCCCCCCGGTGCTCCGGGCCCGGCAGCGATCCCACCACCGCGGCGATCACCAGCATCGCGATCAGCCCGCGGTACCAGCGCAGCGTCTGCCGCTGCCCGTCCACCGACGCCCGGTCGGCCGTCCAGAACAGCTCCGGCAGCAGCCGCGCCTCATCGCCCACGGGCGGATCTTCCTGCACCATCGGTCGAGCCCCCTCCCCGTCTCCCGTCCAGGCAGTATGCCCACCACCAACTGGCCTACACAGTCCCCTTTTTGACGCCTTCCGTTCGCCGGTGATTGCCCGCGCACCGGGTAACCGATATAAACGGTTACATGCCCATACACTGGAAGATCGTCATCGACTGCGCCGACCCGCACCGCCAGGCCGCCTTCTGGGCCGCCGCCCTGGAGTACCGGGTCGAGGACCACAGCGCCCTGATCGAGCGTCTGCTGTCGGCCGGCGCGATCACCCCCGACCTCCTCACCGAGGTCGACGGCCACCCCGCCTTCCGCGCCCTGGCTGCCGTCCGCCACCCCGACGAGCCCTTCGACCCCGTCAGCGACACCGGCCTCGGCCACCGTCTCCTCTTCCAGCAGGTCCCCGAGCCCAAGACGGTCAAGAACCGCCTCCACCTCGACCTCCACCCCGGCCCCGCCCACCGCGACGCCACCGTGGAGAGGCTGACCACCCTCGGCGCCACCGCCCTGCGCCACGTCAAGGAGCCCGGCGGCGAACACGTGGTCATGGCCGACCCCGAGGGCAACGAATTCTGCGTGGAGTAGCGGGCACCTCGCACCCCGGGGCGAGGAGCCGGCCGGACCGCCCCCCGCCCCGGGGCGCCGTCGATCGCCGCACCCGCCTCCTCGGCCCCCTCCTCCATGGGCCCCCGACCGGCAATGTGGCCCTTCCGGACCCCAACCCTGCCCTGTCTCGGATAAGTTGACCGACCGAGGTGCCGGCGCCCAGACAGGAGGGCCGATGGCCGCGAGGCATCAAGACACCCGCAGGACCCTGGTCAACTACGCGTTCTTCCTGGCCTGCCTGGTGGCCCTGTTCGCCGGGTTCCTGCTCATGAAGGCCGATCCCGGCCTGACCACCCGACAGATCCTCTCGAACCTGGGCCTCAGCCTGATCGGCAGCGTGCTGTTCGCCCTGATCTTCACCGCGTTCAGCACCCGCATCCAGGAGAAGAGCCTCCAGGAGTCGCTCAAGGAGAGCTTCGCGGAGCTGTCGGGCGAGCTGACGGCCACCGTCGCCCAGGGCAACAAGGACTACCTGCCGATCGCCCTCTATCCCGCCCTGAACCCCTCGGACGGCCGGTACGGGAACCGGTTCAACACCGACATGACCAGGAGCCTGGAGGCCACCGGCTTCTACGCCTTCCGCGGCCCGAGCGCCCGCTACGTGGCAGCGCGGCTCCGCGCCTCGAACCACTACCCCCAGCAGGTGAAGGTCGCCATGCTGAACCCGGGCGACTCCCGGGCCATCCAGCGGCGCGCCGCCGACAGGGTCCACTGGGACCGGTTCTCGGACCGGGAGCTCCAGCAGCTCGAAACCGAGCTGCGCCACGAGCTGATCGTCAGCATGGTGTCGCTCTTCGACTACCGCCGCTTCTGCCCGGTCGAGCTGCTGCACGTCGAGGACACGGCCGTCTACCGCTACGAGATGTTCGACGACTCCGTCTACATCTCCTGGTACCACGGCCCCCAGTCCCAGGCCAAGGAGATGCCGGAGTCACTGCGCTTCACCGCGAACTCCTTCCTCTACAAGACGCTCCGCCTCGAACTGACCCGCAGGTTCGAGATTTCGAGCAGCAAGGTGACCTTCACCCCGGACCAGGACGACGAGTTCCTGGCCCGCCACCTTGCGACCGTGCTCGGGCAGCCCGTCGACCAGTCCGACATCGACCGGTGGCGGCAGGACTACCAGCGGCTGATCGGGGACTTCCCGGACTACCTGGGCTCGGTGTACCGCGAGATCCGGGGCCTCCACTGAACCCGGGCACCCCGGCAGGAGCCCGGACGCCCCGCCCGGAGAACCGGAGAAACAGACCGGGCCCTCTCCCGGTCGAGGGAGAGGGCCCGGTGCAGAGTCCGCCCTGATCAGAGCAGGCCGAAGGCCGGCATCAGGTGATGGAAGGCGAAGTCGGCCGCGACCGCGTACGCCAGGGATGGATTCGCGATGTGCGCACACCGCGAATCCGTCGCCCTTTCGCCATTACCCGGCCTGGGCCGATCCGATGGTCAGCGCGGGATCAGGCTGGAGCAGTTCCCGGAGATCCAGGCCTTCCGGCCGGTGTTGTCCCCGGGGTTGACCAGCATGAAGTCCCACCACACCGCCGAGTAGAGCTTGTTCCCGGTGGCGGCGTCGACCACGCCGGTCTGCGGCAGCACGTTGCTGCCGAAGAGGGGGATGGCCTGGAACTTGGCCACGGCGTCGGCGGTGCTCTGGCCGTAGGTGCCGTTCACCGTGAGGCCGGAATTGATCTCAAGGTTCAGGGCCTGCTGGACGCAGGTGACCGACGGACCGGTGTCCCCCAGCTTGATCGTCGTGGGCGCGGTGGCAGCACCGGCCGAGCCGACGGTCAGACCGAGGGCGGCACCCGCACCGAGGGTGAGGGTGGCGGCACGAAGAGCCCAAGTCTTTCGCACGGGTTGAGCCTCCTGGGATTTCGAGAGTAGGTGCTTCAAGGCTGTGCATCGCGTCGGGCCCGACACAGCGATTCTGGGCCAGCCACCGGGCGGGAAGCCTCTTCACGGCGCCGGTTGTCCGCAAACTGACAGATCAGTCCGACCGGAGACATGACGCCCCTCCGATGTACCCGGACCAACCGAAGAGCCCTCCCCGCGCGACGTCGGTGAGGGCTCTTCGGAAGGCCGTACGGCATCAGAGCAGGCCGAAGGCCGGCATCAGCTAGTAGAAGGTGAAGTCGCCGGCCACGGCGTACATCGCGACCGGCACCTCGCGGCCGCGGCCGGCGGCGGCGCGCAGAAGGCGATGACGCCGAAGCCGATGCCGTTGGTGATCGAAGCCACCAGCGACTCGGGCCGGAACTCAGTCGGCCGCCCCAGCCGGTACAACCCAGCGGGTGGCCTGGCCCGTGATGGCCGCGATCATGTCGTAGTCGCCGTCGTAGTGCAGGACGGTGACACCATGGCGCTCGGCCGTGGCCGCAATAAGCATGTCGGCCATCGACAGGGCACGATGGTTGCCCCGGAACAGAGCCTGATGCTGGATGAACTTGGCTCGGTCCCAGACTTCGTCCGTGCAGGGCAGGTAGTCGAAGCCTCTGAGCAGGTGCCGCAGTCGGTCCGCCTCAGCAGCCGAGCGTGCGCTGTACAGGACCTCCATCTCGACTGCCGCACTGACCGCGAGCAGGGCCCGCTGCGAGAGGTCATCGAGAACCGGACGCACCGCGGGCCTGCCCCACCGCGCAAGGGCCGACTTGTCGATCAGGAAGCGCTCACGGCTCACGCAACAGCCTGCTCGCCGGACTCGCCGAGGAGGTCGAACTCCCCGGTGGCGATGGCGTCCGCGAGCTCTATCCGGCGGGCCAGTTTCACAGCCTCGAGCAGCGCGGCATTGACGGTCGCGACCTTGGTGGTCGTGCCGAAGAGTCGCTGCGCTTCCGCGAGAAGATCGTCATCGAGGTCGACAACGGTACGCGTCATGGCCGGTCCTCCCTGCTCACCTGCCGCCCATGATATCGCCGACGGCGAGAAATCGATATCGAACAGTTGCCACTCGAAGCCGAGGAGCCCTCCCCGCGCGGCGCGGGGAGGGCTCCTCAGTGGCCGTACGGCATCAGAGCAGGCCGAAGGCCGGCATCAGGTAGTAGAAGGCGAAGACCGCAGGTACCGCGTACATCGCGACCGGCACCTCGCGGCCGCGGCCGGCGGCGGCGCGCAGGATACAGAAGGCGATGAAGGCGATGCCGTTGGTGATCGAAGCCACCATTGTCTTGGGTAGTAGGTCGGCATGGCTGCTTCCTCTCCGCGCCGCTTCGGTGGACGCACAGAGCTGGACCGCGACCCTGACCAGCTGGTTTGGATCCTGTACGCCCGCGAGTCGGAGGACTCCGAGGGCGCCGGCGAGCAGGTCGCGAACCAGCTGGAGGACCTTCGCGCCGAGGTAGCGAGATACGCCTCCCCGACGGCACCTTCGCCTACCGGGTGATCCGCTCCAAGTGGGATTCGATCACCGCCAAGCTTCGACGGGCGGAAGCTAGCGCCCTCGCCCTGTCGAACATCGACCCCGGCATGCGCGACCGATGCGGGCGTACAGGAGCTTGCCGAGGTCTTCCTCGTCCCGGGAGTCCGGTAGTACCGGAAGCTGGTGAGCAGGTAGGCGATCAAGGCAGGGACGAGGTAAGGGTGTTCCATGAGGGTGCTCCGGTTGTGCCTGCCGGGGGCGGTCAGGGTCGTGTCCGACGACCATGGAGTGGCGATTGACTCGACGTGACTACGCCGGAACCGGGGGAAGGCCTGTAAGGGCACGCTTGGCCTGATCCCGCGCGCGGAATCCGAGGCTGATGAGGGTGATGCTCTCCCCGGCACCAAGGGGCGTCCGACCGTGCGGCGTGAGTGCCCCGTCGAAGACGACACCGCTGCCCACCCCGAGGTCGCATTCGAGGTATCCGTCGGCACCGATGAAGACGGTGGAACTGGCCTTGCCCGCTTCGGTGGGGCGGGTGTGCTGGAGGCAGATGATCAAATTGGCCTCGCCGAACCCTGCCTCGTCCACATGGAAGTCGAGGAACTGCCCTTCCGTGTAGCCGATGTAGACGCCAGTGTGCGGCTGCTCGACGGCCAGGCCAGTGAACCGTGCCACGAGTGCGGCAAGGTCGACCTGGGCGACGAAGCGGCTCACGGCCTCGCCGACGGCCGCGTTCCGCTTACCGTTGTGCTGGTACCCGTCGGCGAAGAGAGCCTTCTCGGCTTCCGCCGCCACGGCGGCGATCTCCTCGGTGGGGAACGGTTGGTCCCACAAGTGCCCGGGCTGCACCCGCTGGTGCACGGCGAGGCTCTGCACCGCGTCCCGGATGGCGGGAAACCCGTCGTACCACCGGGTCGGGTCACCGACGAAGGTGCGGGCCTGGAACCACGCCGTCCATCCGCGGCTCCACTCGCCCGGTGCCACGACGGCCGGCGCTGATGCGGCGGCGTTGCCGATCAGCACGTCGACCCGGTCGAGTGCGGCTTGCGTGGATTCGACCAGCTCGGTGTTCCCCTTGGCGATCCGCAGCCGCAGGGCCTCTTGCAGGTGCGCGCGGGCGCCGGTGAGGTCACCGCGCTCCATGAGGTGCTTGCCGAAGTGCTGGAGCGCGAAGTCAAGGCGTGCTTCGCTCGCGGCGCTGGCCCGCCGCTCGCCTCCGCTCCTGTCTGCGCCCCGCGACGGCGGCGGCCGGCCGCGCCAGGGCGGACGGACGACGTAAGGACAAACCCGCCGGGGCCGGGGGCGGGCGCCGACGCGATCTTTACCCACCTCCCTGGCCCGGGACCCGCGTCGAGCAGAACGGGGGGCCACTCGGCCAAATTGCGGTCAGGCCCAAAGAGCCCTGACCGAGTCGCGACAGCTTACGGCCCCCCGATCATGCTCGACCCCAAACCAGACAGGACACCGGCCAAAGATCGCGCCAACGCCCGCGCGGGCACGATCTTCGCGGCGCAAACAAGCCGCCGCCGTGGCCGGTACGGGTGCGTTCTAGCCAACCTGAGAGTTGCAGAGAGTTATGCCGCCATGTCTTTTTGGCTAGCTGAAAATACATGGTGACCTGCGGCCTTTCGAGACGATCTCCTTTCTCTGGCTCGCGACTTTCGATAACAGGGCGTGACAGAGTCGTGAGGGTCGGAATATGTGGACATGCCGTGACGAAAACCGACGGCTGCTGGCTTCCGATTACCGACGTCAGGTGGATTGCAGGCTGACTAGCTGCGCTGAGCCGCTGTTACCGTCGGCTACTGATAGCGATGCCCGCCAGGGCGCTGAGGCGGGAACCGAGTGCGCCGCTGGCGGGCAGAAGGCACCTCTCATTTGGAGGCACTGCAATGAGTCTCACCCCTGCCCGGCCCCCTGTGTCAACTAAGGTCCCCCAGATCTGGCCAGCGGCCGTGGTCGTCATCGTGGTCGTGCTTAGGGCGCCGGCCGACATCCTTCCGGCCGCCCTTTCAGCGACAGCCGCGATCGTTGCTCTCCTTCTTGGCGAGCGATGGCGCCCGGCAGCAACGGCTGCCAACGAGGCTGGCGAACAGAAGCGGATCTATGTGGCACCCAGCGGAGTGATCAGCCAGTAGTCACTGCCGGGCTACCACGGAACGGCAGGAATCAGAGACGGCCCCGGACCGTGGATAGGGTCCGGGGCCGTCTCTGGGCCGTAGAAGGTCAATCAGGGCCAACCAACGTTGACAACTGGTGACGGTAAACGGGCTGGTCAGCGGGTCGGGCGGATGCCCAGCCGCTGACCAGCCCGGTGGTTGATCAGAACTTGTTCTTGTGACTAGCTGATTGGCGCGGGGAGTCGCATGGTGGGTGTATCGCCTCCTACGAGGCGATCTCGGCCCAAGAGGAGGTCAGCCATGTATGCAGCGGTACGGCGATACGAAGGAGTGACCGATCCTGCTGAGGCAGGACGCCGAGTGAAGGAGGGCTTCATACCACTCATCCAACAGGTCCCCGGGTTCGTGGCGTACTACTGGGTCGCCGCTGGGGATGGGGTGATGGTCTCGACCAGCGTCTTTGAAGACCGCGCTGGGGCCGAGGAATCGATCAAAAGGGCTGCGGACTTCGTGCGTGAGACTCTCGCGTCACTGCTTCCTAACCCTCCCCAGGTCACGGCTGGCGAGGTTGTCGCGTCCGGGTAGTAATGGCCGGCTGCGGGACTGAGTGTCTAACTGCGCTACAACGACCCCGAACCTCGGCGGACAATCGCGGACGCTCACGCACTGTCCTTGCCGGTCAGCCCCAGCCCTCCCCCACGACAAGTGGGTGCGCGAGTTGCTTCGGGACGAAGAGGCCAGTCGGCCGGGGCCAGTACACGCTTCCGCAAGTACTGGCCCTGGCCGTCAGGCTGACTCGCGGCGGACGTGTGCGGCCAGGCAGAGCAGTTCTTCCAGGCTCAGCCAACCCTCGGCCACTCCCTCCAGGCGGACCACCGGGCCGCCCTGAGCGTCGGTGTCGGCGATCGCCCGCAGGTGTGAGCGCTTCACCCCGCACGCGGCCAGCAGTTCGTTCAGGCCGTCTGCAGTCTGCCGTGCGGCGCGCCAGCCGGCCGCGTAGTCGACCCCCGGAAGCCACGCCCACGAGTCCGGGTCGAGGTCCGCCGCCGACTCCGCACAGAAGTCGTCGTCCCCGTACAACAGCCTCTCAACTCCCTTGATCTACAACAGAACCGGCTCATCCGTGCACAGACATGCCGAGGAGCCCGATACCATCGGCACCGGGTTCCGACCCACCGGACCACCCCATCCCCGCCAAGGTCTCGGGGTGGTCCGGCTCGTCTTCAGTTGTCGCTGATCAAGTCGGCCGCTACCTGATGGCCTCGCTCTCCCTTGTCACAGCCACCTCACGAGGACGCCTCGGGGCCGGCGGGATAGAGATTGATCGTGTGGGCAGTCAGCCCGAGGAAGACCAACGACCGCACCTGCCCGTACGCCGCAAGTCGGCGACCGATTCGCTGCACCGCCGACGGCCCGAAGAGGTCGTCGAAGTACTGGTGTTGGTCCGCGCCTAGCGGTAGCGGCCGAAGCGCGCTCAGAAGGGCCGTCAGCGCGACCGCCAGTTCCGAGAAGTGCGCAGGCTCCGTGATCCCTTGGATCTCCACCACCACCGGGAACGGGTACGGCGCAGCCCCTTCGGTCCCCACGTCGCCGCCGGTCAGCGCCAGTTCGGCGCCCGACGGACTGTGCTCTCGAAGCGCCATCAGGCCGACACCTCTCCCGAGCGGCGCGGGTGCCACCGATGGACACCGACCGTCTGACCGTTGACAACGATGTGCCGTGCCGCAGCCAGCCGCAGCCCTGCGCCGCAGTAGTGGCACCTCGTCGCCGTCACCCCGGACCCGCGTCTGATCAAGCTCATCGCACACCACCTTCCGGGCCTACGAGCGCCCAAACGATCTTTCCGATGCCGCCCGGCCGAGGGGCACAACCCCACTCCAGGGACAGCGCCTCCACCAGGTTCAGCCCGCGGCCGGACGAGTCGTCCTCCCTGGCCCCACGCCGGATCGCGGGCTTCTCGCTGCTCGCGTCGTGCACTTCGATCCGGAGGTGGCCGTGCAGCATCTCGAACCGCACGGCGATCTCCCGGCCGGGCGAAACTCGCGCGTGCACAACCGCGCTCGATACCAACTCGCCAAGGACCACCTGACCGTCCCCTACGAGGGCCGCCCCGCCGGGAACCTCCTGGAGGAACTCGCGGAGGTGGTTCCGGGCCACCCCGGACGATCGCCGGTGCCGGGCAAGCGCCACCTCGAACGCGGCTATCCCGCCGGCCCGACTTGTGGTGTTCGGCATTGCCCCGGGGCTCTCCCGAGCTGATCACGTGCACCACCCTCCCGATGCCGATGGAACCGGGATCTGGGTGATCCGGCCCCGGACACCAGGTTGCCGAGGGGAAGGTTGCCGAACGTACCCAAGGTGATTACCCAACGTGAGTAAACTCACAGGCAATCAACTTCCTTGCAGTGGACGCCAATCTCCAGCGGGAGGCAGCGGTGACCGAGGCTCGCGTTCCGGACCGGCTCCCGCCGGGGCTGCTCTCCAACCCGGAGATGATCACTGCGTGCCGACAGCGGGATTTCGGCGCGGTATTCAGGCTGATCAAGCTGGCCCGGATCTATCCGTCGCTCATCGCCCGGGCCTGTGACATGACACCGAGCCGAGTCGGCGAGGTGGCGTCCGGGAAACGCTCCATCGAGAAGATCGACCTCATCGAGCGGATCGCCGACGGCCTCCACATCCCGGGCCACATGCTTGGGCTCGCGGACCGGTCCTGGGAGCAGGACACGCCCCCGCCACCGTCCCGACGTCGAGCGCCGGAGCCGGCCACCGGCAGCCGAGGCCTCCGCGCTCCGCTCGACCCGGGGTTCTTCGTCGGTCACCTGCGCGGCGTCATGCCTGGCCACTACAAGGCTGCGAACCTTCTCGGTTCCCGTCACGCGCTCGACTCGGTCACACGGAACGTCCAGTTGCTCGACCGCATCCAGCAGAACGCCGGCGGCCGGGCCAGGGACGGACTCCTGACCATCGGAGCTCGCACCGCGGAGTTCCTCGGCTGGCTGAGCCAGGATCTCGGCGATTTCGACCAGGCCGGTTACTGGTCGGACCGCGCGATGGAGTGGGCCCAGGAAACCGGCGACGACATGATGGCCGCATACCTGCTCTTCAGGAAGAGCAACCAGGCCACGGCACGCCGCAACGCGCAACAAGCCGTCGGACTCGCCCGTGCTGCACAGAGATCACCCGGTGCGACCCCGCGCATCCGGGCCCTGGCCGCGCAGCAGGAGGCACAGGGGCACGCGATCATGAGCAATCCGCGCTTCGCCCAGACCAAGTTCGACGAGGCGCACGAGCTTGCCGCCACGCCGGACGACTCGCACAGCGACGATGCACTCGATCTTGCCTACTGCACGCCAACCTACATCGAGATGCAGCGCGCCAACTGCCTGATCGAACTCGGTGACCCGCGCAAGGCGGTGGACATGTTCGAGGCCGAGCTTCGCGTCCTGCCGCCGATCTACCGCAATGACCAGGGTGTCTACCTCTCCCGTCTGGCGCGTGCCTACGCCGTCTCCAACGAGCCGGAGCAGGCTGCCGCCGCCGCGGACCGGGCACTGTCGATCGCCGTCGACACTGAGTCCGCTCGGGCCATGTCCGAGCTGTCCGCAGCCGGCAGGGCGCTCCAGCGGTGGAGCGCCGTGCCCGAAGTAGTCACGTTCACCAGCCGATTGAGGTTGATGACCACCGCAGCCGCCTCTCGACCGCCGACCGTCTGATGGGAGAGGGTGAGTCCATGGACGCACTGATCACGGCCGCCACCTCCGCCGACGAACGCCAGCGCGGCGCCAAGATCGCCGTACTGCCCGTCGGAAGCTTCGAACAGCACGGCGCCCACCTCCCGCTGACCACCGACACCGTCGTGGCCGGCCTGATCGCCCAGCGGATCGCCACCGACTACGACCTGTTCCTCCTGCCACCCGTCACCGTGTCCTGCTCCCACGAGCACGCCCACATGCCGGGCACCGTCAGCATCAGCGCCGCAACCCTCTACGCCGTGATCAACGACATCTGGAAGTCCCTCCAGGCGTCCGGCGTCCCCGGCCTGCTCATCGTGAACGGCCACGGCGGCAACTACGTCCTCTCCAACGTCGTCCAGGAGGCCAACACCTCGGGCCCGCGCGTCGCCCTCTTCCCGGCCCGCGAGGACTGGCACCAGGCCCGCGACGCCGCAGGTCTGGAGAGCAGCAGCGCCGAGGACATGCATGGCGGCGAACTGGAGGTCTCGCTCCTCCGTCACGGCGCCCCGCACCTGATCCGTGACGGGATCGAGGGCGACGACCACTCCGCCCCGGACCGCCCCCACCTCCTGACGCTCGGCATGGCCGGCTACACCGAGAACGGGATCATCGGCAGCCCTTCCCTCGGGACGGCAGGCAAGGGCCAGGCATTGCTGGACAGCCTGTCGAAGTCGGCGGCCGCCCACCTCAGCATTCTTCGGGGCGCCTGACCGAAAGGCCGGAGCGTTCGAGCAGCAGAGCGGGCCCTCTCCTGGTTGGAGGAGAGGGCCCGCTCGCGTTTCGGTCAGGCGCCGTGAGCGCCGCGGTCCGTGCTGGTCAGAGCAGACCGAGGGCGGGCATCAGGTAGTAGAAGGTGAAGACACCAGCCACGGCGTACATGGCCGGCTGAACCTCTCGTCCCCGGCCGGCGGCAAGGCGGAGGATGCAGAAGGTGATGAACCCAATACCCAAGCCGTTAGTGATTGAGTACGTGAACGGCATCATCACGATGGTCAGGAACGCCGGGATCGCGATGGTGTGGTCGGCCCAGTCGATCTCCTTGACCGAGTTGGCCAGGATCAGGAAGCCGACGGCGACCAGGGCGGGGGTGGCGGCCTGGGCGGGAACCATGGTGGCGAGGGGGGTCAGGAAGAGGGCCACCACGAAGAGCAGGCCGGTGACGATCGACGCGAAGCCGGTGCGGGCGCCCTCGCCGACGCCGGCGGTGGACTCGACGAAGCAGGTGTTGGCGGAGGAGGAGGTGGCGCCGCCGGCGGCGGTGGCGATGCCGTCGACCATGAGGATCTTGTTGATGCCGGGAAGGTCGCCCTTCTCGTCCAGCAGGTGGGCCTCGTCGGCGACGCCGAGGATGGTGCCCATCGCGTCGAAGAAGCACGACATGAGCACCGTGAAGACGAAGAGCGCGCCGGTCAGCACGCCGACCTTCTCGAAGCCGCCGAACAGGCTGACCTTGCCGACCAGGCCGAAGTCGGGGGCGGCCACCGGGTTGCCGGGCCAGGCCGGGACGGTCAGGCCCCAGTTGAGGGCGGGGATGTCGGCGAGCTTGTCGATCACGACGGCGAGGCCGGTCATCACGACGATGGAGACCAGGATCGCGCCGGGCACCTTGCGCACGATCAGGACCAGCGTCAGCACCAGGCCGAGCACGAAGACCAGGACCGGCCAGCCGAGCAGGTGGCCGTTGCCGCCGAGCTGGAGCGGGACGGTGGTGTGGGCGGCGTCCGGGATGCGGCTGACGAAGCCGGAGTCGACCAGGCCGACGAGGCAGATGAAGAGGCCGATGCCGATCGCGATGGCCTTGCGCAGGCCGAGCGGGACGGCGTTCATGACCCGCTCGCGCAGGCCGGTGGCGACCAGGATCATGATCGCGAAGCCGGCCAGCACCACCATGCCCATGGCGTCCGGCCAGGTCATCTTGGGGGCGAGCTGGAGGGCGACGATGGTGTTGACGCCGAGGCCGGCGGCGAGGCCGATCGGGACGTTGCCGATCACGCCCATCAGCAGGGTGGTGAGCCCGGCGGTGAGGGCGGTGGCGGTGACCAGCTGGGCGCTGTCCAGGTGGGTGCCGTTCAGGTCCGTGGCGCTGGCCAGGATGATCGGGTTGAGCACCAGGATGTAGGCCATGGTGAAGAAGGTGGCGATGCCACCGCGGACCTCGCGCGGCAGGGTGGAGCCGCGCTCGGTGATCCGGAAGTAGCGGTCCAGGGCGCCGGCGGGGGGCTTCGGCGCGGTGGAGGCGGGCTCGGGCGACTCGGTGGTCGGCTGGGCCACAGGCATGCGTGCGTCCTCTGGTGGGGGCTGAGGAGAGGGTGGCCGCCCGGAGCGACGGTGGCCGGGCGGGCCCGGTGGGACGGGCACGAACTCAGGCGTCCTGGGCGTGGCACGGCCAACCGGAATCATCAGTATGAATTCCCCGATCGCACACACGCTATCTTCGCGCGTAGAACGAACGGGGTCGATCAAGGACGAGCGACGGCCGGACGTGGGCCGCCGGGAGTCGGCCCCGCAGCCCCGGCGCCGTACGCTAGGGCCCATGCCGAAGACCCCGCTGCACCCCTCACCCCCGCCGCTGGAGGCCAACGACGTTGCCATCGTCGGCGGTGGCACGGTGCTGTGGTTCGTCGCCTTCCTGGCGCTGCTCCCCTTCCAGAGCACCCTCTCCGACCACGGCCACGGCAGCTGGCCGTGGATCTGCCTGTCCGGCGCCGGCCTGGGCCTGATCGGCCTCTGGTACTGCCGCGCCCGCCGGGACGCGATCGCCCGCAGCCACGCCGCCGCCGAGGCCGAGCCCACGGGGACAGGCGCACCCGGGACCGGCACGCCCGGAAACGACGCGACCGGGAACGGCGCGGACCCGGCCACCCGGTCGGACTGAATAGCCCTTTAGTAGCACGCATCGGACAAAAGGCGCCCGTAGAGTCGGTGCCATGACGCAGCCTGCGCAGCCCGCGGAAGAGACTCCCGGCGACCAGGACGGCGGCCACGACCGGGAGCACGACGGCGCCCACCCGCTCGGGCTGCTGCCCGGGCGGCGCGGCGGCCTCACCGCCGCCGAGGTCGCCGAGCGGGTCGCCCGCGGAGACGTCAACGACGTCCCGGTGCGGTCCAGCCGCTCCACCCGGGAGATCGTCCGGGCCAACGTCTTCACCCGGTTCAACGCGATCATCGGCGTGATGTTCGGCATCATCCTGATCGTCGGCCCGATCCAGGACGGCCTCTTCGGCCTGGTCATCGTCGCCAACACGGCGATCGGCATCGTCCAGGAGCTGCGCGCCAAGAAGACCCTGGACAGCCTCGCGCTGATCGGCGAGGCGAAACCCCAGGTACGAAGGGACGGCACCGTCCAGCAGATCGCCACCGGCGGGATCGTGCTGGACGACACCGTGCTGCTCGGCATCGGCGACAAGGTGATCGTCGACGGTGAGGTCACCGAGGCGGACGGCCTGGAGATCGACGAGTCGCTGCTGACCGGCGAGCCCGACCCTGTCCTCAAGCAGCCCGGCGACCAGGTGATGTCCGGCAGCTTCGTGGTGGCCGGCGCGGGCGCGTTCACCGCCACCAAGGTGGGCCGCGAGGCGTACGCGGCGCAGCTGGCCGAGGAGGCGAGCCGGTTCACCCTGGTCAAGTCGGAGCTGCGCAGCGGCATCAACTCCATCCTGCGGTTCATCACCTGGCTGCTGATCCCCACCGCCATCGGCCTGATCATCAGCCAGCTGGCGGTGGAGGGGCGGGACTGGCGCGAGGCGGTCCGCCGGATGGTGGCCGGCATCGTGCCGATGGTCCCCGAGGGGCTGGTGCTGCTGACCTCGGTCGCCTTCGCGATCGGCGTGGTCCGGCTCGGCCGCAAGCAGTGCCTGGTGCAGGAGCTGCCCGCGATCGAGGGGCTGGCCCGGGTCGACACCGTCTGCCTGGACAAGACCGGCACCCTCACCGAGGGCGGCATGGACGTGGTCGAGCTGCGGACCCTGCCGGAGGTCGCCGAGGCCGACGGCCACCTGCGGCCGGACGCCCCGCTGGCCCGGCACATCCTGGCCGACCCGGCGGTCCTCAAGCAGGCGCTCGGCGTGATGGCCGGTGCGGACGCCCGCCCCAACCCGTCCATGCAGGCCGTGATCGACGCCTACGGCAGGAACGACGGCACCGGCGGCGACGGCGGCGGCTGGCGGGTGATCGAGGCGATGCCGTTCTCCTCCGCCCGCAAGTGGAGCGGCGTGCAGTTGCTGGAGCCCCAGGGCGGCGAGGCCAGCTGGCTGCTCGGCGCGCCGGACGTGCTGCTGCCCACCGGGCACCCGGCCCTCGACGAGGTCGACGAACTGGGCGCCAAGGGCCTGCGGGTGCTGCTGCTCGGCCGTACGCCCGTGCCACTGGACGCCCCCGACCCGGCCGCCGACCTCCAGCCGCTCGCCCTGGTGGTGCTCCAGCAGCGGCTGCGCGAGGACGCCGCCGACACCCTGCGCTACTTCGAGGGGCAGCAGGTCCAGGCGAAGGTGATCTCCGGCGACGCGGCCGTCTCGGTCGGCGCGGTCGCCGCCCACCTCGGCCTGCCCGGCGCCGACCACCCGCTGGACGCCCGGACGCTGCCCGCCGAGTCGGCGGAGTTCGCCGACACCGCCGAGCGGACCACCGTGTTCGGCCGGGTCACCCCGCAGCAGAAGCGCGAGCTGGTCGGCGCGCTGCAGTCCCGCGGGCACACCGTGGCGATGACCGGTGACGGCGTCAACGACGTGCTGGCACTCAAGGACGCCGACATCGGTGTGGCTATGGGCACCGGCAGCGACGCGACCAAGGCGGTCGCCCAGATCGTGCTGCTGAACGACTCCTTCGCGACCCTCCCCTCGGTGGTCGCCGAGGGCCGCCGGGTGATCGGCAACATCGAGCGGGTGGCCGGGCTCTTCCTGGTGAAGACGGTCTACTCGGTGCTGCTCGCCCTGCTGGTGATCTTCACCCACTCGCCGTACCCGTTCCTGCCCCGGCACTCGACGGTGCTCTCCACGCTCACCATCGGCGTGCCGGCCTTCTTCCTGGCGCTGGCGCCCAACAACGAACGCGCCCGCACCGGCTTCGTCCGCCGGGTGCTGCGGCTGGCCATTCCCGCGGGCATCATCGCCGGGACGGCCACCTTCACCGCGTACGCGCTGGCCCGGGCCAACCACGCGACCGACCTCGAGTCCGACACCAGCGTGGCCACGCTGACGCTGTTCCTGGTGGCGATCTGGGTGCTGGCGATCGTGGCCCGGCCGTACAACTGGTGGCGGCTGCTGCTGATCGCCACGATGTGCGGGGCGTTCGCGCTGGTGCTGCTGGTGCCGTGGCTCTCCGACTTCTTCCAGCTGTCGCTCTCCGGCACCCGGGACCCGTGGATCGCTGTCGGCATCGCGTTGATCGCCGGGCTTCTGCTGGAGGTGACCTGGCGGGTCATCCGCCGCAAGGTGGATGATTGACCGCGGAGGGGGTGGCCGCATTGGCTTACCGGGAGCGGGAGTTGGAGGCGCTCATCGCCTTCCTGGGCGGGCTGCTGGCGAGCGGCCTGCTGGCCCTGGCGATGGCGGGGATCGGGATGCTGACCGGGGTCGAGGCCGGGCCGCTGCTGCGGAGGGCGGCCGCTGCCGTGCTCGCGGCAGCCTGGGTGTCCATCACGCTCGGGATCTATCTGCGGCTGATCGCGCGCTCCCGCACCCGCACCCGCTCCTGAGCCGGAGCGGGAGCGGGAGCGGGAGCGGGTGTCGGAGCGGGTACGGAAGCAGGCGCGCGCCCGGTCAGCCCTCGAAGTCCCGGGCGGCGGAGAGCTCGTAGGCGCGGTCCGGCTCGGTGAGCGCGGCCAGCACCTCGAACCGCCGGTGCCACTGCCCGACCGACCAGGCCAGGCCGGCCGCCAGGCCCTCCGGGGTGGCCGCGTGCAGCAGCCCCGGCACCGGCGGCAGCTCGAACTCGTCGTCCTCGTCCGCCACTTCGGCCGACTCCGGGTCGTACGGCGCCTCCGGGGTTTCCGCCGAGGTGTCCCAACGCCAGTCCACAGCGGCCTCGTTGCCGTCCGGGCCGACCACCAGCAGCTCCTCGTGCTCCTCGTAGGCCACCGGGCAGCCGGGCAGCAACTCCCGCACCACGGCGGGGACCCGGTGCAGCTGACCCTCGGAGAGCACCCGGCCGCCGGCCACCTCGCTGGCCAGCGAGACGTGCAGCCGCTCGGCGAGGTCGGCGGCCAGCGCCGGGGCGACCGGCAGCAGCGGGTACGAGTGCAGGAGCTGGACGAGGTCGGGGGCGTCGGCGACGACCGCCTCGGTGGCGTCCACGATCACCGTGTGCGCCGGCCGGCGGCCGGTCTCCCGGTCCAGCGGAGGCAGCGCCCGGACGACGTCCAGCGGGTCGATCCGGCCCGCCTCGACGCGGGCCAGCGCACTGTGGATGCCGTGCAGTTGGCGGTGGCCGATCCCGGAGGCCGGATCGGTGAGCCGGTCCAACACCTCGTCCGGCCCGTGCGGCTCGGCGAGCAGTGCGGCCAGCGTGGTGCGGACGCCCAGCGCGTGCAGGAACTGCTCGTCCAGCGTCGTCCGCGCCTCCTCGTAGAGGCCGCGCAGCAGCGGGTCGGCGCCGGCCGCGCGCAGGCCGGCCGGCTCCCGCCCGTCCAGCACCGGGTGGTCGCGCAGCCACCACGCGGTGTACGGCGGCAGGTCGGCGTACGAGCCGTTCGGCAGCAGGGTGCGGACGGGGAGGACCACGGCGTCCCGGTACGGCGGGCGGGCCAGTGCGGCCAGCGCCTCGGGCCAGGCGTCGTCGTCCACCAGGTCGAGGTCGCGGACGGCCAGCAGCTCGGCGGCGACCGGCGGCACGCCGACCGCGTCGGCGTCGTCGGCGTGCAGCGCCTCCAGGGCGTCCTCGGCCCACTCGGCGAGGCCGTCCGGGGCCTCGTCCAGCAGTCCGGTGGGCCGGCCGCCGGCGGCGCGGTCGGCCGGGACGGTCGGGTCGAGCCGCTCCAGGTCGTCCGGGTCGAGCACCACGTCCTCGGCGCGGACCAGCACGAAGTCCGCCAACACGCCTGCGGCGGTGAGGACTTCGGGGCCCCAGCGATCCAGCAGCTCGTCGTCCACCCAGCCGGCGTCGTCCTCCCGGGCCACGGCGGCGAGCGGACTGTCGGGCAGGATCAGCTCACCTGCGCGGGCCGGCTCGCCCTCGTCGTCCAGCAGCGCCAGCCGGGCCAGCCACGGGTGCTCGCCGACCGCCGGGGCGGCCGCCTTCACCAGCGCGAGGACGGACTCGGCGAGGTCGACGGCGGCGTCCAGGTCGTCCTCGGCCAGCTCGTACGAGCGGGCGACGGCTGCCCGCACCTCGGGCGTGTCCAGCACCCCGGCCGGGGTGGCGGTGCCGGCACCGAGCTTGGCCAGCAGCGGGTGCGCGGCCTCCGGGTGGGCGAGGCGCAGGTCGAGCAGGGCCAGCGCGCCGGCCAGCGCCTCCGGGTAGCCGGGGAAGGCCGCCCAGTCGGCGTCGTCGGAGGGCAGCAGGACGCGGCGCGGGCCGGTGACCGTCCGTCCGTCGGCCAGCGGCACCGGCAGCGCGCCGAGCGCCTCCGGGTCGGCCGCGCCGAGCGCCGCGTAGAGGTTGCGCCACCAGGCCGGCTCGCGGTCCAGGCCGCCGAGCTGGTCGACCACGTCGGCCAGCGGCACCCGGCGCACGTTCAGCACCCGCAGCTCGGTCCGGCGCTCCAGGCCGGCCGGCAGCAGCCCGGGGAAGATCGGCGCCAGCGCCTCGACCACCGAGCCGTCCGCGCCCTCCAGCAGCGTGGCGTCGCGCGGCCGCAGCGCGGGCGTGCCCTGCTCGACCGGCGCCGGGTGCGGCAGGAACGGCGTACCCGGCAGCCGGGAGAGGATCGCGGCGCGCAGCGCGTTGTCCAGCGCGCCCTGGCCGAGCGGGCCGGGCACCAGGCCGAGCGAGCCGAGGTCGCCGCCGCGGGCGCGCAGCAGGTCGGCGTAGCTGTCGGCGGCGCGCTCGGTGAGGTAGTCGGCGAGCGGGCCGGGGGCGACATGCCGGCGGGTGGAGTCCAGCGGGTAGGAGGCGATCAGCAGCGCGGGCAGGCCGAGCGGCTCGTCGCTGGGCGTGGGCGCGTGCAGCACCGGGGCGATCCCGGGCGTCTGCGGGGCGCCGTCGGCGGCGACGGGGACGGCCCAGGTCACCGTCCAGTACGGGCGGGCGCGCTCCTCGGTGGGGCGGTCGGCGAGCAGCTCGGCGTCCAGGGAGCCGGAGGCGCCGGCGGTCTGCCAGACGGTCTGCCGCAGCCGCCCGGCCGCGTCGTCGGTGACGGTGACCTCGGTGACGCCGTCCGGGCGGGGCTCGGCGGCGCTCCGGGTCAGCGTGCGGGTGCCCTCCGGGGTCTCCACCACGACCTCGGCGAGGCCGGGGAGGGTGAGCAGCAGCGCGTCGTCGATGCCGGCCAGCAGGCGGCGGGTGAGGTCCTCGGCGGAGGCGTCGCGCAGCGGCAGCACCACCACGGTGTCGTAGCCCTCGGGCGCCGGGCCCTCGGCGGCGAACGGCAGCCGCAGCAGCGGCACATGGCCGTCCCGGCGGCGCAGTTCGTCGGCGAGCGCGGGCTGCGCCTCGGCCAGCGAGCGGGCCTCGCCGAGGGACCAGCGCACGCCGCCGGCGGCGCCGAGCACGGCAGGCTCGTCGGTGACGGCGAGGACGGCGGCGAAGCCGACACCGAACCGGCCGACGGTGGGCCGGTCGTCGGCCCGCTTCGAGGACGCCCGCAGGGTGGAGAGCGACTCGACGGCGGCTTCGTCCAGCGGCGCGCCGGTGTTGGCGGCGGCCAGCACGCCGTCCGCCAGGGTGAGCCGCAGCCGGCCGGGGCCGCCACCCGCGCGGGCCGCCGCGTCGGCGGCGTTCTGCGCCAACTCGACCACCAGGCGGTCACGGTAGCCGCCGAGGGCGAGCTCCTCCTCGGCGTTGGCGTCCTCCCGGAACCGGGCCGGGGAGGCGGCCCAGGCGTCCAGCACCCGGCGGCGCAGCCCGGCGCTGCCGAAGTGGTCCGCGAGGTGCTCGTCCGTGCCGCTGCCGATGATCCGAGGTTCCACTGGACCTGCCGCCTTCCGCCGCCCTGTACTTCGTACGGGGGGCATTCTCCCCCGCCCGGGCACCCCCGGCGGACCGGGGTGGGGCCGCGCCTATGCTGAGGCCGCTCCGATGGCCCGGCGAGGGGGAACCCGATGGTGTCCGACAGTACGCAGGCGCCCGCCGCCCCGCAGGTCTCCGACCGTTCGTGGTACGTCCTGATCGAACGCGACCGACGGGACTACGACGACGCCGTCCACTACCGGTGGCAGCTGATCCCGCCCAAGGAGGCACCGCTGGGCCGGGAGCAGGCCGTCGAGATGGCGGAGGAGGCGGCCCGCACGTACATCCCCCGCGAGAACGGGGAGCCGAAGGGGACGCCGGCCCGCCGGGTCTTCCGGCTGCCCGACGGCGGCTTCCTGGTCGAGCTGCGCCACAACGGCTGGAAACGCCACTTCCGGGTCTCGGTCGGCGAGCTGGTGCACGCCGAGGAGCAGCGGGAGGCGCCGCCCGTGAGCCCGAAGCCGGCCAGTGCCCCCGCCCCCAGGCGCGGGCTGTTCGGCCGCCGCTGACCCCGCCCGGGCGGGCGGGGCCTGCGGCACCGATCTCAGACCCTGCCGCACCAGGCCCAGGCCCTGCGGCACCAGGCCTACGACACCGGTCCCGGACCCTGCGGCACCGGGCTCAGGAGTGGCCGAGCTCCTCGGCCGGGGCGTCCGGCTCGACCGATCCGGAGGTGCGGTCGGGGTGCAGCTGGAGCGGCTCGACCACCAGCTCGTCCAGGATCAGCTCGGACGGCGCCGGCGGGGCCGGGATGACCGCCGCCTCGGAGTGGCCGCCGCAGCCGTACGCGAAGGAGACGATCTGGCCGTCGGCCGGGCCGAACTCGTTGCCGCAGACGCCGAAGGCCTGGCCCAGCGAGCCGCCGATCGGGATCAGGAAGCCGCAGCTGTTGCAGGAGGCCGGAGCCGACTGTGCCATCGGGGTCTGCGGGCCGTGGGCCTTCTCCCAGCGGTCCGCCGCCAGGTGCAGGCCGAGGCGCGACAGCACCCGGCTGCGGCCCATGCCGAGCTCCTCGGCGACGGCGCCGATCTGCGCGCGGACCGGGGCCGGCTGGATGTGCGGGTCGCTGACTACCACGTCCTCCTCCGCGGCCAGCGCCACCGCGGAGTTCGGCGCCGGCTCGTCCTCGCCGGTCCAGCCCGGCTCCAGGCGCAGGTCGTCGGCGTCGGTGGGCAGCAGGTCGCCGGGGCCCATGTCGCCCGGGCGCAGCCGCTCGCTCCACGGCACCCACTGCGGGGCGAGGACGGCGTCGGGGCCGGGCAGCAGCACGACCTCGTCCAGGGTGACGTTCTTGGCGCGCGGGGCGCGGGCGACGGTGACGGCCCAGTGCCAGCCCCGGTAGGCCGCGTCCAGGCACTCGAACGTGTGGGTCACGACGCGCTCGGCGTCCGCCTGGACTCCGAGGTGCGCACCAACGGTCTCTGCTCCGACGGCCTCGTCCGCTGCCTGCCGGGCGAGTTCGACGGCCTCGGCACAGAGCCGGTCGGGGGTACGGCTTCGCATCGCAGCACTCACGGCGTCGATTCTCTCCCAGTTCTTCTGTTGCCCACGGCGTGTTGCCTGTTCCGTCGCGGCTCGGTTTCCCTCGTCCATTCTGCGCGACCACGGGCCGCCTCGGATACCGGCCGCGCCGCTCGCCCGCTCCGGCCGGCGCCCGGCCGGCCGTCGGGCGGACCCTGGGCAGGCTACCCGCCGGTCGGCCGCCCGGCACAGTCCGGGGCGGTGGCCAGCGCCGGAACGGCCGCGCCGAGCGGACCGGAATCCCGCGTCGCAGTCACGATTCTGGGGCAGGATGGGCTTGTGGCGGACGAAAACCCGTCGCAGCACGCACTGCGCGCCTCGCAGGCCGACGGCAGCCCCGACGAGGCGAACGCCGTGCCGCGACAGCAGCCTCCGGTCCTCGCTGCGGGTGAACCGCAGCCGGTGGGCACCTCCACGACGCCTCTGGATCCCGCCGGGCACGTGGATCTCACCAAGCACCCGGACGCGCTCGTCGAGGAGGAGGCGCTCGACGAGGAGGCCGAGGAGCCGCGTCGGCACTTCCTCGTCCGCACCGCCTCCGCCGCCGGCTCCCGCACCGGAAGGGTCGTGCACGGCACCGGCCGCCGGATCCGCAAGGCCACCTCCGCCGAGGGCGCCGGCGAGTCCGGCCTCGCCAAGCTGATCGAGCTGCACGCGCTGAACTCCTTCGGCGACATGCTGATCACCGTCGCGCTGGCGTCCACCATCTTCTTCTCCGTCCCCACCGGCGAGGCCCGCGGCCGGGTGGCGCTCTATCTGCTGATCACCATGGCACCGTTCGCCCTGCTGGCCCCGGTGATCGGCCCGCTGCTGGACCGCCTGCCGCACGGCCGCCGGGCGGCGATGGCGATGTCGATGCTGGCCCGCGCGGTGCTGGCGTGGACGATGGCCGGCACGGTGGCCGGCGGCGGGCTGGCGCTCTATCCGGAGGCGCTGGGCGTGCTGGTGGCGTCCAAGGCGTACGGGGTGGTGCGCAGCGTCGTGGTGCCCCGGCTGCTGCCGAGCCGGCTGTCACTCGTGAAGGCGAACTCGCGCGTCACCCTGGCCGGGCTGCTGGCCACCATGGTGGCGGCCGGGGTGGGCGGGCTGCTGCACCTGATCGGGCCGGGGTGGCCGCTGCGCGGCGCCTTCCTGGTCTTCGTGGTCGGCACCCTGATGGCCTTCCACCTGCCGCACGCGGTGGACTCCGCCAAGGGCGAGCAGCGCGCCGTCCTGCACGCGGAGGTGCACGGCGAGGCCGCCCCCGCCGGGGCCGAAGCCGGGACCGCGCAGGCGGCCAAGGCCCCGAAGGCGTCGCTGCGGACCGTCGGCCCCTCGGTGATCCTGGCGCTGCGGGCGATGTCGGCGCTGCGCTGGCTGGTCGGGTTCCTGGTGATGTTCCTGGCGTTCCTGCTCCGCGACGAGCCGATCGGCGGCCTCCAGCCGACCCTGGCGCTCGGCGTCGTGGCGCTGGCCGCCGGGACGGGCAACGCGCTGGGCTCGGTGTTGGGCTCCTGGCTCCGGACCCGGGGCTCGGAGGCGACGGTCACCGCGATGTTGCTGCTGGCCACCTGCGCGACGGCCGCCGCCGCGCTCTGGTACGGCGTGGTGACGGTGATCGTGGTCGCCGCGGCGTCCGGGGTGGCGGCCTCACTGGGCAAGCTGGCGCTGGACGCACTGATCCAGCGGGACGTCCCGGAGTCGGTGCGGACGTCCGCCTTCGCCCGATCGGAGACGCTGCTCCAGCTGTCCTGGGTGGCCGGCGGCGCGGTCGGCATCCTGATGCCGCTGAACGGCGCACTCGGCCTCTCGGTGGCGGCCGGGGTGGTCGGCCTGGTGCTGCTCTGGACGGTCCGCTCGCTGTTCCGGGTGGGGCTGCGCCGCCGCGCGACCGCACCACGGGTGGCCTGAGGGCCGCGCCGGCGGCTGTCCGGGACGGGGCGGTCGTTTTCGGCCACAACACGCGGTTGCCCACCCCCGCGTAGCGTGATCGGCAAAGCCCGGTAGCCTCTGACGCATGAGCCTCAGCACCCGTGTCATCGCCGCCCTCGGCGCCGTCGTCGTGATCGGCGCCGGCACGGTCGGCGGGTCCATCGCCTTCGCCATGGACCAGGACGAGCCCGTCAGCCACCGCGCGACCCTCACCGTCGGCCGCTCCTCGATGGAGACGGGGCCGTTCTGCTTCAACGACGGCAAGCCGCTCACCGAGGACCAGCAGGGCGAGTGCCAGGACAAGGCCAGCAAGGCCCTGGACGAGGGCAAGCTCCCCAAGTCCGACGTGGTCGCCAGCGACATGATCGGCCTCGGTGTGACCCCGGACGTGGCGGACCGCGGCTGGTGGGCCAACACCAACGGCGGCGGCCAGGCCTCCGGCGGCCGGTTCATCCTGGCCCCGGCGGCCAAGGGCTCCACCTACTCCGGCTCCGTCCCGGCCTCGAAGGCGCTCAACGCCTCCGGCAAGACCCTGATCACCGTGGTCGAGTCCGACCCGAAGCAGCCCGACGCGATCTACGGCGTCTGGTACTTCGAGCTGAACACCCAGGACGCCTGATGGTCGCCCGGTGACCGAGCGACTTCCCGACGACGAGCAGTCGGCCCCCGAGCGGGGTCGGCTGCTCGTCGTCGTCGCGGTGGCCGCCGAGGCGGAGGCGGTCCTGCGCGGCCTCGGCGGGGCCGCGCACACCCTGCCGCTGCCCGGCGGTGAACTGCACCGCGCCGCGCACCCCTCAGGCGTGACGGTGGACGTGCTGGCGGGCGGGGTCGGCCCGGCCGCCGCCGCTGCCGCCGCGTCCGCCGCACTCGCCGCCCACCGCTACGACCTGACGGTCTCGGCCGGCATCGGCGGCGGCTTCGCCCCGCAGGCGCCGGTCGGCGCCACGGTGGTCGCCGAGGCGATCGTCGCCGCCGACCTCGGCGCCGAGACCCCGGACGGGTTCGCCGACGTCACCGAGCTGGGCTTCGGGACCGTCCGGTACACCCCCGCCCCCGCCGCCGTGGCGCTCGCCGCCGAGGCGCTGGGCGCCGTCACCGGCACCGTGCTGACCGTCTCCACGGTGACCGGCAGCGCCGGGCGCGCCGCCGCGCTGACCGCCCGCCACCCCGGTGCGGTGGCCGAGGCGATGGAGGGCTTCGGTGTCGCCGAGGCCGCGGCCAGGCACGGCGTACCGGCCTTCGAGCTGCGCACCATCTCCAACCCGGTGGGCCCGCGCGACCGGGCCGCCTGGCGGATCGGCGAGGCGCTGGCCGCGCTGGAGCGGGCCTTCGCCGCGCTGCCCCACCCGGAGTTCCTGAAGGAGGCCCGCCGTGGCTGAACAGCTGGGCATCGCCCACTCGCCCTGCCCGAACGACACCTTCGTCTTCCACGCCTGGACGCACGGCCTGGTGCCCGGCGCGGACGCCCCCGAGGTCACCTTCGCGGACATCGACATCACCAACGGCCTGGCCGAGCGCGGCGAGCTGGACCTCCTCAAGGTCAGCTACGCCGCCCTGCCGTGGGTCCTGGACGAGTACGCCCTGCTGCCCTGCGGCGGCGCGCTCGGGCGCGGCTGCGGCCCGCTGGTGCTGACCCGCCCGGACACCGAAGGCGACCTCACCGGCCGGACCGTCGCCGTCCCGTCCGAGCGGTCCACCGCCTACCTGCTGTTCCGGCTCTGGGCGGCCAAGGCGGTGCCCGGCGGGTTCGGCGAGATCGTCGTGCTGCCGTTCCACGAGATCATGCCCGCCGTCCGGGACGGCCGGGTGGACGCCGGCCTGGTGATCCACGAGGCCCGCTTCACCTACCGGCAGTACGGGCTGCACTGCCTCGCCGACATGGGCGAGGCCTGGGAGCAGGAGACCGGCCTGCCGATCCCGCTCGGCGCGATCATCGCCAAGCGCTCGCTCGGCACCGAGCGGCTGCGCGAGATCGCCGACGCGATCCGCTCCTCCGTCCGGCAGGCCTGGGCGGACCCGTCGGCCAGCCGGGAGTACGTGCTGGCGCACGCCCAGGAGATGGACCCGGCCGTCGCCGACCAGCACATCGGGCTGTACGTCAACGAATTCACCGCGGACCTCGGCGAGGAGGGCTACGGCGCCGTCCGGGCGCTGCTCACCCGGGCCGCCGCCGAGGGGCTGGTACCCCCGCTCGACCCGGGTGCGCTCGCGTTCTGAGCCCCGCTGGGCGCGGGGCGGACTCCGGCGGTACTAGCGGACTCTGGCGGTACTAGACGTCGAACTGGTCCGCCACCGCGCGCAGCAGCACGGCCAGCTTCTGGCCCGCCGGCTTGGCCGGGTAGCGGCCGTGCTGGAGGCCCGGCAACACCGAGTCCATCATCGTGATCAAGTCCTGGACGAGCGCCGCCATGTCGTCCGGGCTCTTCCGCTGGGCGGCCGCCACCGACGGCAGCGCGTCCAGCAGCTGCACGGCCATCGCCTGGTCGCCGCGGTGGCCCGCGACCACGCCGAACTCGACCCGCTGGCCCGGCTTCAGCACGGTGACACCGGCGGGCAGCGCCTTGGTGTGGACGAAGACATCGCCGCCGTCGTCGCGCGACAGGAAGCCGAAGCCCTTCGTCTCGTTGAACCACTTGACCTGGCCGGTGGGCATCTCGAACAGTCCTCGATGTGGGTGTGAGGGATCCCGGCCCTGGCCGGGGATCACTGGGTGGGAGGGCGGGCCGACCTCGGCTCGGCGCCCGCGGGGCGCTCATGGTCAGCACGCTGTAGGGAGCAGACTAACGGTCCGTCACTGCCTCATCCGCGTTCCGCGAAGGATCCGTACGCGGCTCTCGCGGCCACGGGCGACGCGGTACTGGCATGGCCGGGGCGCGACTCGGCGCTTTCCACTGGCTCACACCCCCGGTCTGAGGAGACGGGGCGCACCTGTCGCACCCCTCGGCACAGCCTGCATACCCCCGCTCAGCAGGGATCAAAACTCCCAGCTCCCGGGAAACTGCGCAACGTGACCGATCCGCTCGCCCGCGAAGCGGTCCGGCGCGGTTGCCGCCCGGACGCTCTGCGAGACTGGGGCGGCAGACCGACTCCCCCAGGCCCGCAGAGGAGCAAGCCCAGTGAGCAGCCAGAGCGCCGACCGAGGCGATGCCTACGTCAAGGCCGGAACGATCGTCTTCGGGCTCGGCGCGCTCGCCACGCTCGTCACCTTCGTCCCGCTGTTCCTGCACCTCACGCCGCTGCCGACGGCCGCGTACTGGCTGAGCATGATGATGCCGCTGGGCTTCCTGCTCGCCCTGACCGGGCTGCTGGTCTCCGCCCGCGCCCAGCGCCGCCGGGTCCACGGCGCCTAGTCCACGAGGCTCATGGTCCACGCGGCTCATGGTCCACGCGGCTCCTGGTTCCCCCGGCTCCTAGTTCGCGCGGCCGGCGAGGTACCCGGCCAGCCAGGCCGGGAACTCGGTGAGGTCGGCCAACACCACGTCCGCGCCCGCCGCCAGGAGTTCGTCCGCGTCGTACGGACCGGTGGCCACGCCCACCGCGACGGCGTCCGCGTGCTTGGCGCCCCGGATGTCGCCGAGGTGGTCGCCGACGTAGACGCTCGCACCGTGCTCGCGCAGCGCGTCGCCCTTGGTCTCCGCCCAGAGGTCGCCGACCAGCGCGTCCGCGTGCAGCCCGGCGTGCTCTAGGTGCAGCCGGGCGTTCGGCTCGTACTTGCCGGTGATCACCGCGACCCGGCCGCCGCGCGCGCGGACCGCGTCCACGGCGGCGTGCGCGCCGGGCAGGGCGACGGTGGGGGCGAAGGCGTGGTCCCGGTACAGCTCGCGGTAGCGGTCGACGGCCGCCTGGAGCCGCTCGGCCGGGAACCAGTTGCTCATCTCGTCCGCGAGCGGCGGGCCGAGCCGGGTGACCACCAGGTCGGCGTCGATGTACGCGCCGGTCTCGGCGGAGAGCGCCGCGTAGGTGGCCCGGATGCCGGGCCGGGTGTCCAGCAGGGTCATGTCCAGATCGAAGCCGACGGTGAGCGGGGCAACCGGGGTGGAGGGCATGCCGTCAGGCTATCCAACCCGGCCGACCGGCCGGCAAGGTGATTTGCCCCGCCTTCTCCGTGGAACTTAGGTTTACCTGAGCTATCTGCGAGAGAGAGCCATGACCGACACCACCGCGCCGGCCGCGCGACCGGCCACCGCACCCGGCAAGCGGCGGCTGCTGCGCCGCCGAATACTGTGGCTCGCCGCCGCCCTCGTCCTGCTCGCCGCGGCCGTCCTGCTGAGCCTGGCGGTCGGCAGCCGCACCATCCCGTTCGGCGAGACCCTCGACGCCCTGCTGCACGGCGGGGACACCACCAACGCCGTCGTGGTCCGCGAACTGCGGGTCCCGCGGACGGTGGTCGGCCTCGCGGTCGGCGCGGCGCTCGGCCTGGCCGGCGCCGTGATGCAGGGCATCACCCGCAACCCGATCGCCGACCCCGGCATCCTCGGCGTCAGCCAGGGCGCGGCGGCCGGCGTGGTGCTGGCGATCTCCGCCTTCGGCATCTCCACGCTCACCGGCTACGTCTGGTTCGGCTTCGCCGGGGCCGTGATCGCCACCGTGCTGGTGTACGGGCTGGCCGGGCGCGGCCGGGGCGGCGCCACCCCGGTCAAACTGGCGCTGGCCGGCTCGGCGATGTCCGCGTTCATCGCCTCGCTCAACACCCTGGTGCTCACCACCGACGCCGCCGCCATGGACCAGTTCCGGTTCTGGCACGTCGGCTCGCTTTCCGGCCGCACCGCCGACGTGGCCTGGCAGCTGCTGCCGTTCCTGCTGGTCGGCACGGTGCTGGTGTTCGCGGTGGCGCGCGGGCTGGACGCACTGGCGCTCGGCGACGACACCGCCAGGGGCCTCGGTGCCAAGACCGGCGTGGTCCGGGCGGTCGGTGCGCTCGGGGCCACCGTGCTGACCGGCTCGGCGGTGGCCGCGGCGGGCCCGATCGCCTTCGTCGGCCTCGCCGTCCCGCACGCCGCCCGCGCGGTGGCCGGCGCGGACCACCGCTGGGTGCTCGCCTTCTCCGCCGTGCTCGGCCCGGCGCTGCTGCTGCTCGCCGACGCGCTCGGCCGGGTGCTCTTCCCGCCGTCCGAGGTGCCCGCCGGGGTGATGACCGCGCTGGTCGGGGTGCCGGTACTGGTCGCCCTGGTCCGGCGGCGGAAGGTGGTCGCGGCGTGAGCACCCTCTCCTTGCGCGGGTACACCGTGCTGCGCGCCGGGCGCGCGTCGTTCCTGCTGCACCGGCGCTCGGCCCTGGCCGCGACCGGCCTGCTGCTGGTGCTCGCCGCCACCGTGGTCGCCTCGCTCTGCCTGGGCGAGTCCACCGTCTCCCCCGGCGAGGTGGTGAAGGTGGTGCTCGGGCAGCCCAGCCCGAACGAGCTGGTGGTCGGCGAGTTCCGGCTGCCCCGGGTGGTCGTCGGCCTGCTGACCGGCACCGCGCTCGGCCTGGCCGGCGCGCTGATCCAGACCGTCGCCCGCAACCCGCTGGCCAGCCCCGACGTGGTCGGCGTCTCCTGGGGCGCCACCGCCACCGTCGTCGGCCTGATGGCGTACGGCGTGGTCGGCTCCGCCGGGCAGGTGCCGTACGCGGCGGTGGCCGGCGGTCTGGTGGCCGGTCTGCTGGTGTACCTGCTGGCCTGGCGGCGCGGCCTGCACGCCCAGCGGTTCGTGCTGATCGGCATCGGCATCAGCGTCGCGCTCTCCTCGCTCACCTCGGTGTTCCTCACCAAGGGCGACGGCTTCCAGGCGCAGGCGGCGAAGGTCTGGATGACCGGCAGCCTCAACGGCTCCGGCTACGACCAGGCCGGCTGGCTCGCCTGGGTCCTGCTGGCCACCGTGCCGGTCGCGTTCTGGGCGGCGCGGGCGCAGCGATCGATCTCCTTCGACGACGCCACCGCCGTCGGCCTCGGCCTGCGACTGGACCGGATCCGGCTCGGCATGGCGCTGCTCGGCATCGTGCTCGCCTCCTGCGCGGCGGGCGCGGCCGGCCCGGTGGACTTCGTCGCCCTGATGGCGCCGCAGATCGCGCTGCGGCTGGCCCGCTCGGCGCAGATCCCGCTGCTCTGCTCGGCCCTGACCGGCGCGCTGGTCGTCGTCCTGGCCGACCTGCTGGCCCGGCGGCTGCTCGCCCCCACCGAACTGCCGGTAGGCGTGGTGACCGGGCTGGTCGGCGCGCCGTACCTGATGTGGCTGCTGATTCGATCCCGCCGTGGAGGTTCCTGATGACCGCTCCCCTGGTGCCCGGTCACCGTCTTGAGGCCCAGGGCCTGACCCTCGCCTACGAGGCGCGCACGGTCGTCGAGGGGCTGGACCTCGTCGTCCCGGACGGCAAGGTGACGGTGATCGTCGGCCCGAACGCCTGTGGCAAGTCGACGCTGCTGCGCGCGCTCGGCCGGCTGCTGAAGCCGGTGCGGGGCGCGGTCCTGCTGGACGGCTCCGAGCTGGCCCGCGTCCCCACCAAGAAGATCGCCCAGCGGATCGGGCTGCTGCCGCAGTCACCCACCGCACCCGAGGGCATCTCGGTGGCCGACCTGGTCTCGCGCGGCCGGCAGCCGCACCAGAGCTGGTGGCAGCAGTGGTCGGCCGAGGACGAGCGGGCGGTGGCCGAGGCGCTGGAGCGGACGTCCACGGCCGAGCTGGCCGAGCGGGCCGTCGACGAGCTGTCGGGCGGCCAGCGGCAGCGGGCCTGGATCGCGATGGCGCTCGCCCAGGGGACGGACATCCTGCTGCTGGACGAGCCGACCACCTTCCTGGACATCGCCCACCAGGTGGAGGTGCTGGACCTGGTCCGGCGGCTCAACGTCGAACGCGGGCGGACGGTCGTCGCCGTGCTGCACGACCTCAACCAGGCGGCCCGGTACGCGGACCACCTGGTGGCCATGCGCGACGGGCGGATCGTCGCCCAGGGCGAGCCGGGCGAGGTGGTGACGGCGGAGCTGGTGCGGGAGGTGTTCGGGCTGGACTCGGTGGTCGTACCGGACCCGGTGACCGGCACTCCGCTGGTCGTGCCGGGCGCGCCATGGGCGGTGAAGGCGGACGCCTAGCGGGCAATTCGGACATAATCGACGCGCCCGCGCCCTTGTGCCCACCTCACCCGAGGACCGCCGATGCCCCCGATCACCCGCCGCACCCTGCTCGCGGGGCTCGGCGCCGCCGCGCTCGCCGGCTGCAGTACGCGGCACTCCACCCCGCCCGCCGACACCGCGACGGTCACCGTCACACCCACCCCGGCACCGGTCCCCGCCGTCACCGTGAACGCCGCGACGGGCCCGGTCCTCGTACCGGGCGCGCCGATGCGCGTCGTCACCCTGGACACCGCCGAGTTCGACTCCGCGCTCACCCTCGGCATCACCCCGGTCGGCGCGGCGCTGGCCCCCCTGGACTCCGGGTGGCCCGACTACTGGCCCACCTCCCGGCTCAGCGGGATCACCCGGGTCGGCGACATCGGCAACCCGGACCTCTCCACGATCCGCGCCCTCCGGCCGGACCTCATCCTCTCCAACCAGACGCGCGACGGCGGCCGGTACGACCAGCTCCGCGAGATCGCCCCCACCGTGCTGACGCAGACCACCGGCGCCACCTGGAAGGCCGACTTCCAGGTCCACGCCCAGGCCCTCAGCCGCCAGGAGGCGGCGGCGGCGTTCGTCTCGTCCTACCAACGACACGTCTCCCAGGTGATCCAGGCCCTCGCCGGCGCCAAGGCGTCCGGCCGGAAGGTCAGCCTGGTGAGGTTCGTCGAGGGCGGCGGCATCCGGCTGTACTGCAAGCAGAACTTCCTCGGCACCGTCCTGGCCGACGTCCAGCTCGGCCGGCCGGACGCGCAGAACACCGACCAGTTCGACATCGAGATCCCCGTCGACCAGCTCGCCAAGGCCGACGGCGATCTGCTGGTGCACGCCACCTACGGCAACCCGGCCGGCACCGCCGCCGTCCTGGCCATGCCCGCCTGGCAGTCCCTCGGGGCGGTGAAGGCGCACCGCGCCTTCGAGGTGGACGACCAGCTCTGGTTCCAGGGCATCGGCTACACGGGCGCCAACTACGTCCTGGCGGAGTTGCAGCGCTTCCTGGGGGCTTGAGCGGCGGCCCCTGTCGTCACCATGGCCGGATGATCCCCCTCGAACCCTCAGTGGTCGACGGCGACCACGATCTTGCCCAACTGGTTGCCCGCCTCCATGTACCGGTGGGCGTCGGCGATATCGTCCAGGCCGAAGGTGCGGTCCACGACCGGCGTGAACGCGCCGCTGCGCAACCCCGAGGCGACGAACGCCTCTGCCCGGCGCAGCCGTTCGCGGTCCCTGGTGAGCTCGTGCAGCGTGTACGTGCGCATGTTCAGCGCCGGCATGCCGAGTTCGAAGCCGGGGTACGGCGTCACCTCGCCGCTCAGCGCGCCGTAAAGGAACAGCGTGCCACCCGGGGCGACCACCTTGGCCAAGTCGAGCACGCCGCGGCCGGCCACGGCGTCGAAGACGAACTCGGCGCCCCGGCCCCCGGTCAGTTCGCGCACGCGGTCGACGACGGACTCCTCCTCGGTGACGATCACCGCGGCCGCGCCCGCCTTGAGCAGGGCGTCCCGCTTGGCCTGCGTCCGGGTGGTGGCGATGGGCACCGCCCCCACCCGATGGGCGAGTTGGATCGCGGCCAGGCCGACGCTGCTGGAGGCGGCGGTGAGGACGACGGTGTCCCCGGCGCGCATGCCGCCGACCTCGACCAATGCGCCGTAGGCGGTCAGGTACGGCATCCACACCGCCGCGCCCGCGACCGCGTCGAGCCCCTCGGGGCGGTGGACCACGGCGGCCGCGGGGACGATCGCGCGCTCGGCGTAGACGCCGTAGTCGTTCATCGAGAACGCGGGCACCACGCTGACCGCCTGGCCGGGCTCGAAGCCGGTCACCTCCGGGCCGACGGCCTCGACCACACCGGCGGCCTCGCTGCCGAGCCCGGCGGGGAACTCCCGGACCGGCTCGATGTAGTTGCCGCTGCGGAACAGCACCTCGGCCCGGTTGAGGCCGATCGCGTCCACCCGGATCAGCAGCTCGCCGGGGCCGGGCGCGCCGACCTCCGCATCCTCCAGCCGGAGCACCTCCGGCCCGCCGAGTTCGTGGAACCGCACCATCCTGACCATCGCGCCCACCCCTTCCGATCGCTGACGGCGGCCCGGGAACCGCGGCCCGCCGCAGATCACTGAACCTGAAAGTACGTCAGCTGTCAAACTTCGATAGATGTCGTACTTTGGCGCGGGCCATACTTTGCCCAACCTCGTACGACGAGCCCCCGGAGATCGGAGAGAGATGGCGACAACACGGCGCGGCGGCCGGCAGGACCGCACCCCGCCCCACCCGGACATCCGGGAGATCACCCTTCAGCAGGTACTGGAGGCCGTGGTCGACCCGGTGCGCCGCCTGATCGTCGGCGAGCTGTACGCCGCCGCCGAGGACCTCGCCTGCGGCACGATCGAGCTGCCGGTCGGCAAGTCCACCGCCACCCACCACTTCCACGTGCTGCGCGAGGCCGGGCTCATCCGGCAGTACTACGTCGGCACCTCGCGGATGAACGCGCTGCGCCGGGAGGAGTTCGAGGAGGCGTTCCCGGGGCTCCTGCGCGCGCTGATGGCCGAGCGGGACCGGACCACGACCGGTCAGCCGCCCGCGTAACGGGCCGGCGACAGGCCCACCGCCGCCGTGAAGTCACGGGTGAGGTGCGCCTGGTCGGCGTAGCCGAGGTCGGCGGCGAGCGCCGCCCAGTCCACGTCCGCGCCCCCGTCCGCACGCTGGGCGGCCTCGTGCAGCCGGGCGCGCCGCAGCACCCACTTGGGGGCGGCGCCGACGTACTCGGCGAAGAGGCGCTGCAACCGGCGGACGGTGACGCCGAACTCACCGGCCAGCTCGTCCACCCGGTGCAGGTCCGGCGAGGCGGTGATGCGCTCGACCATCGCGGCGGCCAGCTCGGCCTGCCGGCCCGCCACCGGGTCGGGCCCGGGCAGCCGGGCGAGCAGGAAGGCGTCCACCAGTGCGGCCGGCTCCGGGGCGCCGGACAGCACCTCCTCGTTGAGCCGGTCGGTGCCGGGGCCGAAGATCCCGGCCGCCGGCACCGACCGGTCCGCGAGCCCGGCCGCCGGACGGCCGGTGAGCAGGCGGAACCCGCCCGGCCGGAACCTGACCCCCAGCACGTGCCCTGCCCCCTCCAGCCGGCGGACGAACAGCGACCGGTCGACCCCGTAGACGGCGGCCCGCGGCGCCTCGAAGACCAGGTGGACGTTGGGGTGGGAGAGCACCTTCTGCTCGTGGACGGGCAGGCCGCGGCGGTCCCAGCGCACCAGCCAGTAGTAGTCGACCAGGCGCGCCAGCCCGGGGGCGGGCTCCAGCCGGTCCAGGTGGACCACGCCCGCCGCCCGTCCGGGGTGGAGCACCCCGCGGCCGAGATCAGGAGCGTTCATGCGGCCAGGCTAGCCGTCGCGTTTCTTCAAGACCCGGCAGCGCCACCCGACCCAGGATCGGCCCATGAACGGTCATGCACTCCACCCCCTCATGGCTCGCGCCGCCACGGAAGCCGCGCGCGTCGCCCGCGGCGTCCGCCCCGAACAGTTGGACGGGCCCACCCCCTGCACCGGGTTCGACACCCGGACGCTGGTCAACCACTGGGTGCTCTACACCTCCCACGGCCTGGAGCACCGGGCCCTGCGCAAGGAGCTCCCGAAGGACCTGACCGAACACGACTTCACCACCGACCCGAAGTGGGCCGACGCCTACGCCGCCCAGCTGGAGCGGGCGGTCGCGGCCTGGGCCGACCCGGCGGTCTGGGATGGCGACCTGGACCTGGGCGGGTCCTCCATGCCCGCGACGGCCATCGCCCGGATGCTGGTCCTGGAGCTGGTGGTGCACACCTGGGACGTCGCGCGCGCCACCGGCCAGCCGAGCGAGGTCGGGGACGACCTGGCGGGGACGGCCCTTGAGCTGGTCGAGGAGCTCGCCGAGGTCTACCGCCAGTACGACGGGTTCGCCGCCCCGGCGGCCGTGCCCGCCGACGCCTCGCCGCTCGACCGCGCGCTGGCCGCCTCGGGCCGCGACCCGCAGTGGGTGCCGGCCTCGGCCTGAACCCCTGGGCGGCACCCGACCGCGTACGGACCGGCCCCGCAGCTCAACCCCCCGGCTGGGCACGCCGTTTCAGCGCCACGGCCAGCAGGAACAGCGCCGACAGCACGGCGGCCACGCGCAGCACGCCGGGCGCGGCCGACCAGGCGACCTGGCCGGCCTGCTGGCCCGGCTGGAGCGCCTCGCCCCAACGGCCCTGGGCGCGGCCCCAGAACCAGAGGGTGGTGCCGCTCATGGTCATCAGCGGGATGCCGAGAATGCCGACCTTGCGGGTGAGGTCGGTCAGCTGGGCGGACAGGTAGCCGAGCCCCCAGCCGACCAGCATCACCACGATCTGGCTGGTGAGGGCGCCGCCGATCAGGGTCACCGCGGCGAGCAGCAGGAGCGGGGAGGGGCGGCGGCCTGCCATCGCGGACGGCTTCGGGGCGGCCTTGGCGGCGTCATCGGGCGCGGCGGCCTCCGGCGGGGGCGCCGCCCGACCCTTCCCGCGCTTCCTTCCCCTGCCCTTCGCGGGGGCCGGTTCGGCGGGCGGGGTCTGTGCGGGGACGGCCCCAGGGGTGTCCTCGGCGGCGGTCCGCTGCTCGGGGATCGGCTTGATCGCCGGGCCGGGGCCGTCCGAGAAGTCGAGCGACACGAGCGACCAGTCACCCGCGTTCACGGCCGTGAACGGCGCCGGCACGGCATCCGGATCGGCGTCCGCGTCCGCGATCGGCTGCGACACCCAGGGCGAGCCCGGATCGTCCGCGGCCGCCGGCCTCCGCCCGGCGGGCGGCCGGTCGGCGGGACGGTCGGCAGGGGGGCCGGCAGGCGGCGCGGAGGGCCGCGGCGGCACCGCGGGCGCCCCCTCGGTGTACACGCTGTCCTCGTCGCCGGAGCCCGGGCCGCTCCCCGCGCCCGCGCCACCCCCCGGCGGCCCGCTCCACGGCCCCTGCTTGCGCCACCACTCGCCGTCCGCCATCGCCCCACACCCCGCTCGCCCGTACCGCGGCGGCCGTCGTGGGGCCGCCGGTCAGACGGTACCCACCCGAACCGGGGCCACGCCGACCGGTCCCCACCGTCCGTCCTCGCGACTAACCTAGGTCGAATGACCACACAGCAGGGCCCCCAACGCCCCGGCAAGGCGGCCACCGGCCCCCGCACCCTCGCCGAGGAGCTCCGCAGCCGCGCGGACGACGACCTCGCCACCCTGCTCCGGTCCCGCCCCGACCTGCTCAACCCCGTACCCGGCGACCTCACCCAGCTCGCCGCCCGGCTCTCCTCCCGCGCCTCCGCGCTGCGCGCCCTGGAGCGGCTGGACCGCTTCACCCTGCAGGTCGCCGAGGCGATGGCCGCCGCCCCGGACGGCGCCTCCCCGGCCACCGTGAAGGCCCTGCTGACCGGCCCGGCCCGGGTCAAGCCGCACCCGGGCGCCACCCCGCTGACCGCGGCCGACCGGTCCGCCGTCGGCGCCGCCCTCCCCCGGGCGTTCGCCACCCTGCGCGACCGCGCCCTGCTCTGGGGGCCGGAGAACGGGCCGCGCCTGGTCATCGCAGCCCGCGAGGCGCTCGCGCCCACCGCCGCCAACCCCGGCCGCACCGGACTCGGCCCGACCCTGGCCGACGCCACCGCAGGCATGTCCCCGGCCCGGCTCCAACAGCTGCTCGCCTCCGCCGGGCAGCCCGCCACCCCGGACCCGGTGACCGCCGTCGCCGCGCTCAGCGCGCTGCTCGGCGACCGCGCCCGCTGCGACACCCTGCTCGCCACCGCCCCCGAACCGGCGCTGCGACTGCTGGACCGCCTGGTCTGGGGCCCGCCCACCGGCACCGTCCCGGACGCCACCCGCCCGGTCACCGCCGAGGACGCGCAGAGCCCGGTCGAGTGGCTGCTGGCCCGCGGCCTGCTGCTGCCCAGCAGCCCCGGCAGCGTCGTCCTGCCCCGCGAGCTCGCCCTGCACCTGCGCGGCGGCCGCACCCACCGCGTGGTCGAGCCCGTCCAGCCGGAGCCGGCCCCGGCCGCCGCCCCGCGCGATCCACAGGCTGTGGACAAGGCCGCCGCCGGACAGGCCCACACCGCCGTCCGGATCGTCGAGGAGCTGCTCGACCTGTGGGGCCTCAACCCGCCGCCCACCCTGCGCGCCGGCGGCCTCGGCGTCCGCGACCTCAAGCGCACCGCGCAGGCCCTGGAGACCACCGAGCAGCAGACCGCCTTCTGGCTCGAACTCGCCTACACCTCCGGCCTGCTGGCCCCCGACGGCGAGGCCGACGAGCGCTGGGCACCCACCCCGGCGTACGACGGGTGGCTCCAGCAGGACACCGCCGACCGCTGGGTGCTGCTGGCCGGGAGCTGGCTCACCGCCACCCGCGTCGCCGCCCTCACCGGCACCCCGGACGGCAAGGGCAAGGCGCGCGCCGCGCTCGGGCCCGAGCTGGACCGCACGCTCGCCCCGTCCGTCCGCCGCGGCGCCCTCGCGCTGCTCGCCGAACTGCCGCCCGGCACCTCGGCCACCGCCGGCGAACTGCTGCCCACCCTGCACTGGCAGCGCCCGCTGCGCGGCGGCCCGGCGGCCGGCCAGACCCCCGCCACCGGGCAGACCCCCGCCAACCAGGCCCCCGCCACCGGCCAGGGCCGCGACCTGCGCGACGACCTCACGGCCTGGACCCTCGCCGAGGCCGAACTGCTCGGCATCACCGGCCGGGGCGCCCTCGCCTCCCCCGCCCGCGCGCTGCTCACCTCCGAGGCCGACCCGGCCGAGGTGCTGGCCCCGCTGCTGCCGCAGCCGCTGGACCATGTCATCCTCCAGCCGGACCTCACCGCGATCGCCCCCGGCCCGCTGCTCACCCCGCTCGCCCAGGCGCTCGCGCTCTGCGCCGACATCGAGTCCAAGGGTGGCGCCACCGTCTACCGGTTCACCCCCGGGTCCGTCCGCCGCGCCCTCGACGCCGGCCGCACCGCCGCCGACCTCCAGGCCTTCCTGGAACAGCACTCGCGCACGCCCGTCCCGCAGCCGCTCAGCTACCTGATCGACGACGTCGCCCGCCGGCACGGCATCCTGCGGGTCGGCGCCGCCTCCTCGTACCTGCGCTGCGACGACCCGGCACTGCTGAACGAGGTGCTCGCCGACCGCCGCTCCGTCGACCTGCGACTGCGCCTGCTCGCCCCGACCGTGCTCGCTGCCCAGGCCGCGCCGGACGTGCTGCTCGCCGCCCTGCGCGGCATGGGCTACGCGCCCGCGGCCGAGTCCGCCGAGGGCGACGTGCTGATCACCCGGCCGGACAGCCACCGCACCCCGCCGCGCGCAGCCCCCGTCCCCGTCCCCGACGGCCCGCCCACGCCCGATGACACCCTGCTCGCCGCCGCGATCAAGGCCATCCGGGCCGGCGACCGCGCCGCCACGGCCGTCCGCCGCGAGCCCGCCCCCGACCCGCGCCAACTCCCGCGCACCCCGGCCGCCGAGACCCTCGCCGCACTGCAGACGGCCGTCCTGCTCGGCGAGCGGATGTGGATCGGCTACCTCAACGCCGAAGGGCTCTCCAGCCAGCGGATCATCGATCCGGTCAAGGTCGAAGGCGGTTACGTCACCGCCTTCGACCACCACGCCGACGAGCTCCGCACCTTCGCCCTGCACCGGATCACCGGCGTGGCCGAACTGGACGAGTAGCC
Organism: Kitasatospora sp. NPDC041988; assembly: GCF_055588525.1. Lineage (NCBI taxonomy): Bacteria > Bacillati > Actinomycetota > Actinomycetes > Kitasatosporales > Streptomycetaceae > Kitasatospora > Kitasatospora sp. NPDC041988. Next base: position 115,180 of record NZ_JBVJCO010000028.1, read on the forward strand.
GCAGGATCAGTGGCCCTGCTGGGCCTCCTTGACCTTCTCCTTGACGGCCTTGTCCGCCAGCGTGCCGATCTGGTCCTTGCCGACCGGCAGCTCGGGGGCGCCGGCCAGGTCGGCGATCAGGAAGGCGGGGGAGGCGAGCAACCCGCCGGGGCCCTCGCCGACGCCCGCGAGGGCGTGCGCGGAACCGGCGGAGGAGGCGGTCGCGGCGAAGGCCGAACCGAGGAGGGCGAGAGCGGTGAGGGCGCGCTTCGACTTGTTCATGACCTGCTCTAACGAGCGACGCCCGGACCGGTCACCGCGCTCCGATTGCGGCGTCCGGCGATGCGGCGTAGTCCGGAGGGGAGGGGGGTTGCGGAAGGAGTCACGATGCTCGGCGATCAGATAGCGGAGATACAGAGCCAGGACACCGTCCGGCGGGTTCTCGCCGGCGGCGAGGGCCCGGTGGTCGAGGTCTCGTTCCAGGGCACCGGAGAGGTCCTCGGCACCCCGGTCACGGAGTTCGCCACCTACGAGTCGGAACTGCACGCCGACGGCACCCTGTTCGGCGAGGGCCAGGGCGTCGACATGACCGCCGACGGCCAGACCATCACCTGGCACGGCAGCGGCGTCGGCCACTTCACCGAGGGCGGCGGCGTCTCGTACCGCGGCTCGGTCTACTTCACCACCGCGTCCCCGCAGTTCTCCCGCCTGAACGGCATCGCCGGCGTGTTCGAGTTCGAGTCCGACGCCGACGGCAAGAACACCGCCAAGGTGTTCGAGTGGAAGTAGCCCCCGTCCGGGCGGCCTCCCGCCTTTCCCGCCGGATGCGCGACACTGGAGGGTCTGCGTCCCGACAGACCTGTCAGCCAGTGGAGGGCTTCCCCGCGTGAACGACGGACCGCTCATCGTCCAGAGCGACAAAACTCTTCTCCTGGAGATCGACCACCCCAAGGCCTCCGACTGCCGCCGCGCCATCGCGCCGTTCGCCGAGCTGGAGCGCGCGCCCGAGCACGTGCACACCTACCGGGTGACCCCGCTCGGGCTGTGGAACGCACGCGCCGCCGGGCACGACGCCGAGCAGGTGGTCGACGCCCTGGTGAAGTACTCCCGCTACCCCGTGCCGCACGCGCTCCTGGTCGACGTGGCCGACACCATGGCGCGCTACGGGCGGCTCAAGCTCAGCAAGCACCCCACCCACGGCCTGGTGCTCACCACCACCGACCGCCCGGTGCTGGAGGAGGTGCTGCGCTCCAAGAAGATCGCCCCCCTGGTCGGCGCCCGGGTGGACCCCGACACCGTCGTCGTCCACCCGTCCGAACGCGGGCAGATCAAGCAGGTGCTGCTCAAACTCGGCTGGCCCGCCGAGGACTTCGCCGGCTACGTGGACGGCGAGGCGCACCCGATCGAGCTGGACCAGAACGGCTGGCAGCTGCGCCCGTACCAGGCGCAGGCCGTCGAGGGCTTCTGGCACGGCGGCTCGGGCGTCGTGGTGCTGCCCTGTGGCGCCGGCAAGACGCTGGTCGGCGCGGCCGCGATGGCCGAGGCCAAGTCGACCACGCTGATCCTGGTCACCAACACCGTCTCGGCCCGGCAGTGGAAGCACGAGCTGGTCAAGCGGACCTCGCTGACCGAGGACGAGATCGGCGAGTACAGCGGCACCAGGAAGGAGATCCGCCCGGTCACCATCGCCACCTACCAGGTGATGACGACCAAGCGGAAGGGCGTCTACGCCCACCTGGAGCTGTTCGACGCCCGCAACTGGGGCCTGGTGGTCTACGACGAGGTCCACCTGCTGCCGGCGCCGGTGTTCAAGTTCACCGCCGACCTGCAGGCCCGCCGCCGGCTCGGCCTGACCGCCACCCTGGTCCGCGAGGACGGCCGCGAGGGCGACGTCTTCTCGCTCATCGGCCCCAAGCGCTTCGACGCCCCGTGGAAGGAGATCGAGGCGCAGGGCTACATCGCGCCCGCGGACTGCTGCGAGGTGCGGGTCACCCTCACCGACTCCGAGCGGCTCGCCTACGCGACGGCCGAGCCCGAGGAGCGCTACCGCTTCTGCGCCACCACCGCCACCAAGCGGCGGGTGGTGGAGGCGCTGGTCAAGAAGCACGAGAAGGACCAGACGCTGATCATCGGCCAGTACATCGACCAGCTGGACGAGCTCGGCGAGGTCCTGGACGCCCCGGTGATCAAGGGCGAGACCAGCAACGCCCAGCGCGAGAAGCTGTTCGAGGCCTTCCGCACCAAGGAGATCAGCGTCCTGGTGGTCTCCAAGGTGGCCAACTTCTCCATCGACCTGCCGGAGGCGACCGTCGCCATCCAGGTCTCCGGCACCTTCGGCTCCCGCCAGGAGGAGGCCCAGCGCCTCGGCCGCGTCCTGCGCCCGAAGGCGGACGGCCATGCGGCGCACTTCTACTCGGTGGTGGCCCGCGACACCGTCGACCAGGACTTCGCCGCCCACCGCCAGCGCTTCCTGGCCGAGCAGGGCTACGCCTACCGCATCATCGACGCGGACGACGTGCTGTAACTCCCGGGAACGCTCAGTACCTGACGCCGTCGCGCCCGAGGAAGACCACGCGCGCGGCGGTGTCGAGGGCGATGCCGACGTTGCGGACGGCGGTCTTCAGCGGGCTGCGGCGCCGGCCGGGGCCGGTGGCCGCGATGGCGGTGGCGCCCGCGGGGCGGGCGGGGGCGGACTTCTGGTTCGGCACTCGCGGCGCCGTGATGTGTACGGTGCTCATGCTTCAACAGTAGGTTCGCGGCAGGCCGGGCACATCACCCCAAAGGCCGTATCGGACGGGCCGGAAGTCGTCCTCCGGGTGTACGGAGGCCCCTGCCCTCCCCCTACGCCTCCCCTACGGGGCGGTAGAAGTGGGAGAGGACGCCGAGGGCGACCCGGGCCGCGACGTCGGCGGCCTGCCGCTGCTTGGTCTCCTTGTCCTCCCGCATGGCCTCGTCCCCGAGGTCGCTGATGCACTTGATGATGCCCGCGCCGACGTACGTCTGCGCCTTGTACGTCTCGAACACGGCGTGCAGGGCCCCGTGGGCCTCGGTCTCCATGCCGTACACGTCGGTGGACATGGCGAGCATGGCCTGGCGCAGCGGTGCATCGCCCCAGGCGACCACCTTCTCCCCGCTGGCGTAGTCCTTCACGTGCAGCCGGTGGCCGTCGAGCGCGTCGTCCAGGTCGCCGCTCACATGGAGGTCCTGCACCAGCCGGACCAGTTGCTCGTCCGTCCGGTAGGTCTGCTGGCGGTTCCCCGCCCCGTCGGCCTGGACCCGCTCGGGGTCGTAGTTGTGGACGACCTTCCCGAAGAGGACGTCGTAGAGCCGCACGCCGCGCTCGGCGAATCCGCCGGCGACGCCGACCAGCAGCACCAGCGTGCAGCCGAACTCGGCCGCCATGTCCTTCGTGAGGGCGGCCGCCGCCTGGCCGCCCTTGTCGGTGGTCTGGGCGGTGACGACCCGGATGGGCCCCTCGCTCCCCGGCAGGGTGAAGGCCTTGTAGTACCGGCCCTTCCTCTGCAGCCTCTCCGCCGCGATCCCCCGCTCCTTGAGTTGCCCCAGCAACGCCGCGGTCTCCACCGGGATCGCGGTGATGACCGCGACGTCGAACTCCCCTCCGGACGGGTCCGCGGGCTTCGCCGTCTGCGGCACAGGCCGAAAACTTGCCATGATCTCCTCGGGTTTCTCGCGGAGCCGTCTCATGTCGCTGTGGACGGCCTGGCGCCATTCGTTGATCTGCCGGTAGGGCCCCAGCCGCCGTTCGAGGTACAGGTCATCGACCCCGCTCTGGGCGACCGCCTCCTCCAACACCCGGACGATCCGCCGTGACACGTCCAAAGGCAGCTCGGCAAGCGGCAGGAGCACCGCGTTGACGGTGTCGTTCCAGGTGGCCGGGTCGGTCAGCAGCCTGGCCACGGACGGCAGCAGGTGGTCGGCGAGCTTCTCGTTGTAGCCGTACATCCCAAGCACGGCGGCCCCAGCACTGCCGAGTACGCCGTTGTCGGTGTCGCGCTTGCGCCCGTCGCTCCGGGGCACTTCCGGGTCGATCAGGAACCGGATCAGCTCGCTGCTGATGATGTTGGCCCGGGCCAGGCCTCCGACGGCCGCCGTCCGATTCAGCGGGTCGGAATCGGTCCGGGCAACCCGGTTGAGCCAAGACCGGACCTCCTCGTGCGCCGCCTGCCGGGCGAGCAGGTTGACGATCGTCCCGCGAAACTTCCGCAGCGACAGGTCGGGCCCCCGGTAGCTGCGAACGGCCTCGGCGAAGGGGATGAGCCAGGGCTGGGGCTCGGTCACGAGCGCGCTGAGGGCCCATACGGCGGAGCCCCGGGTGATGAAGGTCTCGGCCGTGTCCTCGATGACCCTGCGCAGCCCGGCAACAGCCGCGACGTCCCCGAGCCGGCCCAAGGCGTTGGCCGCCGCGCCACGGACCCAGGTGTCGGTTTCGGACTCCAGGGCCGCACTCAGCACCGCAGTTGCGGACCGGTCCCCCAGCCGCCCCAGGGCAAATGCGGCAGTTCCTCGCACCCCGGCGTCGGAATCGGACTTCACCGCCGTGCACAGCACCGCGACCGCCGACCGTTCCCCCAACCGGCCCAGCGCGGTGGCCGCGTCCCCCCGTACCCCGGGGTCAGCAGCGGATTTCACCGCCGCGCACAGCACCGCGACCGCCGACCGTTCCCCCAGCCGCCCCAGTGTTTCGGCTGCGTACACCCGCACCCCGGGGTCGGCATCGCACCTCGCGACCGCCTCCAGGGCCGGCACCACCGACAGGTCCCCGATCAGGCCGAGCGCCTTCGCAGCGGCGCCCCGAACCGCCGGCACGGGATCCGCACCCAGCGCGGCCGCCAGGGGTACCACCGCCTCGACGGGGCGGTTACGGGCCAACCACAGAGCGGTCTTGGCCCGGTTGACGGGCGACGGGTACTTGGCCAGACCCACGAGACGCGCGGCCACCAGGTCGTCGGAGGGTTCGCCCTCGACATTGGCCTCGGCCCGCGCCTCGCGCTTCTCCTTCTCCCATCGCAGTTTGCGCCGGCGTAACTGCCGGAGGTGGTCCGGTGTCAGCGTTTCGTTCCGCAGGGCTTCGAGAACGCCGCGAACCATCAGCGGGTCCTTGTTCCTCAGCTCCTCCAGCAGCCCGCACTCCATCCCTTCCTTGACAACGTGGAAGGGCACCCGCCCGAGCGACCTCGCCAGGTCGTCCCGGTGTCTGCGGTCCCCGCAGAAGTGTTCGCCGATGGCTCGCCAGAGCTTCCCGCGCGACTCGTCGGAGAGCCGGCCGCGGTTGGCGATCACGACGTCGAGCAGCACGCTGGGCCGCAGGTCGCCCCGGCGCGCCAGCACGGCCTCAGTCGCCTGCTCGGTGTCCTCCTGGAGGCCCAGCCAGTCGCCGACGCACTGGTCGAGGTCGAAAGCGAGCGGCGGGAGGTCGCTGTTCTGCCACCCCAGGGCCAGCCCGAAGTCGACGATCGACTGGTGGAGCAGCCGGTAGGACCGTTCCTGGTGGTGCTCGGTGGTCTCGGCCGCCACCATCTGCGTGTTCAGGAACTCTTCGATGAGTTCGTCCAGCCCGGCCCGGTCGTCCCAGACCCGGTCGAGGACGGCCCTGAGGTCGTTGCGCCGGAAGCCGCTCTCGCCCTCCTTGCCCGCCACCACCAGCGCCGCGGCGCAGAGCACGGACTCAAGGTGCAGCCCCTGCCCCCTGAGGCGGTCCGCTGCGGGGTCGGTGTGCTTGCCGTCCGGGCTCCGGTGGACGGTCAGGCGGAGCAGCTCCGCCCGCGACCGGGGCATCGGGGTCGACCGGTTCACGGCCTTGGCCTGCAACAGTCCGGCCAGCAACGACAGCAGCAGGGGGTTCCAGATGGCGCCGTCCAGACCTGCGGCCCGGATCTCCTTCAGGGCCGAGTCGGATTCGAGCCCGCGGGCCTGCAGATAGCCGCCGGACTCCTCCGCGGTCAGCGGGGCGATCGAGAGCCGCTTGATGGAACGCAGGTCAGCCGACCCCAGTCGGTCCGGCTCGGTCCGCGTCGTCGCCAGGACCGGGAAGGGGTGCGAACCGTCCAGCAGGAGGCGGACGAAGCGCATCTCTTCCGGGCCGAGCTCGCGTTCCAGTTCGTTGACGGCGTCGATCAGGAAGACGCCCTTGCGATGTTTGAACTTGGATTTCCAGAGGGGCACGTCAACACCTGGGGACAGCGCCCTGGCGAACTTCTCGGGCTCGCCGAGGTGTTTGAAGCCGTGCGCCAGGGTACGCGGGTTGACCTGCACGCAGGCCACATCGGCGTCGAGCAGGTCGGTCACCATGTGGGTGACGAGCGTGCTCTTCCCGCTGCCGGCCACACCGTCGACCAGATAGGTCCGCGGCGCGCACGCGGCCAACTGGTCGACAAGCCACGCGTACGACTTCTTCGCCACTTCGGTCTGCTCTTCGCTGTCGATCTCCGTGGTGTAGAAGGTCGGCGGGATGTAACCGGCAACCCGCTTCCTCGCCACCCGCGCACGGTAGTCCGCCCATCCTGACATGGCGTCATGTTAGCGATCCGGTACGACCGTCGGGACGAGTCCGCGACCTTCGGCGGCGGCCTTCCGACCTGGACCGGCCCGTGCCGCGTCGGGCAAGATGGCCGTCCGTCGACGTCACAGGGGGAGGGCCGGTGTCACCTCAGGAGCAGAGCGTCGCCGTGCAGGTGCTGCTCGCGGAGTACACGTCCATCAAGGACGAGCAGAAGCAGCGGATCGGGTTCCGGGACAATCTCATCTACGCCACGCTCGCGTCGCTGGCCGCCGTCTTGGCGGCGACCCTGCAGTCGGGCGGGCACCCGGAACGGCTCCTGCTGCTGCCCCCGGTCACGTTCCTGCTCGGCTGGACGTACCTCGTCAACGACCACAAGATCTCCTCGATCGGCCGGTACATCCGCGGCGAGCTGGCCCCCCGCCTCACCGCACTCCTCCCGGGCGAGAGCACGGTGTTCGGCTGGGAGGTCGCGCACCGGACCGACGAGCGGCGGACCAGCCGCAAGTACCTGCAACTGGCGGCCGACCTGCTGGTGTTCTGCCTCTCCTCGGCCGCCGCGATCGTCCTGTTCTGGGGGCACGACGGGAACCCGGGGTGGCTGACCGCCGCCTCGCTGGCCGAGTTCGCCGGGCTGGGCGTGCTGGCCTTCCAGGTGGTCAGGTACGCCGATCTGAAGCAGCACGGCGCCGGCTGAATAGCACCGGGGGCCAAGGCAGTCTAGGATCGTCCGTCTGCCCCCTCCCGAACCGTGGTACCTGCTGAGTCCCGCAGGCAGCCGGGGGAGGCGCCGACCGCACGGCAACCGGTCGGCTGTGTCCACCGTGAGCTCCAACGATCCGCTGCGCCCGTCTCCGGGGCAGCCGGGAAGGTTCGCTGTGCCCGCCACCCCCACCACCGACCCCCTCCAGCGCGAACGCGACCACCTGGCCGCCTCCCGGGCCGCCCTGCGCGCCATGCGGGAGGACGTCGAGTCGCTGGACATCCGCGACGTGACCGGCACCTGGGTCACCGCCGTCGTGCTGCAGAACCAGATCGAGGCCCGGATCGCCGCCCTGGCCGACCTCTCGCACACCCCGCTCTTCTTCGGCCGCCTCGACTACCTGCACGCGATCAGCGAGGAACTCTCCGAGGGCTCCGGCGGGGAGAACTTCTACATCGGCCGCCGGCACGTCCACGACGCCGGCGGCGACCCGATGGTGATCGACTGGCGCGCGCCGGTCTCCCAGCCGTTCTACCGGGCCAGCCGGACCGAGCCGATGGACGTCGACCGCCGCCGGCGCTTCGGCTACACCGGCGGCGAGCTCACCGCGTACGAGGACGAGCACCTTTGCGACCCGGCCGAGTCGGACTCCGCCTCCGCGCTGCTCGCCGCCGAGATCGAGAAGCCCCGCGTCGGCCCGATGCGCGACATCGTCGCCACCATCCAGCCCGAGCAGGACGAGATCGTCCGCGCCGACATCACCGGCACCGTCTGCGTCCAGGGCGCCCCCGGCACCGGGAAGACCGCCGTCGGCCTGCACCGCGTGGCGTACCTGCTGTACGCGCACCGCGAGCGGCTCGCCCGGACCGGCACCCTGGTGATCGGGCCGAACAACGCCTTCCTCTCCTACATCGAGCAGGTGCTGCCCGCCCTCGGCGAGCTGGACGTGGCGCAGGCGACCGTCCAGCAGCTGGTCGCGCACGTCGAGGTGAGGGGCGAGGACACCGCCGAGGCGGCCCGGCTGAAGGGCGACGCCCGGATGGCCGAGGTGCTGCGCCGGGCGGTGCGGGCCGGCATCACGCTGCCCACGGAGCCCTGCGTGGTGGTCCGCGGCTCCCGGCGCTGGCGCGTTCCGGTGTACGAACTGGTCGAGATCATCGAGGAGTTGAAGGGCCGCGAGATCCGCTACGGCGCCGCCCGGGACGCCCTGCCGCAGCGGATCGCACACGCCGTGCTGCTGAAGATGGAGCAGGGCGGCGAGGCCCCGGACGACCGGGTGCAGGACGCGGTGGCCCGCAACGCCGCGGTCAAGGCCGTGGTCAAGGAGTGCTGGCCGCTGGTCGACCCCGCCAAGCTGGTACTGCGGCTGCTCTCCGACCCGGAGTTCCTGGCCGCGTGCGCGGAGGGCGTCCTCAGCCCCGAGGAGCAGCAGGCGGTGCTCTGGCCCAAGCCCGGCCGCTCGGTGAGGACCGCCCGCTGGACACAGGCCGATGCCGTCCTGGTGGACGAGACCGCGGACCTGGTCCACCGCACGGCCTCGCTCGGGCACGTGGTGCTGGACGAGGCGCAGGACCTCTCGCCGATGCAGTACCGCGCGGTGGGCCGCCGCTGCACCACCGGCTCGGCGACCGTCCTCGGCGACCTCGCCCAGGGCACCACCCCCTGGGCGACGGCGAGTTGGCCGGACGCCCTGCACCACCTGGGCAAACCGGCCGCCCACATCGAGGAGTTGACCAAGGGGTTCCGCGTTCCCGAGGAGGTCATCGCCTACGCCTCCCGGCTGCTGCCCGCGATCGCCCCCGGCCTGGCCCCGGCGACCTCGGTCCGCGAGGCGCCCGGCTCACTGACGATCACCCGCGTCCCGGACGACGGGCTGGAGAAGGCGGTCGTCGAGGCCTGCCACCGGGCACTGGAGCACGAGGGCTCGACCGGTCTGATCGCCGCCGACGCGCGCATCCCGCTGCTCGCCGAGGCGCTCGACGCGGCCGGCCTGCCCTACCTCTCCCCCGGCGCCGAGACCAGCGCCGAGGCCCGGCTGACCCTCGTCCCGGCCTCGCTGGCCAAGGGCCTGGAGTACGACTACGTGGTGCTGGACGAGCCGGCCGCCGTGGTCGCCGGCGAGCCGGACGAGCGGACCGGCCTGCGCCGCCTGTACGTGGCGCTCACCCGTGCCGTCTCCGGGCTGGCCGTGCTGCACGCCGAGCCGCTGCCCGAGCAGCTGGACTGAGCAACTGGGCTGAGCCCGGCAGCACCCGAGGAGAAAGGGAAGGGGACCGGCATCGGCCGGTCCCCTTCCCACCGAGCCGACGGCCGCCGATCGCTCAGCCGTCGGCGCTTCCACGCTCAGCCATCGATCAGGGCACGCCACTCGGCGACCTTGCCCGCGTCCACCGGCGACTGCCACCCGTCGGCGCGGACCGCACCGCCGACGTGGAAGGCGTCGAAGCCGGCCGCCCGCAGGCCCGGCAGGTGTTCGGCCCGCAGCCCGCCGCCGATCAGGATCTGCTGGCCGTACCCGGGCTCGCCGGCCCTGGCCCGCTCGGCCGCGAGCACCTCCCGGCCGGCGTCCACTCCGCCGGCCGCGCCGGAGGTGAGGAAGGTGTCCAGCCCGGGCAGTGCGCCGACGGCCGCGCGGAGGGCGGCCCGGTCGACGCTGTGGTCGATCGCCCGGTGGAAGGTCCAGCGGCAGCCGGCCACCGCCTCGGCGACGGCCGCGGTGGCGGCCAGGTCGACGGCCCCGTCGGCATCCAGGAAGCCGAAGACGAACTCGTCCGCCCCCTCGGCGCGGAGCGCGGCGGCGCGGGCGCGCAGCTCGTCCAGGTCGCCGGGCGTGAAGCCGTCCCGGATGCGCAGCATGACGCGCAGTGGGAGGTCCACGGCGGCGCGGATCCCGGCGAAGTCCTCGGCCGACGGGGCGAGCCCGTCGGCGGCCATGTCCGTGACCAGTTCGAGCCGGTCGGCGCCGCCCGACTCGGCGGCCTGGGCGTCCTGGGGCGTCAGCGCGATGACTTCGAAAATTGGTCTAGACATATGCGAAGCCTGCCACATCCGCCCGGCGGCGGCGAGCCCCCCTGCGACCGTTCCGCCGGGCAGTCCGTCGGGCCTTCCACCGGGCGGGCGGGCGGCCGTCCGGTCAGGCGAAGCTGCCGGCGCCACCGGACCAGCCCCGGCGCCCGATCATCAGCGGCGCCGCCATCAGCGCCACCGCCACGGCGGAGATCGGCAGCAGCCGCCAGAGACCGCCGGTCGTCTGCCAGAGGGTGAACATGCCGAAGGTGACGGTCAGCGGCAGCACCGCGAGCCCGATCGCCGCCGGCACCAGCCAGCCGCGCAGCGCCGTCAGCACCAGGAGCAGCGGGACGACCACCAGCACGGCGGAGCGCGGGCCGTTCAGCATGTAGTGGGAGTCGAAGCCGCCCTGGGCGGCGAGCACCAGCCATCCGCCGACCACCGACGCCAGCACCAGGGCGCGGGTCCGCCAGGTCGGCTCGCCCAGCAGCTCCCGCGGCGCCGCGATCACCAACAGGCCGGAGAGCATGAACGGCATCGCCGAAGAGGCGACGGCCAGGACCCACCAGGCGTCGATCCGGTCCACCACGAGGGCTTCCTTCATGCCGAGCAGTCCGGCAGCCATCACCGCCACCGAGATCACCCGCGCCTCCGTCCACCGCCCCAGCAGCGCGGCGAGGGCCAGCAGCAGCGACGCCACCGGCTGCGCGAAGGCGGCCACCAGCGTGACCACCGACGAGGTGTGCTCGAACCGCCAGGCGAGCTGGTCCGGGTCGCTGACCCACGGGTACAGCCCGGCCCCCGCGACCGCCCCGGCGATCAGCGGCGCGGCCAGCGCCAGCAGCCGCCCGCCGGTCGAGAAGGCGGTCAGCCGGGTGCGCACCCGCAGGCCGTACGCGGCGAGGTCGAGCGCCTCCCGGACGACGGCGGGCTTCCCGGCCTCGGCCGTGGTGTCGGAGAAGACGGCGGCGAGTTCGTCCCCGCGCTCACGGCGGTAGCGTGCCGGGTAGAACTGGAGCGCCGCCTTCATCGCGACGGTCGGTGTGTTCATGGTCATGCGAAGGTCCCCCTGACCCTCGGGCGAAACCCGGAGAGGCGGCGTTCCGCCTCGGTGGCGACGGCGCGCAGCCGTTCCGCCTCGGTGGCGAGGGCGGTCCGGCCGGCGACGGTCAGCGCGTACGTGCGCCGGGCCCGGCCGTCCACCACCTCCTCGGCCGCGACCTCGATCAGGCCCTGCTGGAGCAGCCGGTCGAGGGCGCCGTAGAGCGTGCCGGTGCGCATCGCGACCCGGCCGCCGGAGATCGCGGCGACCTCCTGGATCAGCGCGTAGCCATGTCTGGGAGCGTCGGCCAGTGCGGTGAGCAGAAGCAGCGTGGGCTCCTGCATGGAGCGTTCGGTCATGGAACTACATATATCGTCAAACTACATATAGGTCCAGTGGAAGCCCCCCGCCGAACCCCCGGCGAGCCGGGCCACCACAATGGCTCCCATGCCGACGGACGACCTGCTCACCGCCTGGACCGCCCTGCTGCGCCGCTGCGGCGCGAGCGCCGACCCCGAACCGTACGGGCGCGACCTGCTGCGCCGCTGGGCCGAGCCGCAGCGCCGCTACCACACCACCGACCACCTGCGGGCGATGCTGCACCAGGTGGACGCGCTGGCCGCGCACGCCGAGGCCCCGGACACCGTCCGCCTCGCCGTCTGGTTCCACGACGCCGTCTACCGCCCCGACCGCTCCGAGAACGAGGAGCGCAGCGCCACGCTCGCCGTCCGGGCACTCACCGAGGCCGGCCTCCCCGAGCAGCGGACCGCCGAGGTGGCCCGGCTGGTCCGGCTCACCGTCACCCACCACCCGGAGCCCGGCGACCGCGACGGCGAGGTGCTCTGCGACGCGGACCTGGCCGTCCTGGGTGCCACCCCCGAGGCGTACGCGGTGTACGCGGCCGCCGTCCGGGAGGAGTACGCCTTCGTCCCCGAACCGGACTTCCGGGCCGGCCGGGCGGCGGTCCTGCGCCAACTGCTCGCACTGCCCGCGCTCTACCGCACCCCCACCGCCCACGCGCGCTTCGACACCCCGGCCCGCGCCAACCTGGCCGCCGAACTCGCCGCACTGGAGGGCCAGGAGCCGGAGGGCTAGGACAGGTGCCCGACGGGCGCCACGACCATGCCCTCCTTGCCGCAGACCCAGTGCGGGTCCGGGCCCAGCTCGGGTTCGACGCCGAGCGCGTGCGGGTCCCCGTCGGCCGCACAGGAGGCGCAGAGCGGCCAGCGGCCGTAGGCCTCCAGCAGCGCGTCCTGGACGTCCTGGGCGACCAGCCCGAGCACGTACTCGGTGCCGTCCGGCCACTGCTCCAGCCACCAGCGGCGGTGGGTCACGGCCGTCTCGACCAGCGACACCACGGCGGCGTCCGCCACGTCCTTCGCGGTCAGGTCGGCCAGGATCAGCGCCCGCGCGTTGTGCAGGGCGGTCTCGATGTCGTCGGAGGAAGCCATCCGTCCATTGTCCCAAAGAGCGTCCGTCCCGAAGAGCGCCCGCCCCGAAGAACGTCCCGAAGAACGCCGCACGGGCGGCTCCCCGAGGGGAACCGCCCGTACGATCAGGAACCGACCGACCCCGGAGGATCAGAAGTCCATGTCACCGCCCGGCATGCCGCCGCCGGCGGCCGCGGCGGCCTTCTCCGGCTTGTCGGCGATGACGGCCTCGGTGGTGAGGAAGAGCGCCGCGATGGAGGCGGCGTTCTGCAGCGCGGAACGGGTGACCTTGGCCGGGTCGATGATGCCCTCGGCGATCAGGTCGACGTACGTGTTGGTGGCCGCGTTCAGGCCGTGACCGGCGGGGAGGTTGCGCACCTTCTCCACCACGACGCCGCCCTCAAGGCCGGCGTTGGTCGCGATCTGCTTGATCGGGGCCTCCAGCGCCACGCGGACGATGTTGGCACCGGTGGCCTCGTCGCCCTCGAGCTCCAGCTTGTCGAACGCGACACCGGCCTGCAGCAGCGCGACGCCACCACCGGCGACGATGCCCTCCTCGACGGCGGCCTTGGCGTTGCGGACGGCGTCCTCGATGCGGTGCTTGCGCTCCTTGAGCTCCACCTCGGTGGCCGCGCCGGCCTTGATGACGGCCACGCCGCCGGCCAGCTTGGCGAGGCGCTCCTGGAGCTTCTCGCGGTCGTAGTCCGAGTCGCTGTTCTCGATCTCGGCGCGGATCTGGTTCACGCGGCCGGCGACCTGGTCGCTGTCGCCGCCACCGTCGACGATGGTGGTCTCGTCCTTGGTGATGACCACCTTGCGGGCGGTGCCCAGCAGGTCGACGCCGGCGTTCTCCAGCTTGAGGCCGACCTCCTCGGAGATCACGGTGCCACCGGTGAGGATGGCGATGTCGCCGAGCATGGCCTTGCGGCGGTCGCCGAAGCCCGGGGCCTTGACGGCGACGGACTTGAAGGTGCCGCGGATCTTGTTCACGACCAGGGTCGACAGGGCCTCGCCCTCGACGTCCTCGGCGATGATGACGAGCGGCTTGCCGCTCTGCATGACCTTCTCCAGCAGCGGGAGCAGGTCCTTGACCGAGCCGATCTTGGAGTTGGCGATGAGGATGTACGGGTCCTCGAACGTCGCCTCCATGCGCTCCAGGTCGGTGGCGAAGTAGGCGGAGATGTAGCCCTTGTCGAAGCGCATGCCCTCGGTGAGCTCGAGCTCCAGACCGAAGGTGTTGCTCTCCTCGACGGTGATGACGCCTTCCTTGCCGACCTTGTCCATGGCCTCGGCGATGAGCTCGCCGATCTGGGTGTCGGCGGCCGAGATGGAGGCGGTGGAGGCGATCTGCTCCTTGGTCTCCACGTCCTTGGCCTGGGCCAGCAGCTGGTCCGAGACGGCGGCGACGGCCTTCTCGATACCGCGCTTGAGGGCCATCGGGTTGGCGCCGGCGGCGACGTTGCGCAGACCCTCGCGGACGAGCGCCTGGGCGAGCACAGTGGCGGTGGTGGTGCCGTCACCCGCGACGTCGTCCGTCTTCTTGGCGACCTCCTTGACGAGCTCCGCACCGATCTTCTCGTACGGGTCCTCGAGCTCGATCTCCTTGGCGATGGAGACACCGTCGTTGGTGATCGTGGGGGCGCCCCACTTCTTCTCCAGCACGACGTTGCGACCCTTGGGGCCGAGCGTGACCTTCACTGCGTCGGCGAGCTGGTTCATGCCACGCTCAAGGCCGCGGCGAGCTTCCTCATCAAAGGCGATGATCTTGGCCATCAGAAGTGGTCCTCCGGGACACGGTCGACTGCTCGGACCAAGGGGTGCCCGCGACGGACGGCCCTGGTGTGCGGGGGTCCTTTCCCCTACCGCTCCCGGGGGCCTCACCGACCCGGTCCGCTGTCACTCTCACGCTGTGAGTGCTAACGCCAATGATTAGCACTCTGGGTGGGCGAGTGCAAGCCCAATGGGCAACCCGCGAGCCGTACCGGCCACTCCCCGGACACGGCGACGGGCCCGTGCGACGCGTGTCGCACGGGCCCGTGGCGAAGCAAGAGGTGCACCAGCCGATGGGCCGAGCCGAACTCCTGGGTGCCGGAAAGGTCAGACCGCCGCGCGGACCATGTCCGCCTGCGGGCCCTTCTGCCCCTGAGAGATCTCGAACTCGACCCGCTGGCCCTCCTCAAGGGTGCGGTAGCCGTCCATCTGGATCGCGCTGTAGTGGACGAAGACGTCCGCACCACCGTCGACCGCGATGAAGCCGTAGCCCTTCTCCGCGTTGAACCACTTGACGGTGCCCTGAGCCATTCCGAACTCCCCTAGTGCTGTGCTGGCCCTTCACGCGCCCGCAGGTCGCGGGCCCGGGTCTGGTTTGAGGCCGGCCCGGGGAACCCCCCCTGGGCGCAGCCGTGCACGCCACAATCCCCCGCCGAGACCATCGGACGGTGTCCGATGAAGGGGCGATTGCGTCGACCGCGGCTGAATGTATCCGGATCGACGCCCTCTGCAACAGGGCCAGCCACCGGGAATTCCCCCGGCCCGTCAGGGGACAGGACGGACCAAAAGCTCAGGAACTTCACATTTCACGCCGGACATAGCGGACGAATTACCCAAATGCCCTCAAGAATTCTGACATCGGCCTGACATGTTTCACGGCCGCGGGCCCGGCGCCGGTCTCAGCGGCCGGACAGACACCGGCGGTACGGGCGCGACAGGGGGGCGACGACCGGGGTGAGGGGGAGGGGAGGCCCTCTTCCCGGCCGAGCGACACTCTACTCCGACTGGCCCGGTAAATATTCCCGCCGGAATGCGGCGCGCGGCGACGGCCGGGGAAAACGACCGGGCAGGCGGCCTGCAAAGCAGCACCGGAAGCGTCCGGGAACTCCCCGGGAACGCCCGGGAACGCCCGGAAGCACTCCAGGAAGCGCTCCGGGAAATGCGACGGCCGTCCGGGTGTACGAAATTCCGTACACCCGGACGGCCGTCCGTCAGTGGCGCGGCTCAGCAGCCGCCGGCCACCGCGGGAATGATCGAAACACTCGCGCCGTCCGCGATCCCGGTCGCCAGGCCCTCCGCGAACCGCACGTCGTCGTCATTGACGTAGACGTTCACGAAACGGCGCAGCTTGCCGGTGTCGTCCAGGATCCGGGCGGCGATCCCGGCGTGGTTCTTCTCCAGGTCGGCGATGACCTCGCCGAGGGTGGAACCCTCGGCGGCCACCTCGGCGGCGCCGCCGGTGTAGGTGCGCAGGATGGTCGGGATGCGGACGTTGGCGCTCATGGGGGCTTCTCCTTGCGGCGGGGTGGAGGGGTCAGGCGGACGCGAGACCGGCGTCGCGGAACGAGGCCAGCGTCGGGCGGATGACGGCGGTCATCCCGGCGTCGGAGACGGCGTCCAGCGTCTTCAGGCCGTCGCCGGTGTTGATCGCGACGGTCTCCTTGGCCGGGTCCAGCTGCCCGGTCTCGACCAGCTTCTTCAGTACTCCGACGGTCACCCCGCCCGCGGTCTCGGCGAAGATGCCCTCGGTCCGGGCCAGCAGCTTGATCGCGGCCACCACCTCGGCGTCCGTCACGTCCTCGACGGCGCCGCCGGTGCGGCGGGCGATGTCCAGCACGTACGGGCCGTCGGCCGGGTTGCCGATCGCCAGCGACTTGGCGATGGTGTCCGGCTTGACCGGGCGGATCACGTCGCTGCCGGCCTTGTAGGCCGCCGACACCGGCGAGCAGCCCGCCGCCTGGGCACCGAAGATCCGGTACGGCCGGTCCTCGACCAGACCGAGCCTGACCAGCTCCTGCAGGCCCTTGTCGATCTTGGTCAGCTGCGAACCCGAAGCGATCGGGATCACGATCTGCTCCGGCAGGCGCCAGCCCAGCTGCTCGCAGATCTCGTACGCCAGCGTCTTGGAGCCCTCGCCGTAGTACGGGCGCAGGTTGACGTTGACGAAGCCCCAGCCCTCGCCGGCCGGGTCGCCGATCAGCTCCGAGCAGAAGCGGTTCACATCGTCGTAGTTGCCCTCGATGCCGACCAGCTCACCGCCGTAGACACCGGCCATCACGACCTTGCCCTGCTCCAGGTCGTGCGGGATGAACACGCAGGACTTGAAACCGGCCCGGGCGGCCGCGGCGCCCACCGCACCGGCCAGGTTGCCGGTCGAGGAGCAGGAGAGCGTGGTGAAACCGAACGCCCGCGCCGCCTCGATCGCACAGGCGACCACGCGGTCCTTGAACGAGTGGGTCGGGTTGCCGGAGTCGTCCTTGATGTGCAGCTGGGCGGTGAACCCGAGCTCGCGGCCCAGGTTGTCCGCCTTCACCAGCGGGGTCCAGCCGGGGTTCAGGTTGGGCTTCCCGGCCACATCGGCCGGCACGGGCAGCAGCGGCGCGTACCGCCAGATCGACGCCGGACCGGCCTCGATCCGCTTGCGCAGCTCCTCCGCGGCCTCACTGCCGAAGTCGTACGCGATCTCCAGCGGCCCGAAGCACTCCAGGCAGGCGAAGCTCGGACCGAGCGGGAACCGGGAGCCGCACTCGCGACAGGACAGCGCGGCGGCGGGGCCGAGGTCAACGGTTACGGGTGCAGCGCCGGAAACGCGAGTCGCAGTGATAGCCATGATGGCGGAGGCCTCTCTCCTCATCTTCCCCGTGGCGCGGTCGCGCCACAGGCCGGAATTGGCACCTGTCCCGCCGGGGCCCGTGACGGCCGCGCGAGAAGGTTGCCGGGACGTCAACGGGCCGTTCCCTCAGTCCCTCTGGATGAGCTCTGTGAAGTTGTTGGTCTTGCTCAACGGTGACCCCGGCGTGCGAAGGTCCGACCGCTGTACGAAGACTGTATCCGAAGGCGTCAACCCTGAACGGGACCGTCCGCCACGCGAGATGACCCGTCCCAGCCAGTCCCGACCCGCCCGATCCCGACCCAGCCCGACCCAGCCCGTCCCGACCGATCCCGCCGAGGAGAGACCCGTGCCCGCCGACCCGACACCCGAGCTCCTCCCGCAGGCGGCGTCCTGGCTGCGCCGCCGCTCGTGGAGCGCGGCCGACCGTCCGGTGCGCACCCTGCTGGACGCCAAGCGGGCCGCCGGCCGCGCGGGCACCGTCAGCGTCGTCCTGCCCGCCCTGGACGAGGAGGCCACCGTCGGCGACATCGTCCGCACCATCCGCCGCGAGCTGATGGAACGCCTGCCACTGGTCGACGAACTGGTCGTGATCGACTCCGGCTCCGCCGACCGCACCGCCGCCGCGGCCGCCGAGGCCGGCGCCCGGGTGGTCCACCGCGACGACATCCTCCCCCGGCTGCCGGCCGCCCCCGGCAAGGGCGAGGTGCTCTGGCGCTCGCTGCTGGTCACCAGCGGGGAGATCGTCTGCTTCGTCGACGCCGACCTGCGCGAGTTCGACCCGGCGTTCGTCTCCGGCATCATCGGCCCACTGCTCACCGAGCCGGAGATCCAGCTGGTCAAGGCCATGTACGACAGGCCGCTGGAGACCGACGGAGCCGTGGTGCCGGCCGGCGGCGGCCGGGTCACCGAGCTGGTCGCCCGCCCGCTGCTCAACCTGCACTGGCCGGAACTCGCCGGTTTCGTCCAGCCCCTCGGCGGCGAGTACGCGGCCCGCCGCTCCCTGCTCGAACGCCTCCCGTTCCCCACCGGTTACGGCGTCGAACTCGGCCTGCTGGTCGACGCCCTGGAGACCGCCGGCCTGGACGCCCTCGCCCAGGTGGACGTCGGCGTCCGCCACCACCGCCACCAGGACGGCCAGGCGCTCGGCCGGATGGCCGCCACCATCTACCGCACGGCACTGGAACGGCTCGACCGCACCCACCGGCTCAAGGCCTCCGCCGACCTGGTGCACCCGCTGCTCACCCAGTTCACCCGCGACCCGGAAACCCGCGCGTTCACCGCCCACACCCACCCGGTCACCGCCCTCGAACGCCCTCC
Organism: Kitasatospora sp. NPDC041988; assembly: GCF_055588525.1. Classification (NCBI taxonomy): domain Bacteria; kingdom Bacillati; phylum Actinomycetota; class Actinomycetes; order Kitasatosporales; family Streptomycetaceae; genus Kitasatospora; species Kitasatospora sp. NPDC041988. Next base: position 133,780 of record NZ_JBVJCO010000028.1, read on the forward strand.
GATGCACACCGTCCCCGAGTACGCCACCCGGCACTGAAGGGTTTGGGTCCGCAGACCCCCGGCAACCAACCAGTCATGGGCGATCTCACGACCGAACGTTCGAATCCGACCGGCACCGCCCCCGTCCTGGTGGCCTCCAACCGGGGACCGGTGTCGTTCAGCACCGCGGACGACGGCACGCTGACCCTCCGGAGAGGAGGAGGCGGCCTGGTCTCCGGGCTCTCCGCCATCGACGACCCCAACGCCGTCTGGGTCTGCGCGGCTCTGGGCGACGCCGACCGCCGGGCCGCCCGGGAGGCACCGGACGGCCGCCTCGACCGGGCCGGCCACGACGTCGGCGGACAGGCCGTCCGCATGCTGGACATAGACCCGGAGACCTTCGCCCGCGCCTACAACGGCGTGGCCAACTCGACCCTCTGGTTCGTCCACCACCTGCTCTACGCCACCCCCACCGCCCCCTCCTTCGACGCCGGCTTCCGCACCGAATGGCAGGCCTACACGGCCTACAACACCGCCTTCGCCGACGCCCTCGCCGCCGAAGCCGCCCCGGAAGCGGCCGTCCTGGTGCAGGACTACCACCTCTCACTGACCCCGGCCCTGCTCCGTGCCGCTCGGCCCGACCTGCGGATCGGCCACTTCTCGCACACCCCCTGGGCCCCGCCCGAGTACTTCCGGCTGCTGCCCGACGACGTCGCCGAGGCCGTCCTCACCGGCATCCTCGGCGCCGACCGGGCCGGCTTCCTCACCCGCCGCTGGGCCCTGGCCTTCGCCGACTGCTGCGAGCAGCTCCTCGGTGCCACCGTCGACCGCACCGAGCTCACCGTCACCCTCCGGGGCCGCACGACCCGGCTGGGCGTCCACGCCCTCGGCGCCGACGCCGACTTCCTGCGCGAGCGCTCCCACCGCCCGGACGTCGACGAGCGCCTCGCCACCCTGCGCGAGGCCGTCGGCGACCGCCGCACCGTCGTCCGGGTCGACCGCACCGAGCTGAGCAAGAACATCGTCCGCGGCTTCCAGGCCTACCGGCACCTCCTGCACACCCACCCCGAGTGGCAGGACCGCGTCGTCCACCTCGCCTTCGCGTACCCGTCCCGCACCGACCTCGCCGAGTACCGCGAGTACACCGCCCGGGTCCGGCAGCTCGCCGCCGAGATCAACGCCGAGTTCGCCACGCCCACCTGGCAGCCGCTGATCCTGCACGTCAACGACGACTTCCCGCGCTCGCTGGCCGCCTACCGGCTGGCCGACGTCGCCCTGGTCAACCCGATCCGCGACGGCATGAACCTGGTCGCCAAGGAGGTGCCCGTGGTCTCCGACCAGGGGTGCGCGCTCGTCCTCTCCCGCGAGGCCGGCGCGTACGCCGAGCTGGCCGACGACGCCCTGACCGTCAACCCGTACGACGTCGTCGCCACCGCCGAGGCCCTGCACGCCGCGCTCACCATGCCGGCCGGCGAACGCACCGACCGCACCAAGCGCCTCGCCGCCGCGGCGACGGCGCTGCCGCCCCAGCAGTGGTTCCTCGACCAGCTCGACGCCCTCGGCTGATCACCCCCGCCGGCCGAGCTCCGCCCCCAACCGCTCCAGCAGCTCCACCACGCCGGCCGGGCCCTCGACCACGAGGTCGGCCCGGTCGGCGAGTTCCCTCACCGGGGCGTCCCCCACCGCGCCGCTGCACACCAGCAGCCCGGCCACGCCCTCCGCGCGCAGCTTCTCCACCGCCGCGAAGGCCGCCACATCCCCCAGGTCGTCCCCCGCGTACAGCACCGACCGCGCGCCCCGCTCCCGCAGGAACCCGGTCAGCGCGGCCCCCTTGTCGACCCCGGGCGGCCGCAGCTCCAGCACCAGCCGGCCCGGTTCCACCACCAGCCCGTGCTCCGCGGCCAGGGCCTCCACCGGCGCGCGCAGCAGCTCCAGCGCCTCCTCCGGCGCCTCCGTCCGCCGCGTGTGCACCGCCAGCGAGCGCCCCTTGTCCTCCACCCACGTCCCCGCCGGCGCGCCGGCCCGCGCCAGCGCCCCGTCCAGCACCGCCCGCACCGCGTCCACCCCCGGGTGCACCGGCGGCGCCGTCACCACGCCGCCCTCCCAGCGCTCGGCCCCGTAGTGCCCCAGCACCACCACACCGTCGATCCCGTCGAACCCGCCGTACTCGACCGCCAGTCCGGCCGGACGGCCGGTGACCACCACCGTCGCGCCCACCCTGGGGGCCAGCCCGCGCAGCGCCCCCACCACCCCGGGGTGCGCGCGCGCCCGGCTGGGATCGGCCACGATCGGCGCCAGCGTCCCGTCGAAGTCCAGCGCCACCACCGCGTCGCGCGGCGAGGCGAGGACCGCCTCCAGGCCCTGGCGTCCGGCGTCGGTCCTCAGCAGCAAACTCTCCTCAAGCCCCATGCCGGGACCCATACCCACCCGCGCCCGCGGAAGCACCCCCGGCTACCGGGCCCCCCGCCGGGCCTCCCGCACCCGCCGCAGCCGGTTCACCAGGACCGGCGCGTGCGCCAGCGCCTCGGGCCGGTCCAGCAACGCGTTCAGCAGCTGGTAGTACCGCGTGCCGGAGAGCCCCAGCTCCTCCCGGACGGCCCGTTCCTTGGCCCCCGCCGTCCGCCACTGGCGCCCTTCGAGCTCCAGCACCGCCAGGTCGCGCTCGCTCAGCTCGCCCACGCTCCACCTCCGCCCACCGCTACGGAGTGTCATTCTCCCCCGCGCACCCGACACACTCTGCGCCCCGCACGACGCCCGCTTCCCCACTAGCGTCGGTCCATGACCGAAAGTTTCGCGCTGCACATCCCCACCGCCGACCTCGACCCCGACCCGCTGGACCAGGCCCAGATCGTCTCCGGCACCCCCGAGGTCTCCGGCCGCGTGCTCTCCGAGTCCCCCGACGGCCGCCAGCTCCGCGGCATCTGGCAGATCACCCCGGGCGTGGTCACCGACGTCGAGGCGGACGAGCTGTTCGTGGTGCTGAGCGGCCGGGCCACCATCGAGATCGAGGGCGGCCCGACCCTGCACGTCGGCCCGGGCGACTGCGCCGTCCTGCGCGCCGGCGACCGCACCACCTGGACGGTCCACGAGACCCTGCGCAAGGCCTACGCGATCACCCTCTGACGCGGTACCCCGGCGGCCCCCGGGTTCACTTCCGGACCCGGGCGGCCTCCTTGACCGCGGCGTCCTGCAGCCCCTCCAGCACCGGCTTGGCGTCGCCGGTCACGGCCCCGCCGATCCCCGCCTTGATCCGGTTGCTGACCTCGACCCAGGCCGGGTCCCCGAAGGGGTAGAAGCTGGCGTTGGTCAGCCCGGACGCGAACTGCTTCAGGTCCTCGTGCTTGCCGTCCGCGGTCATCTCCGTGAAGGCGTCCTGGGTGACCGGCAACAGGTTGTACGTCTCGTCGAACTTGAGCTGGTTGTCCTTCGCGTAGACGAAGCTCAGGAACTTGCGGATCTCGTTCTTGTGGCCGTTGGCCTTGAACGCCATCATCCAGTCGGCCACCCCGAGGCTGCCGGTCCTGGCCAGGCCGTCCTTCCTGGGGATCGGCGCCGTCCCGAAGTCGATCTTCGCGTTGGCGGCCATCCGCAGCAGCGTCGGGTGCCCGTTCAGCATCGCGACCTTGCCCGCCGTGAAGTCGGTGAACACCGGCGTCCGGTTCATCTTGCCCGGCTCGGGGTACGTCAGCCTGGCGTCCACCAGATTGGTCTTCAGCCAGCTGAAGGTCGCCTGGTTCTGGGTGCTGTCGATGGTGTAGTTGCCGACGTCGTCGGAGAGGCTGCCGCCGCCGCTCAGCGTCCAGAGCATCGACTCGGCCGGCGCCTCCTCGGGCCCGAGCGGCAGCCCGTACGGCGTGACCCCGGGCACCTTGGCCTTGATCTTCTCGGCGGCCTGCTTCAGCTCGTTCCAGGTGGCCGGCGGCTGGGTGATCCCGGCCTGCCGGAAGATCGCCTTGTTGTAGAAGAGCACCCGCGAGGAGGAGACGAAGGGGATGCCGTACTGGGTGCCGAGCACCTGCCCGGCGTGGTTGAACGACTCCATCATGTTGGCCTGGGTGTCCAGCGAGAGCACGTCCGCGGAGGGGTAGAGCCGGTTCGCGGCGACCTGGTCGGCGAAGCCGCCGGTCTGCACCAGGTCGGGGGACTTGCCGCTGCCCACCAGGTCGTTGACCCGCTTGCCGATGTCGGTCCAGCCGACCACCTCGACGTCCACCTTGATGCCCGGGTTGCCGGTCTCGAAGCGGCGCGCGACGTCGTCCCAGTACTGCCTGGAGCTGGTCGCCGCGTCCTCGCCGTAGTCGGCCGCCACCAGCTTGAGGGTGACCGTCTTGTCGTCCTGGCCGCTGCAGCCGGTGAGCAGCAGCGCTCCGGCCAGCGCGGTGCCGAGCAGCCGGGTGGGGGCCTGGGCGCGCCTGTTCAACGCGGGTACCGCCTTCGAGGGTGAAGAAGAAAGCAGCCGGACGGGTGGAATCCGACAGGTGGGAGCGCCACACTGCCAAAAGCCCTGCACAGTGGTCCAGACCTCCGGGCCGTACCCGCCGGGTAGTTATCGAAGTGCGGAGGTCGTTGCACGATGCGCAATGAATCGAGGCGGACCAGGCGCGAACCCGCCCGGATCCGGCCCGGGGCCGGACCGCCGGGAGCCCACGACGGCGCGCGCAAAGTGCCGCACACCACATGGTTCTGCGACAAAGCTCACCTACTTTGGACCAGACCAATCCGACAACTGGACTAGACCTCTCCGACCCAGTCAAGGGAAACTGTCCTCCGTGAAGCACGTCATCGCACTCGATGTAGGCGGCACCGGCATGAAGGCCGCGCTGCTCGCCCAGGACGGCTCCGTGCTGTTCGAAGCACGCCGACCGACCGGGCGGGAGCACGGCACGGACGCCGTCGTCGCCGCCATCCTCGACTTCGCCGCCGACCTGGCGGACGAAGGCCGCAGCCGCTTCGGCGCCGCCCCGCTGGCGGCGGGCGTCGCCGTCCCGGGGACGATCGACGAGAAGAACGGCATCGCGGTCTTCTCCGCCAACCTCGGCTGGCGGGACCTGCCGCTGCGCAAGCTGCTGGGCGAGCGGCTGGCCGGTCCGGGCGGTGTCGCGATGCCGGTCGCCCTCGGCCACGACGTACGGTCCGGCGGTCTCGCCGAGGGCCGCCTCGGCGCCGGCCGGGGCGTCGGACGCTTCCTGTTCATCGCGCTGGGCACCGGCATCGCCGGCGCCATCGGCATCGACGGCCGGATCGAGGCCGGCGCCCACGGCTACGGCGGCGAGATCGGCCACGTCGTCGTCCGGCCGGGCGGACCGCAGTGCGGCTGCGGCGCCCGGGGCTGCCTGGAGACCCTCGCCTCCGCCTCCGCCGTCTCCCGCGCCTGGGCCGAGGCCAGCGGGGACCCCGACGCCGACGCGGCATCCTGCGCCGTCGCGGTGGACGCCGGGGACGAGCGCGCGGTCGCGGTCTGGCAGCACGCGGTGGACGCCCTCGCCGACGGCATCGTGCTCGCCCAGAGCCTGCTCGACCCGTCCACGGTGATCGTCGGCGGCGGCCTCGCCGAGGCCGGCGACACCCTCTTCACGCCCCTGCGCGCGGCCGTCGGCGAGCGGCTGACCTTCCAGATGCCCCCCGAGGTCGTACCCGCCATGCTCAAAGACACCGCCGCTTCCCTGGGCGCGGGCCTGCTCGCCTGGGATCTGCTCTCCTTGGAGGTGACCGCGTGACCGCGCGGATTCAATCAGCGGCGCCGCCGCGGGGCACCGCCCTGTCCGGTGCCCGCCTCGTCCTGCCCGGCGGTGTCGT
>NZ_JBVJCO010000029.1:0-37055 GCF_055588525.1 Kitasatospora sp. NPDC041988
GCCCTCGACTACTTCGAGAACAGCGGACTGCCCTTCGTCGTCGCCCTCAACGGCTTCGACGGACACCAGCCCCACACCGGCGACGAGGTCCGCGAGGCCCTCCAACTCGGACCCGACACCCCCGTCGTCACCCTGGACGCCCGACGGCGCGACAGCGCCAAGAGCGCCCTCATCACCCTCGTCGAACACGCCCTCCTCGCCCGCCTGCGGTAGGAGGGCACACGCGCCGAGCCCGAGCACCACGGAGGCGGGCGCGCGAGTGGCGGCGGCCCACGGACCCCCCGGGGGGAGTCCGTGGGCCGTGGGCGTGCGTCCGTTGCCGCGTCGTGCCCATTGCCGCGTGGTACCCGTCGGCGCGTGGCGCCCGCTACTCGGTGGGCTCCAGGCCCGCGCGGATCAGACCGTAGGTGTACGCGTCCTCCAGGGCCAGCCAGGAGGCGGCGACCACGTTGTCGGCCACCCCGACGGTGGACCAGCTGGCGGTGCCGTCGGTGGACTCGATCAGCACCCGGGTCTTGGAGCCGGTGCCGTGCTGGCCCTCCAGGATGCGGACCTTGTAGTCCACCAGCTCCAGCTTGGCCAGCTGCGGGTAGATCCGCTCCAGCGCGGTGCGCAGCGCCTTGTCCAGCGCGTCGACCGGGCCGTTGCCCTCGCCGGTGGCGATCCGGCGCTCGCCCTTGGCCCAGAGCTTGACGGTCGCCTCGTTGCCCGCAAATCCGTTCGGGCCCTGCTCGCTGATGGTCCGCCAGGACTCCAGGCTGTAGAAGCGCTCGCGGCTGCCGCGGACCTCGTCGCGGAGCAGCAGCTCGAAGGAGGCGTCAGCGGACTCGTAGGTGTAGCCGAGGTTCTCCTGCTCCTTGACCCTGGCGACCACCCGGCCGGCCAGGTCCCGGTCGGTGGAGAGGTCGTAGCCCAGCTCCTTGCCCTTCAGCTCGACCGAGGCGCGGCCCGCCATGTCGGAGACCAGCATCCGCATGGTGTTGCCGACCGTCTCCGGGTCGATGTGCTGGTAGAGGTCCGGGTCGACCTTGATCGCGGAGGCGTGCAGGCCGGCCTTGTGGGCGAAGGCGGAGAAGCCGACGTAGGGCTGGTGGGTGGAGGGGGTCAGGTTGACCACCTCGGCGATGGCGTGCGAGATCCGGGTCATCTCGGCCAGGCTGCCGGCCGGCAGCACCCGGCGGTCGTACTTGATCTCCAGCGCGCCGACCACCGGGAACAGGTTGGCGTTGCCGACCCGCTCGCCGTAGCCGTTGGCGGTGCACTGGACGTGGGTGGCGCCGGCGTCCACCGCGGCCAGGGTGTTGGCCACCGCGCAGCCGGTGTCGTCCTGGGCGTGGATGCCGAGCCGGGCCCCGGTCGCGGCGAGGACGTCGGCGACGATGTCGCGGACACCGGCCGGGAGCATCCCGCCGTTGGTGTCGCAGAGCACCACCACGTCGGCGCCGGCCTCGTGGGCCGCGCGGACCACCGCGAGGGCGTACGCGCGGTTGGCCTTGTAGCCGTCGAAGAAGTGCTCGCAGTCGATGAAGACCCGGCGGCCCTGGGAGCGCAGGTAGGCCACGCTGTCCCGGACCATCTCCAGGTTCTCGTCCAGGGTGGTGCGCAGCGCCAGTTCGACGTGCCGGTCGTGGGCCTTGGCGACCAGGGTGACGACCGGCGCGCCCGAGGTGACCAGGGCGGCCAGCTGAGGGTCCTCGGCCGCCTTGCCGCCGGCCCGGCGGGTGGCGCCGAACGCGACCAGCCGGGCGTGCCGGAGGTCCAGTTCGGCGGCGGCCCGGGCGAAGAACTCGGTGTCGCGCGGGTTGGCTCCCGGCCAGCCGCCCTCGATGAAGCCGACGCCGAACTCGTCCAGGTGCCGGGCGATGGCCAGCTTGTCGGCCACCGTGAGGTTGATGCCCTCCCGCTGCGCGCCGTCGCGCAGGGTGGTGTCGAAGACGTGGAAGCTGTCGTCGGTACGGCTGGCCTCGGCCATGGGGACTCCTTGTATCGAGTCGGTAGTGCTCTGCCGGTTTCGGGGACCCGGCTCCACTGTCCAGCATCCCGCGCGCACCCGGTGTCCCTCGGCCCTTTGTGGGGGCTCCGGCCGGTCCGGGGGCAAAACAAAAGACCCCTCGCGGGTGCGAGAGGTCTGCGCGCGGGTCTGGACGCTGGTGGTCGCTCCGCATCGGGTACTGCGGAAGCGGTCACTGCGGACCGGCGCGCCTGCTGCTAATAATCAGCGAAAGCGAGGACACGTTCGCAGTCTGGCACACCGGTCCGGAGTCCGGCCCGGCCGTCTCGGTATCCGAAACGGCGCAGGCCGGACGGGCTGCCGAATCAGACGATCTTGTGCAGCCAGCCGTGGGTGTCGGGGGCCTGGCCGCCCTGGATCGCGAGCAGGGTCCTGCGCAGCTCCATGGTGACCGGGCCGGGCTCGCCGGTGCCGACCGTCCAGTCGCCGCCGACCGACTTGACCGAGCCGACCGGGGTGATGACGGCGGCGGTGCCGCAGGCGAAGACCTCGGTGAGGGTGCCGTCGGCGTTGCCCTGGCGCCACTCCTCGGTGGAGATCTTCCGCTCCTCGACCGCGTAACCGAGGTCGGCGGCGAGCTGGAGCAGCGAGTCGCGGGTGATGCCCGGCAGCAGCGCGCCGGAGAGCTCGGGGGTGACGATCCTCGCGTCCTTGCCCTCGCCGAAGACGAAGTACAGGTTCATGCCGCCCATCTCCTCGATCCACCGGTGCTCGGCGGCGTCGAGCCAGACGACCTGGTCGCAGCCCTTGGCGGCGGCCTCGGCCTGGGCGACCAGGGAGGCGGCGTAGTTGCCGGCGCACTTGGCGGCACCGGTGCCGCCCGGCGCGGCGCGGACGTAGTCCTCGGAGAGCCAGACCGAGACCGGCTTGACGCCACCGGGGAAGTAGGCGCCGGCCGGCGAGGCAATGATCATGAAGAGGTAGGAGTTGGCCGGGCGGACGCCGAGGCCGACCTCGGTCGCGAACATGAACGGCCGAAGGTAGAGGCTCTGCTCCGGCTCGTTCGGGACCCAGCCCTGCTCCTGCTGGACCAGCAGCTCGACCGCCTCGACGAAGGTCTCGACCGGCAGCTCCGGCATCGCCAGACGGCGGGCGGAGGCCTGGAAGCGGGCCGCGTTGGCCTCCGGACGGAAGGTGGAGATCGAACCGTCGGCCTGGCGGTACGCCTTGAGGCCCTCGAAGATCGCCTGGCCGTAGTGGAGCGTCATGTTCGCCGGGTCGATCTCCAGCGGCGCGTACGGCGCCAGCTGGGCATCGTGCCAGCCCAGGCCCTCGGTCCAGCGGATGGTGACCATGTGGTCGGTGAAGATGCGTCCGAAGCCGGGGTTGGTCAGCCGGGCCTCGCGCTCCGCGTCGGACAGCGGGTGGGCGGAGGGCTTGAGGTCGAACGTGATGGGCGCCTGGGTGGGCGTGCTCATGGCTGTGTGTCCTTCACCGTGGGGTTGGTCCGGGCCGCCTCCGTCGGGTGAACGTTTCGGCGAACGAACGCACGACGGCACGGCCCACTGTCGATACTCGCATCCAGAGGGCCGTGCCGAACAGTCGCGGGCTCCTTGGGGAGCTGCAAGCTGTCGTTATGCGGTCCGGCCCATCAGCCGGAACACGTGGTGTCGGTTCCGGCCCGCTAGCCGGAGCACCGCTTGTCGGTTCCGGCCCGCTAGCCGGAGCACCGCTTGTCGGTTCCGGCCCGCTAGCCGGATACTCGGGCGACGAGCGCGTCGCCGACCTGGGAGGTCGTACGGGTGCCGGCGCGCTCGGCGAGGTCCGCGGCGACCGCGGCCTCGACCTTGGCGGCCTCCGCGGCGAAGCCGAGGTGCTCCAGCAGCATGGCGACCGAGAGCACGGTGGCGGTCGGGTCGGCCTTGCCCTGGCCCGCGATGTCCGGCGCCGAGCCGTGCACGGGCTCGAACATCGACGGGAAGTCCCCGCTGGGGTTGATGTTGCCGCTGGCCGCCAGGCCGATGCCACCGGTGACGGCGGCGGCCAGGTCGGTCAGGATGTCGCCGAACAGGTTGTCGGTGACGATCACGTCGAACCGCTCGGGCTGGGTGACGAAGAAGATGGTCGCCGCGTCGACGTGCAGGTAGTCGGTGGTGACCTCGGGGAACTCCCGGCCGACCTGCTCGAAGATCCGGGTCCACAGGTGACCGGCGTGCACCAGCACGTTGTTCTTGTGGACGAGCGTGAGCTTCTTGCGCGGACGCGCCTGGGCCCGGCGGTAGGCGTCCCGGACGACCCGCTCGATGCCGTACGCGGTGTTGAGGCTGACCTCGGTGGCCACCTCGTGCTCGGTCCCGGTGCGCAGCGTGCCGCCGTTGCCGACGTACGGGCCCTCGGTGCCCTCGCGGACGACCACGAAGTCGATGTTCGGCTCGCCGGCCAGCGGCGACTTCACGCCGGGGAAGAGCCGGCCCGGACGCAGGTTGATGTGGTGGTCGAAGGCGAACCGCAGCTTCAGCAGCAGCCCGCGCTCCAGCACACCCGACGGCACGCTCGGGTCGCCGATGGCGCCGAGCAGGATCGCGTCGTGGGTCTTCAGCTCCGCCAGCACGCTGTCCGGCAGCGTCTCGCCGGTGCGGTGGTAGCGCCGGGCGCCGAGGTCGTACTCGGTGGTCTCCAGCTTCACGTCGGCGGGCAGTGCGGCACCGAGGACCTTGAGGCCTTCGGCCACCACTTCCTGGCCGATTCCGTCACCGGGGACAACTGCGAGACGAATGGTGCGAGACATGCTCGGACCCTACTCCGGCGTCCCAGGGGCTGACACCTCGTGTCCACTATCCGGACGAACGGTCAGGTGAGGTCGATGTCGACCGGAAACGGCCGTTCGAGCTTCAGCTGCTTGTGATGGATGCCGGTCAGGCCGTAGGACATGGTGGCCGGGTCGAGCTCGTAGGTGTGGACGACCGGACGCCCCTCGTCGTCGCCCTCCACCCGCCAGAAGTGCGGGATGCCGGCAGCTGCGTACTTGCGCGGCTTGACCTGGCGGTCGCGCTCCCGGGACTCCTCCGAGACGACCTCGACGGCGAGCAGGACATCCTCGGCGGCGGAGAACGTCTGCCGCGGGCCGGTGTCGGCCCGCGCGTCGACCACCGCGAGGTCCGGCTCCGGGCGGTTCCGCCGGTCCAGTCTGACCGTCATCTCCCGCCAGACCTCCCACCCCTCCGGCACGGCGTCATCCAGCGCCCGCTCCAGCCGGCGAAGGGTGCGCATGTGGAACAGCGTCTGCGGACTCGCGAAGATCAGGCTCCCGTCGAGCAGCTCGGTGTGCGGCGGGAGATCCGGCAGCCGGTCGAGGTCCTCGGCGGTGTACCCCTCGACCGGGGGACGGAGCCAGTCCGGGTACGAATCGATGGTCATGATTCCTCCCTGGCGGGCATCCTGACGGGCGTTCTCAGGCTACTCGGCCGAGTTCATCCGCGCGTCCCTCCCACGAGGGAGCGCGTGAGACACCACTCGCGCCGGGGGCGCGCTTATGCTCGCGGGCAGCCGGTCCGGCATTCCTCGCAGAACGGGGCAATCACCATGGGCGCGCGGTGGCGCGAGGCACGGGTCTGCGGGGTGGCCGGGGGTGCGGCCATGGCGGGGTACGCGCTCGCGGCAGCCTTTCGGGGAGCGTGGCCGCCGGGGGCGGCGCAGACGGCGGTGCCGTTCCACGCCCAGCTGTGGGACCTCGTCCACGGACGCTCCCCCGGCGACCTGCTGTTCAACTGGAACAGCGGGTACGGGGCGCCGTTCCTCGCCGACTTCTTCGCCTACCTGATGAACCCGTTCTCCTGGCTCACGGTCCTGCTGCCGCGCAGCCAGGGCCAGTTCGCGGTGTTCCTGGTGGCGCTCCTCAGCATCGGGCTCGGCACCGGCCTGATGACGTACGCGCTGGGGCGGCTGCACGCCGGGCCGCACTGGCTGCGGGCGATCGCCGCCGTCGGCTACGGGCTCTGTGCTTGGGTGCCGACCGTCGGCGGGGCGGCCCCGATGTGGCTCTGGGGCCTGGTCTCGCTGCCGCTGCTCGTCCTGGCCGGCGACTGGTGCCTGCGCGAGCGGCACTGGGTGGCCGGCACCTTCTGCGTCGCGCTCGCCTGGGCGGGGAACCTCTACACCGCCGCGATGGCCACCATCACGGCCGGCCTGGTGCTCGCGGTCCGGCTGCTGGCCGTCCGGCGGCCGTTCAAGGCACTCGTCCGGATGTCCGCCCGGGCCGTCACCATGGCCGTCGCCGGGGTGCTGCTCGCCGCGCCCGTCCTGTTCGTCGCCGTGCGGGCCGCGCAGGAGGCCCAGCCGGAGTCACCGGTGCGGCCGCTCGGCCCGTCCGGGCTCGGCGGGCACCTGGCCCAGCTGCTGCCCGGCACCGACGGCGGCCCACCGGTCCCGGACGTCTCGGTCGGCCTGTTCGGCCTGTTGCTGGTGGCCGGGCTGCCGTTCAACCGGCGGGTGCGGGCCCGCGAGCGGATCGTCTGGTGCGGGCTGCTGGTGCTCGTCGTGCTCAGCTTCGTCTGGACGCCCACCGTCCTGGTCTGGCACGGCCTGGCGATCCCGGCCGGCGGCCCCTACCGGGTGGCCTTCGTGCTCAGCGGCCTGCTGGTGCTGGCCGGCTGGGTCTCGCTGGCGCACCGGCCGGACACCCCGGCCCTGCTCGGCGGGGCCGCGGTGGTGCTGGTGGTGGCCGCCGTCGCCGCGGGCCTGCGCTCGGTGCAGGCGTCCACCTGGGTGCTGCTGACGGTGGGCGGCGCCGTCCTGCTCGCCGCGCTCCGGACACTGGACCGCCGGCACACCGACCGGCGGGCGGGGGCCGTGGCCACGGCGGTGCTGGGTTGCGCGGTGCTCGGCGGCGCGGTCTGGTCCTCGTACGACGCGCTGGGCACCCCGGCCCCCGGCACCGCCTCCGGGGCGCCCGTCCGGGCCGGGTACGCGGCCATGCGACAGTCCGCCGACTGGCCGCGCGCCCGCACCGACCCCGGCCCGCACGCCTTCACCCCGAACGACCCGCTGCTGCTCGACGGCCAGGGCGGCGGCTATTCCAGCGGCTACCTGCCCACCGTCACCGCACTGCTGCTGCACGACCTCGGCGCGGGCTGGACGGCCGGCGGGCGGCAGACCGAGAGCGTCACCGACCCGGTCGGGCAGGCCCTGTTCGCCGTCCGCACCCACCTCGCCGACGGGCCCCCGCCGGACGGCTTCACCGTCGGCCGGGCCGCCGCTCCCCCGCTGGTCACCGTCCTGCCGCCGGGGGCGGCGACCGACACCTCCTCGGTCTGGTCCCGGCAGGAGTCGCTGCTCGGCGGCCGGGTGTACGAAGCGCCCGGGCCCGTCCCGGCCGGCGGCCCGGCACCGGCCGCTCACGGCAGCAGCGGCTGGTCCGTCCCCGCCACCCCGGCCGGCTCGGACGGCACCGCGTTCACGGTGGCCTGTACCCCGGGCGGCACCGCGTACTTCCACGGGGTCTGGTTCAACGGCACGGTGAGCGGCCTCGGCACCACCTACCGCAGCGACGGCGAGCAGCCGACCACAGCCGTGCCGATCCATCTGCTGGGGCCGGTGCCGGCCGACGGCGTCGTCCGGGTGGTGCTGCGCGCGGACACCGTCACCCAGGTCCCGGCCCGGCCGATCGGCTGCCTGCGGCCCGGCGCCCTGGACGCCGCCGTCACCCGGCTCACCGCCACCGGTGCCACACGGGTCACCGCGGGCGGACACACCCTCACCGCCGCCCTTCCCCAGGGCAGTACCGGCACCGCGCTGCTCTCCGCCCCGGCCACCACCGGCTGGACCTGCTCGGCCGGCGGCGGCCCCTACGCGGCGCCGCGGTCCGTCCTGGGCATGATCGGCGTCCCGCTCGGGCCGGGCGCCGACCGGATCACCTGTTCCTTCCGCCCGCCGGGCCTCACCGAGGGCCTTACCGTCGCCCTCGCCTCCGCCGCCGTCACCACCCTCACCGCCGTCTTCGGCCGCCTCCGCCACCGCCCCACCCGGACGCCACGCCGTGTCCGCCGCACGGCGGCCGGGCAGCACTAGCCGCAGGGGTGGAGGCCACCGGAGGAACGCGGAGCCGGAAGTCGCGGTGAGCCGGCCGCCCCGCGAGGGGCGGGGCACACAGGGAGCCGCCACCCCTCGCGGGGGCGGCGGCTCCGTGGGCGGGGGCGGGCGTCAGGGCAGGGTCAGGATCTGGCCCCGCCGGCCGTCGCGGTTGAAGTGGTGCAGGAGCAGCAGGCGCGACGTGTCCCCGTCGACTTTGCGGACGTCGAGGACGGCGCCCGGGGGCAACGGCGCCGCCACCGCGGCGGGGCCGCCGAGGCCGGTGCGGACGTCGACGGCGGGGTGGAGGACGTCGATGGTGAGGGTGGGCCGGGTGCCGCGCAGGCCGATGGCGGAGAAGGCCTCGGCCGGGTCGGGCTTGCCGGAGGTGGCGCTGCCGGTCCAGAGACCGTAGCGAACGGTGCTGTGGCCGGCCTTCACGCCCGGGAGGGCGCTCAGCCGGACCGGCAGCACCAGCACGTCACTGTCGAGCAGTTCGGTGTCGGTGTCGCCCCAGCGGGCGTTGAGCGGCTGGACGTCCAGCTCGGCGCCCGTGCGGGCGTCCACCGTGCGGGCGACCAGGACGTCGCTGCCGCGCTGGCGGTCGGCCTTGACGAAGACGTCCGTGGCGCCGTCCCCGTCGGTGTCGAGAGAGGCCCGGACGGCGAAGACGCCGACCGGGGTGGTGGCGGGGGCCCAGACCTGCGCGGCGAGGTAGAGCATGCCCTGCCCGTCGTCGACGGCGGGCGCGTCGGAGGCGGCTCCGACGGCGCGCAGGTTGGCGCCCCGGTCACCGGGGCGTTCGACGCAGACGTCCTGCGGGGCCTGCGGTTCGGTGCTCTCCTCGGGGACGATGCCCGCGCCGGGGCCGACGGCGGCGCCGCTGCCGGGCGGGCAGTCGGGCCAGCGGGCGCCTTCGCCGCCGAGGGCGAACGCGCTGAGCAGGCCGGGCTGGTCACCGGGGGCCCGGGGGCCGCCGAGGGTGACGAGCGCGCCGGAGCGGGTGGTGCGGATCGGCGCGGCCGCGTTGAGGTCGGAGGCGGGCCGGGGGGCGGCGAAGACGGGGACCCGCAGCCCGGGCAGGGCGGCGTCGGACTCGGGGGTGAGCAGCAGCCGGCCGGAGAGTTCGCCCCGGTAGCTGCGGGCCTGGCCGCCCTGGAGGGTGGCGATGGTCGGATCGGGGGTGCGGCCGAGCCGCCCGGGGACGGCCAGGGTGACCCGGACGCGGGCGGTGCCGCCGGCCGGGACCTCGATCCGCTCGGGGGTGATCTCGTAGTGGGCGCCGGGCAGTTCGGTGGCGGCCGCGTAGCCGGTGCGGTAGGTCACCGCGTTGCCGGAGAGGTTGCGGACCTCGACCTCGCGGCCCTCCACCTGGCGGGCTGCGCCGGGCGCCCCGCCGACCGCCACCACTCCGAACGAGACGCCGACGCTGCCCTGGACGGCGCCCTCACCCGCCGCGTAGGCGACGGCGGGGGTACGGACGGCGGCGTCGACCCGGGCCCGCCCGGCGCCGGTGCGCTCGGGGCCGTAGACCGGGCCGGTGCCACCGTCGCCGAGCCAGGTGTCGCCGGCGGTGTTCATCAGCGCGGCCTTGAGCTGTTCGACCGTCCAGTCGGGGTGGGCGGCGCGGACGAGGGCGACGAGGCCGGCGACGTGCGGGGTGGCCATCGAGGTGCCGTCCTCGCGCTGGCCCCCGCCGCCGCTGCCGGCCTTGGCGGACCAGATGGTCTCGCCGGGCGCGGCCAGGTCGGGCTTGACCACGCCGGGCACGCCGATCCCGCGCGAGGTGAAGTCGGTGAGGGTGTCGATGCGCTGCGGCTGGTCCTGGGAGACGACGCCGTGCAGCGGGTTGCCGGGCGCGGCGAGCCGGATGTCGACCGGGCCGGCCGCCGCCCCCTCGCGCAGCCGTTCGCCGTCGGCGTGGGCGAGCAGGGCGACGGGGATGCGGTCGTTGCCGGCGATCTCGGCGAGGTGGTCGTCGTCGGCGGCGAGCAGGGCGCCGATCGCGCCGGCGTCGGCGGCGTGGTCGGCGCGCGGGCCGGAGCCGCAGGCGCGTTCGGACTCCCGGGTGCGCCAGGCGAGTACGGCGATCCTGCCGGCGAGCCGCTGTTTGTCGGCCTCGGTGAAGGCGGTGCAGCCGTCGGCCTGGTCGGCGGGCAGGGCGAGCCGGCCGGCCACGTCGGCGGTGGACCAGCCCTGGTAGCGGCCGCTCCAGTGGGCCGGGACGGTGCCGGCGAGCGGTTCGGGGGCGAGCACGGTGAGGCCGTCGGCGTCGCTGTGCGGGTCGACCGAGGCGGCGACGGCGAGGGCCCGGGCGGCGGTGCCGGGGCTGCCGCCGATGCCGTAGACGTCGCCCTCGTTGCCGGCTGCCGCGACCACCAGGGTGCCCAGTTCGGCGAGGTGGTCGACGGCGACGGCGTCGGCGTCGTCGGTGGAGCCGAAGCGGCTGCCGAGGGAGAGGTTGACGACGTCGAGCCGGTCACCGAGGTCGCCGTCGCCGTCCGGGTCGGCGGCGACGTCGAGGGCCTGGGCGAGCTGGTCGGTGGCGCCGTCGCAGCCGAAGACGCGGATCGCGTAGAGCTGGGCGCCGGGTGCGGCGCCGGGGCCGACCTTGAAGCCTGCCGGGTCGAGGCCGGGCCGGTAGGGGCCGGTGTACGGGTGGCCGTCGGCGGTGACGCCGAGCCCGGCGGCGGTGCCGGCGACGTGGGTGCCGTGGCCGTTGAGCGCGCAGTCGATCGGGTTGGCGTCGGGGTGCGGGTCGGGCTGGTAGTGCGGGGCGGACGGGTCCGGGTTGTAGTCGTCGCCGACCAGGTCCTTGCCGCCGACCACCTTGGCGTTGGGGAAGAGGCCGGCGGGGGCGGGCTTGGCGCCGTCGACGCCCTTGAACGCCTCCTCGGTGCCGGGGCCGCCGAAGTCGGCGTGGGTGTAGTCGATGCCGCTGTCGATGACGCCGATCCGCACGCCCTGCCCGGTGTTGCCGCCGGCCCCGCCGTCCGTGGAGGGGCCGGACCACACCGCGGGCGCGCCGGTGAGCGGCACGGAGTACGCGTTGTCCCGCTGCTTGCGGACGATCGGGTGGACGGCCCTCACGCCCGGCAGCGCGCGCAGGGCGGGCAGCCGGGCGGCGGGCACGGTGACGGCCAGACCGGTGAGCAGGGTGCGGGTGCGGTAGAGCTCGCGGGCGGTGGGCGCCGCGCCGTGGACGGCGTCGGCGAGCCGGTCGAGCGCGTCGGAGGCGCGGGACCGCTGCCCGGCCCCGGCCTGCGCGGCCTCCCGGCGGACGGCTTCCGGGGAGCGCCGGTCCCGCCGTGCCTCGGCGGCCGCCCGCCGCCAGGCCGGTCCGGCGGCCTCGGTGGCGAGTTCCAGCAGGACGGAGGCGGAGTGCCCGGGCGGGGCGTCCGGAGCCGGCGGGCTCGTCGGCGGACTGCCGGCCGCCGGGGCTGCGCTGAGCAGCGCCGGCCCGGCCAGCAGGGCCAGGGTGAGTCCGATCCGGGCGATCGGACGACGGACGGGTGGCTGACGCACTGGGCCCTCTCCCCCGGCAAGGGGAACTGATCCGCACGCCGTGTCGCTGACGCCCGCCCGCGCGGACGTCGATCACCCCTCCGGGGCCCCACATATAGGAGACCTCACCGGAGAGTGCGAGCAACTTCCCTCCAACGGGCGCTACTTGCACTCTCCCGGGTGACACATCGCCAGTCCGTCCGGGCTATTCGGCGGATGAACGCCACCCGCCGGAGCCATCCCGCCGAGAGGGGCTCAGAGGTGCCCGGTCACGCCGCCGTTGTCGCGGCGGTCCAGGGCCCGCTGCAGGGCGTCGGCCGCGAAGGGGGTCCGCTCGGCCGCGCGGCGGCGGCGCGGGGTGCGGGCGGGGGCGGCGGCGGGGGCGGGAGTGGCGTGGCGGTCTGCGGTGGGGGGCATACCGGGCTCCTTGAGTCGAATGCGCCAGGGCGGCGCAGAGGGTGGGGCACAAGGGGTGCCGTGCGAAGCACGCCGCAGGAAGGACGGTGGTGGGCGGCGGGAGGGCACGCGGAGCAGGGATCGCCTGCCCGTCGGGCGCACAACAGCACACGGGCCGCACACCCTGGCTACAGGGGCGGCGCGCCGTATGGCTCTTCCACGGTACGACCCCGGCCCTGCCGTGTCTGCACGAATACTTGGATTTCCTACTATCTGAGACGGGAGCCACGCGCGGGCACGCAACAGGGCCCGGACCACCGGCGAACGGTGGTCCGGGCCCTGCGGGAGCCTGGGGAATCAGGCGCCCAGGTCGACCGAACGGGCGAAGCGGGCGCCGATCTCGGCGGCGATCGCGGTCAGCACGTCCTGCGGGATCTGGCTGTCCACGGTGATGGAGGCCAGCGCGCCGCTGCCGTCGCGGGCCACCTGCATGCCGGCGATGTTGATGCCGGCGTCGCCGAGGTGGCGGCCGAGGACGCCGACCACGCCGGGGCGGTCCTCGTACTTGAAGAACGCCATGTGGTCGGTGAGCGCGACGTCCACGTCGAAGGCGTCCACGCCGACGATCTTCTGGGTCTGCTTCGGGCCGGCCAGGGTGCCGGAGATGGCGATCTCGCCGCCGTCGGCCAGGGTGCCGCGAACGGTGATCACGTTGCGGTGCTCGGGGCTCTCGCTGGAGGTGGTGAGCCGCACCTCGACACCGCGCTCCTGGGCGAACAGCGGGGCGTTGACGTAGGAGACCGTCTCCGCCACCACGTCCTCGAACACGCCCTTGAGGGCGGACAGTTCGAGCACCTTGACGTCGTGCTGGGTGATCTCGCCGCGGACCTCGACGTCGAGCCGGACGGCCACCTCGCCGGCCAGCGCGGTGAAGATCCGGCCGAGCTTCTCCGCCAGCGGCAGGCCCGGGCGGACGTCCTCGGCGATCACGCCGCCCTGGACGTTGACCGCGTCCGGGACGAGCTCGCCGGCCAGCGCCAGGCGCACCGACCTGGCGACCGCGATGCCGGCCTTCTCCTGCGCCTCGTCGGTGGAGGCGCCCAGGTGCGGGGTGGCGACCACGTTGTCGAAGGCGAACAGCGGGGAGTCGGTGCACGGCTCCTTGGCGTACACGTCCAGGCCGGCGCCGGCCACCCGGCCGTCGCGCAGCGCGCTGGCGAGCGCGGCCTCGTCCACGATGCCGCCGCGGGCGGCGTTGACGATGCGGACGGTCGGCTTGACCTTGTGCAGCGCCTCGTCGCCGATCAGGCCGATGGTCTCCGGGGTCTTCGGGAGGTGGACGGTGATGAAGTCCGAGACCTCCAGCAGCTCCTCCAGCGAGACCAGCTTGACGCCCATCTGCGCGGCGCGGGCGGCCTGGATGTAGGGGTCGTACGCGACGATCTTCATGCCGAACGCGGACATCCGCTGGGCGACCAGCACGCCGATGCGGCCGAGGCCGACGACGCCGAGGACCTTCTCGCTCAGCTCGACGCCGGTGTACTTGTTGCGCTTCCACTCGCCCTGCTTGAGCGCCGAGTTGGCGGGCGCGATGTTGCGGGCGACCGAGATCAGCAGGCCGCAGGCGAGCTCGGCGGCGGTGACGATGTTGGAGGTCGGCGCGTTGACGACCATCACGCCGGCCTTGGTGGCGGCGGAGACGTCCACGTTGTCCAGACCGACGCCGGCCCGGGCGACCACCTTGAGCTTGCGGGCGGCGGCGAGCGCCTCGGCGTCCACCTTGGTGGCGGAGCGGATCAGGATGGCGTCCACGTCGGCGATCGCGGTCAGCAGCTCGGTGCGGTCGGCACCGTTGCAGTGGCGGATCTCGAAGTCGGGCCCGAGGGCGTCGACGGTGGCGGGCGACAGCTCTTCGGCGATCAGTACAACGGCGTTTTTGGATGTCACAGTGCTCACGACAGTGTGGTCCTTAACTGTCCGGTTCTCCCCGGCACGAAGGTGGCGTGGAAGGCGGGGGGAAGGTGGCATGCCGCGTAGGTAGACGCACGACGCTGTGGGCCTGACGCGCACTCGGAAGTGTATCGACGGGCTGGGTGCCAGGCTGCTCCCGTCCGGCGAAATCACCCGGACGGGAGCAGCCTAGTTGTACAAGGGCCCTACGGAATCAGGCAGAGCCCGGCTGGGGCGGGGCCTTGAGGCTCAGGCCTCTTCCTTCACCCAGCTCATCAGCTTGCGGAGCTTCTTGCCGGTGGTCTCCAGCAGGTGGTCCTCGTCGGCCTTCTTGTACTCGTTGTACTTGGGCAGACCGGCCTTGTACTCGGCGATCCAGGTGTTGGCGAAGGTGCCGTCCTGGATCTCGGCGAGGACCTTCTTCATCTCGGCCTTGGTGGCGTCGGTGATGATGCGGGGGCCGGTGACGTAGTCGCCCCACTCGGCGGTCTCGGAGACCGACCAGCGCATCTTCTCCAGGCCGCCCTCGTACATCAGGTCGACGATGAGCTTCAGCTCGTGCAGGCACTCGAAGTAGGCGATCTCCGGCTGGTAACCGGCCTCGACCAGGGTCTCGAACCCGGCCTTCACCAGGGCGGCGGTGCCACCGCAGAGGACGGCCTGCTCACCGAACAGGTCGGTCTCGGTCTCCTCGGTGAAGGTGGTCTTGATGACGCCGGCCTTGGTGGCGCCCAGGCCCTTGGCGTAGGACAGCGCCAGCGCGAACGCGTTGCCGGAGGCGTCCTGCTCGACCGCGACGATCGCGGGGACGCCGCGGCCCTCCTCGTACTGGCGGCGGACCAGGTGGCCCGGGCCCTTCGGGGCGACCATGCAGACGTCGACGTCGGTCGGCGGCTTGATGAAGCCGAAGCGGATGTTCAGGCCGTGGCCGAAGAACAGGGCGTCGCCGGCCTTCAGGTGCGGGGCGATGTCCGCCTCGTAGACGTCGGCCTGGATCGGGTCCGGCACGAGGATCATGATGACGTCGGCCTCGGCGGCGGCCTCGGCGGGGGTGACGACGCGCAGGCCGGCCTCCTCGGCCTTCTGGCGCGACTTCGACTCCGGCTTCAGGCCGACCCGGACGTCGGCGCCGGAGTCGCGCAGGGACAGCGCGTGGGCGTGGCCCTGGCTCCCGTAGCCGATGACCGCGACCTTGCGGCCCTGGATGATGGACAGGTCGGCGTCGTCTTCGTAGAACAGCTCGGCCACGGGGGCACATCTCCTTGCGTGATGGTCTTGCCGGGTACTGCGTTTCCTACGGTACGTGGACCCGGCGGGGGTGTGGGGCGGTGCTTCAGGGGGTGAGACGGGCCTCAGGCCTGAGCCTGGCGGGCCGCGTCCTCGGGGGTCACGCGCTCCGGTCGAGGGCGCGCAGCGAGCGGTCGGTGATCGAACGGGCTCCGCGCCCGATCGCGACCAGGCCCGACTGGACCAGCTCCTTGATGCCGTACGGCTCCAGCATCCGGAGCATGGCCTCCAGCTTGTCCGAGCTGCCGGTGGCCTCGATGGTCACCGCGTCCGGGGACACGTCGACCGTCTTGGCGCGGAACAGTTGGACGATCTCGACGATCTGCGACCGGGTCTCGTTGTCGGCGCGGACCTTCACCAGGACCAGTTCCCGCTGGATCGCAGCGGACTGGTCGAGCTCGACGATCTTTATCACGTTGACGAGCTTGTTGAGCTGCTTCGTGACCTGTTCCAGCGGGAGGTCCTCGACGTTGACCACGATGGTCATCCGGGAGACGTCCGGGTGCTCCGTCGGGCCGACGGCGAGGGAGTCGATGTTGAAGCCCCGACGGGAGAACAGTGAGGCGATGCGGGCGAGCACGCCGGGCTTGTTCTCGACCAGGACGGAGAGGGTGTGCTTGGACATGGGGTCTCTGTTCCCTTTGGCGTTCTGGAGGGGCTGTTACTCGGAGTCGTCGCCGAAGTCGGGGCGGACGCCCTTGGCGAACTGGATCTCGTCGTTGCTGGTGCCGGCCGCGACCATCGGCCAGACCATGGCGTCCTGGTGGACGATGAAGTCGATGACGACCGGGCGGTCGTTGATCTCCATCGCCTGCTTGATCACCGCGTCCAGGTCCTCCGGGCGCTCGCAGCGCAGCCCGACGCAGCCCATCGCCTCGGAGAGCAGCACGAAGTCGGGGATCCGGGTGCCCTGGGCCGGCGGCTCGATGCCGTCGTGGCCGGGGCCCGCGTGCAGCACGGTGTTGGAGTACCGCTGGTTGTAGAAGAGGGTCTGCCACTGGCGGACCATGCCCAGCGATCCGTTGTTGATGACCGCAACCTTGATCGGGATGTCGTTCAGGGCGCAGGTGACCAGCTCCTGGTTGGTCATCTGGAAGCAGCCGTCGCCGTCGATCGCCCAGACCGCCGCCTCCGGGCGGCCCGCCTTGGCGCCCATGGCGGCCGGGACGGCGTAGCCCATGGTGCCCGCGCCGCCCGAGTTGAGCCAGGTGGCCGGCTTCTCGAACTGGATGAACTGCGAGCTCCACATCTGGTGCTGGCCGACGCCCGCCGCGTAGATCGCGTCCGGGCCGACCATCTTGCCGATCCGCTCGATGACCTGCTGCGGGGAGAGCTGACCGGCCGGGGCCGGCTCGTAGCCCAGCGGGTAGGTCTTCTTCCACTCGTTGAGCTTGACCCACCAGTCCGCGTAGTCGCTCTTGTGGCCGGCGTCGAACTCGGCCTGGACGGCGACGATCAGGTCGGCCAGCACCTCGCGGGCGTCGCCGACGATCGGCACGTCGGCCGGGCGGTTCTTGCCGATCTCGGCCGGGTCGATGTCGGCGTGGACGACCTTGGCGTACGGGGCGAAGCCGTCCAGCTTGCCGGTGACGCGGTCGTCGAAGCGGGCGCCGAGGGTGAACAGCAGGTCCGACTTCTGCAGCGCGGTGACCGCCGGGACGGAGCCGTGCATGCCGGGCATGCCGAGGTGCTGCGGGTGGCTGTCGGGGAAGGCGCCGAGCGCCATCAGGGTGGTGACCACCGGGGCGCCGGTCAGCTCGGCGAGGATCCGCAGCTCCGCCGTGGCGTTCGCCTTGATCACGCCGCCGCCGACGTACAGCACCGGGCGCTTGGCGCCGACCAGCATCTTCGCGGCCTCGCGGATCTGCTTGGCGTGCGGCTTGGTCACCGGGCGGTAGCCGGGCAGCGAGGTCTCGGCCGGCCAGCGGAAGGTGGTGGTGGCCTGCAGCGCGTCCTTGGCGATGTCGACCAGGACGGGGCCGGGGCGGCCGGTGGCGGCGATGTGGAACGCCTCGGAGATCACCCGGGGGATCTCGGCCGGGTCGGTGACCAGGAAGTTGTGCTTGGTGATCGGCATCGTGATGCCGCAGATGTCCGCCTCCTGGAAGGCGTCGGTGCCGATCGCCTTGGAGGCGACCTGCCCGGTGATGGCCACGATCGGCACCGAGTCCATGTAGGCGTCGGCGATCGGGGTCACCAGGTTGGTCGCGCCCGGGCCGGAGGTGGCCATGCAGACGCCGACCTTGCCGGTGGCCTGGGCGTAGCCGGTGGCGGCGTGGCCGGCGCCCTGCTCGTGGCGGACCAGGATGTGACGCACCTTGGTCGAGTCCATCAGCGGGTCGTACGCGGGAAGGATGGCCCCGCCCGGGATGCCGAAGACGGTGTCCGCGCCCACGGCCTCCAGCGAGCGGATGAGCGACTGGGCGCCGGTCATGGTCTCGACGACGTGCTGGGGAGCGGGAGCGTGGGCGGCCGGGGTGTCCCCGCGGCGGGGGGATGCGGCGTGCTCAGTCATCTGCCTGTCTCTTCTCGGTTTTTGCCGGCCCGGGTGGTTGCGGGCCCCGGTCTTTCGAGGGTGGGGTCCCGGTGGTCGGGCCGATCGCCGGCTCTGCCCCAATCGTCCCCCTTTTCCCGCTGATTCGGGGCGGTCGGGGGCGGCCGGGGCCAGTGGTCTTGCGGAGTGGAACAGTGTCAGTGCAACAAAAAACCCCTCGTGCCAAGGGCATGCGAGGGGTGGCGCGTCGGTCTCTTACGAGTCGGGCATGGCCCGCTCAGCCGACGCGCCCGCCAAGTACGAGAATTCGGGTGCGCATGGCAACGACCTTCCTCCCGTGCGGGGCCGACTGTCAAGCAGGTGGGACAACAGTCTCGCCATGCGGACCATGCCCCGGACCGGCGACGGCGCGGTGTTCGGGCAGGTCGGAGCCGCTGTGATGATGTACGACACGCCCCGTTCCGGACTCCCCGCGGCCACTCGTACGGGGGTCCGCGGCGAGGTACGCGCGGCGGGCCGAGAGCGAGCCGAACGGCCTCGGCAGCGGGTACACCCGACGGACCAGCGCGCGCCGCAGCCGGGTCTCGTCCAGCGGCGGGGCGAACGCCGAGCCCTGGCCCTGCCGGCAGCCCAAGTCCTGGAGCAGGCAGACCTGGCGCGGCAGGTCCACCCCCTCGGCGGCGGTGACCAGGCCGAGGTCACGGCCGAGCCGCAGGGCGTGCCCGGCCAGCGTCCGGCTGAGCCCCGACTCGCCGAGGTCCTGGACCAGCGTGCGGTCCAGCTTGAGCCCGTCGAAGGGCAGCCGGGCCAGCGCGCCGAGCGAGCCGTGGCCGGCCCCGAAGCCGGCCAGGGCGGTGGAGACGCCGAGCCGGCGCAGCGCGGCCAGCCGGCGGCCGAGTTCGTCGGCCAGCCCGTCGGAACCCATCCGGGCCACCTCGACCACCAGCTGGCCGGCCGGCAGCCCGCTGTCCCGCAGCGCGGCCACCACGGCCTCGTACATGCCGGGCGAGCAGAGCCGCTCGGCCGAGAGCCGGACCGAGACCGGGACGGGGGTCGGCGCCGAGCGGGTTCTGACCGGCAGCCCGCGCCGCAGCGCCGCGGCGGTCACCGCCTCGTGGATCAGCCAGCGGGAGAACCGGGTGGCCGCGTCGCCGTGCTCGGCGGAGCGCAGGAACTCGGCGGGGGTGAGCAGCAGGCCCTGGGCCGAGCGCCAGCGGGCCTGTGCCTCGACGCTGGTGACGGCGCCGGAGGAGAGGTCCACCACGGGCTGGTGCAGCAGCGTGAAGCCGCCCTCGCGGACGGCGATCCGCAGCCGCTCCTCCAGCTCGGTGCGGCGTTCCAGGTCGGCGCGCATGGCCGGGGTGTAGAGCACCACCCGGCCCTTGCCCTCGGACTTGGCCCGGTACATCGCGAGGTCTGCGTTGCGCATCAGCTCGTCGGCGGCGGCTCTGGGGTCGGCGGCCGGGCCGCGCTCGGGGGTGCCGAACGCGATGCCGATGCTGGCCGCGACGGCGAGCTCGGCGCCGCCGATCCAGTACGGCTCGGAGAGCGCGACCCGCAGCCGCTCGGCCAGCTCCTGGACCTGGAGGCGGCCGAGCGGACCGCAGACCAGGGCGGCGAACTCGTCCCCGCCGAAGCGGGCGACGGTGTCCCCGCAGCGGACGGCGCCCTGCAGCCGGCGGGCGGCCTGCACCAGCAGCTCGTCACCGACCTGGTGGCCGGCGCTGTCGTTGACCGCCTTGAAGCCGTCCAGGTCGAGGAAGAGCACGGCGACCCCGGCGCCCGCCCCGCCCTGCTGTCCGCGCGCGGCGAGGGCGCCCCGCAGGCGCTGGGCGAAGAGCGCCCGGTTGGGCAGGTCGGTGAGCGGGTCGTGGAAGGCGTTGTGCTGCAACTGGGCCTGGAGTATCACACGTTCGGTGACGTCCCGGCTGTTCAGGATCAGGCCGTCGCGGTACCGGTTGACGGTCGACTCGACGTGCAGCCACTCGCCGCTGCCGGAGCTGATCCGGCACTCCACCCGGGCCGCGGACGGCTCGGCGGCGGCGCCAGGCGAGCGGTGTGCCAGCAGCCGGCCGCGGGCCAGGAAGCGGCGGACCTCCAGCAGCACCCGGTCGACGTCCTCGGGGTGGACGAGGTCCAGCAGGTTGCCGCCGACCAGCTCCTCAGGGTCCCGCCCGTAGACGCCGAGCGCGGCCGGGGAGACGTAGGAGAGCACACCGTTGGCGCCGGCGATCATGATGACGTCGCTGGATCCCTGCACCAGGGAGCGGAAGTGCGCCTCCTTGTGGGCGAGTTCCTGCGCCAGCGAGAGGTTGTCCAGCAGCATCACGCCCTGCCGCAGGATCAGCGCGAGGCCGACGGTGCAGGCGGCGGCGGCCACCACCCGGTCCAACGGCCGGCCGCCGAGGGCGTTGTAGAGGATGCCGGCGGTGCAGACCGCGGCCGCCGCGTACGGGGTGAGGGCGCTGAAGGTGGTGGCCACCCGGCGGCGCGGCAGGCCGCCGGCCGAGGGGTGCTCGCGCAACGGGCGGCGCCAGCGCGACAACCACGGCGCCCAGGCGAGCAGCAGGCTGCCGGCGAACCAGCCGGCGTCCAGCAGCTCCCCCGAGCGGTAGCTGCTGCGCAGCTCGGGGGAGGTGAAGAGGGCGTCGCAGAGCACGGTGACGGCCAGGCCGATCATCGCGGTGTGGACCGCCGCCCGGTTGCCGTCGCGGCCGCCGAAGCGCAGCCCGACGACCAGGCTGACCAGCAGGATGTCCAGCACCGGGTAGGCCAGGTTGAGGGCGAGGCGCAGCGGGGAGCCGTCCTCGCCGGCGGCGATCCGGCCGAGCGCCAGGCTCCAGCTGAGGGTGAACAGCGAGCCGGCCACCAGCCAGCCGTCCAGCAGCAGGCAGAGCCAGCCGGCGGCGCTGTGCGGGCGCTGGGCGAGGACCAGCACGCCGGTGATGGCGAGCGGGGCGAACAGCAGGAAGGCGTACTCGGCGAGCGAGTCCTGCGGCAGCGGGGTGCGCTCGACCAGCTCGTACCAGCCCCAGGTGCCGTTGCCGAAGGCGACCATGAGCGAGGAGAGGCCGAACAGCAGCCAGGCCGGGCGGGCGTGACCGCCGACCGTACAGCCGTACGAGAGGCAGGACAGCGCGGCTGCGAGGGCGGCCGCGGCCAGGCCGAAATCACCCATGAAGACGGCGACTTGGCGGGAGCCCCAGCCGAGGGCCGCGCCCGTCGCGTAGGCCAGGCAGAGGGCGCCCAGGGCGGCGCCGGGCAGGCTGCGGCTGTCGAGCAGTCGGCGGACCGGGCTGCTCCGGGCGGTTGCGGACATGTCGGTGTCCGGTACGCCCGGCCGTCCGGCTCCGGGCAGCACCGCATCGGTGGAGCTCACTCGGCCTCTCCCCCTCCGGCCCGGAGCCTGGCGCCCCGGCCACGGGCCACCGGCCGCGCACCTGGTGGCCGTACGCGGTTACCTGGCGCCCCGTCAGGGCGGTGGCCCAGGGGGTGGACGGCCTGCCGGCCGACGCACCGCACCGATGTTCCCACTCGGGACCCTACACCACTTCGGTCACTCAATGACACGCACACTCAACTTAGAGTAATGGTGCGTGAGTGGGGAATTGCACCCGAATCAGCCGGAACGGGCCGGTTGGCGGGGGCGTGCGGGAAGGGGCTCACGCGGCGCGCATGGGAGCACATGGAGGCGCCCGCCGACAACCCACCCCGTCGGGCAGGTACGGTCGGCGGGCGCCGGCGGCGGCCCGGCTCAGCGGCCGGCGGGCGCCAGGTCCTCCGGGAAGAGCCGCAACCGGTGGGCCAGCGCGGCGGCCTCGCCCCGGCCGGCCACCGCGAGCTTGCCGAGGATGTTGGAGACGTGCACGCTCGCGGTCTTCGGGGAGATGTACAGCTCCTCCGCGATCTGCCGGTTGGTACAGCCCCGCGCGAGCAATCGGAGCACGTCCCGCTCACGGGGGGTGAGCCCGAGGGAGCCACCGGCCGGCGCCGGCTTGGCAGGCGTGGCGGCGCGGGCGCTGAGCGCCAGGCCGGCCCGCTCGGCCAGGCCGGTGATCTCCGCCAGCAGCGCGGTGTCCGACCGCACCCCGGCCAGCGCCCGCGCCTCGCGCAGCAGTTCGGTACCCGACTCCCGGCAGCCGACCAGCACCTCGGCCTCGGCCGAGCGCAGCAGCGCCACCGCCAGCGGGCCCGGCAGCCGGGTCGGCCGCAGCGCCTCGACGGCGGCCGCCCAGTGCGCCGGGGTGTCGGTGCCCTCGGCGCGGGCCAGTTCGGCCTCCAGCAGCCGGGCCCAGCCGTGGTGCAGCGGCGCCTTCGGGGTCAGCCGGGCGGCCACCTCGGCGATCTTCGCCAGCACCTCGGCCCGGCCCGGGGCGGCCTCCGGCAGGCCCCGGCTGTCGGCCTCGGCCGCGGCACCGTCCACCAGCAGCGGGTAGAGCGCTGCCTCGTTCCCCGTGGGGATCGGGCCGTCGATCACGGCGAGCAGCTCGGCCCGGGCCTCCAGCGGGCGACCGCCGCGGGCGGCGATCATCACCGCGAGCCGGGAGATCGGCACGGAGTGCTGGAACTGGCAGACCCGGTCCGAGGCGCGGGCCTGGGCCAGCATGCCGGCCGCCGAGGGGAGGTCCCCGCGCATCAGGGCCAGCTCGCCCCGCAGCCGGTCGAGGAACTCGGCGTGGCTGCCCGGATGCTGCGTCCGCTCGGCGCCGGCCAGCAGCTCGGCCGCCTCCTCGGTACGGCCGACGTCGAGCAGCGCCTCGGCGAGGTTGCCGACCAGCAGAGTGCCGATGTTGCGCAGCAGGCCGGTGCCGTCGGCCGTCTCCAGCCCCTCCCGGGCGAGCGCGACGGCCTCCTCCGAGCGGCCGAGCGACTGCAACAGGCTGGCCAGGTTGTTGAGCCCGCGGAGCATGAGGTCCGGGACGCCGAGCTCACGGGTGGCGGCGACCGCCTCGGTCAGCTCGGCGATGGCGGCCTCGGGGTCGTTGCCCAGGTCGTTGCGCAGGGTGCCGAGCGTCATCCGGGCGTGCTGCTCGACGGCGTGCGCCCCGACCTGGCGGGCGATCGCCGCGGCCCGCTCGGCGAGTTCGACGCTCTCCCCGGTGGGGCTGTTGAGCATGGCGATGCCCGCGCTCAGCGCGAACACCTCGGCCTGGACGGCGGACGGCGGCAGGTTCTCGACCAGGCGCCGGGCGTAGGCCGCCTCGTCCTGGTCCTTGGAGCGGTTGAGGTGGCCGAACATCCGGGCCCGGTTCATCCGGAACCAGGCGGCGCGGGCCGGGTCCCTGGTCTCGTCGACCAGCTTCAGCGCCCGCCGGGAGAGGCTCAGCCCGCGCTCGCGGTCCCCGCTGCGCCGGGCCGCGACCACCGCCTCGGCGAGCACGTCGACCAGCTGCAGCCGCTCGCAGTCCTGATCGTGCGTCTCCACGTCGCAGGAGCACGGCGGGTAGGTCTCGGCCCAGTCGTACGGGCGCAGGGTGTGCTCCAGCACCTCCTCGGAGACCTCGTCCCACAGCTCCAGGGCACGCTCCAGCATCCGCAGCTGCTCGGCGAAGGCATTGCGCCGGCGGGCGGCCCGGGCGGCGTCCAGCGCGCTCGGCAGGGCACGCGCGGGATCGTGCGCGTGGTACCAGTAGTTGGCCAGCCGGGCCGGGCGGACGTCGCTGCCGACCAGGTGGGGCTGCTCCTCCAGCGCGGTGGCGAAGCGGCGGTTGATCCGGTGCCGCTCGCCGGGCAGCAGGTCGTCCGAGACCGCCTCGCGGACCAGGGCGTGCCGGAACCGGTAGCCGTCACCGTCGGTGTCCGGGCGCAGGATGTTGGCGCCGACCGCCGCGCGCAGCGACTCGATCAGCCCCTCCTCGTCGTCCAGCACGGCGGCCAGCAGCGCGTGTTCGACGTAGGAGCCGCCCTCGGCGGCGATCCGCAGCACCCGCTGGGTCTCCTCGTCCAGCGCCTCGACCCGGACCAGCAGGATGTCCCGCAACGAGTCGGTGAGCCCGGTCGAACAGCCGTCCTGGAAGGCGGTCGCGAGCTCCTCGACGAAGAACGGGTTGCCCTCGGAGCGGCGGTGGATCCGGTCGACCAGCTGCCGGTCCGGATCGGCGGTGCCGAGGATGCCGGCCAGCTGCGCGGCGACCTCGCCCGGGCCGAACCGCTCCAACTCCATCCGCTGCACGGTGCGCAACCGCTCCAGCTCGGCCAGGAACGGCCGCAGCGGGTGCCGCCGGTGCAGGTCGTCGGTGCGGTAGGTGGCGACCAGCAGGACGCGGGCCCGGTGCAGGGTGCGCACCAGGTAGGCGAACAGCTCGCGCGTCGAGCGGTCCGACCAGTGCAGGTCCTCGACGGCGAGCACGAGGGTACGGTCCGCGCCGAGCCGTTCGAACAGCCTCGCGGTGTGCTCGAACAGCCGGGCCCGGCCGTACTCGTCGTTGGGTTCGCCGTCGGCCTCGCCGAAGTCGGGCAGCAGCCGGGCGAGATGACCCTCCATACCGGCGGCGGCCACCTCCAGCTCGGTGCCCAGGCCACGGTGCAGCCGGCGCAGCGCGGTGGCCAGCGGTGCGTAGGGCAGGCCCTCGGCGCCGACCTCCAGACAGCCGCCGACGGTGGTGACCACCCTGCCGTCACCGCTTCCGGCCCGGGCGAGGAACTCCTCCAGCAGCCGGGTCTTGCCGACGCCGGCCTCGCCGCCGATCAGCACGGTCTGCGGGCTCCCGGAGCCCGCCCGCCGCAGCGCGTCTGTCAGCTCGGTGATCTCGGTGCCACGGCCGACGAAGACGGGACTCACCGATATCTGCTGCATGGAGCTGAGCATGCCATAAGCCGATCCGCCCGG
Source organism: Kitasatospora sp. NPDC041988 (assembly GCF_055588525.1). Taxonomy (NCBI): domain Bacteria; kingdom Bacillati; phylum Actinomycetota; class Actinomycetes; order Kitasatosporales; family Streptomycetaceae; genus Kitasatospora; species Kitasatospora sp. NPDC041988. The sequence goes on from NZ_JBVJCO010000029.1 coordinate 24,478, forward strand.
CCGAGGGGTTATCCCACCTCCCGAACGCCCGGAAGGGGAGGCGCTGGACCGCGCCTCCCCTTCCGTCTCCGCCCCGGCCTCGGCCGGGTGCCGGCCCGTCAGCACTCGCGCAGGCGCGCGGCGCGCCGGTCGGCACGGGTGGCGACCAGGCGGCGGATGCCCCGGCCGGCCTTCGGGGCGACGGCCTCGCGGACCATCCGCTCGTGCTCGGCGCGGTGGCGGAGTTCGCTCTGGTGCTGCTGGATGAGCTCGTACTCGATCACGGTGTTTCCCCTCGTGGTGGTCTCTCGTTCTGAGGTAAAGATTCCTCTCCCAGAGGGGTGCGCCACATCGGAAGCCTGCCGCATCTTCCGGGCACCGATCGCCTTAGGCCGGGGCCCGGAAACGGCGAAAGCCCGGTTCCACCCCTCTTATGGGGGGTGAAACCGGGCCTTAGGTCGAACTAAGGCACCTTAGAAGGCCTTAGTTGCCTTAGAAACTCAGGCCGAGGTGCCGAGCCGCTCCGGGCTCTGCAGGCTGTGCCTACCGGCCCTCCACGCCGAGCCGCTCCAGACTGTGCCTACTGTCCCTCCACGCCGAGCCGCTCCAGGATCAGGTCCTTCACGCGGGCCGCGTCGGCCTGGCCGCGGGTGGCCTTCATGACCGCGCCGACCAGCGCGCCCACCGCGGCGACCTTGCCGTCGCGGATCTTGGCGGCGATCGCCTCGTTGCCGGCGATGGCCTGGTCGACGGCGGCACCGAGCGCGGAGTCGTCCGAGACGACGGCCAGGCCGCGCTTCTCGACGACCTCGTCCGGCTCGCCCTCGCCGGCCAGCACGGCCTCGATGACCTGACGGGCCAGCTTGTCGTTCAGCTTGCCCTCGGCGACCAGCGCGGTGACCCGGGCGACCTGCGCCGGGGTGATCGGCTGCTCGCTCAGCTCGGTGCCGGTCTCGTTGGCGCGGCGGGCCAGCTCGCCCATCCACCACTTGCGGGCCTGGTCGGCCGGGGCGCCGGCGGCGATGGTCTCCAGGATCGGCTCGACCGCACCGGCGTTCAGCACCGACTGCATGTCCTTGTCGGACAGGCCCCACTCGGCCTGCAGCCGGGCCCGGCGCACGCGCGGCAGCTCGGGCAGCCCGGCCCGCAGCTCCTCGACCCACTCGCGCGACGGCGCGATCGGGACGAGGTCCGGCTCGGGGAAGTAGCGGTAGTCCTCGGCGTTGTCCTTGATCCGGCCCGAGGTGGTGCTGCCGTCCTCCTCGTGGAAGTGCCGGGTCTCCTGGATGATCGTGCCGCCGTCGGTCAGCACGGTGGCGTGCCGCTGGATCTCGAACCGGGCGGCCCGCTCCACGCTGCGCAGCGAGTTGACGTTCTTGGTCTCCGAGCGGGTGCCGAAGGTCTCGGTGCCGTTGGGGCGCAGCGACAGGTTGACGTCGCAGCGCATCTGGCCCTTGTCCATCCGGGCCTCGGAGACGCCCAGCGCCTTGATCAGCTCGCGCAGCTCGGCGACGTACGCCTTGGCGACCTCGGGGGCGCGCTCGCCGGCGCCCTCGATCGGCTTGGTGACGATCTCGATCAGCGGGATGCCGGCCCGGTTGTAGTCGAGCAGCGAGTGGGTGGCGCCGTGGATCCGGCCGGTCGCGCCACCGACGTGGCTGGACTTGCCGGTGTCCTCCTCCATGTGGGCGCGCTCGATCTCCACACGGAACGTCGAGCCGTCCTCCAGCTGCACGTCGAGGTAGCCGTTGAAGGCGATCGGCTCGTCGTACTGCGAGGTCTGGAAGTTCTTCGGCATGTCCGGATAGAAGTAGTTCTTCCGGGCGAACCGGCACCACTCGGCGATCTCGCAGTTCAGCGCCAGGCCGATCTTGACGGCCGACTCCACGCCGATCGCGTTGACCACCGGCAGCGAGCCCGGCAGGCCCAGGCAGGTCGGGCAGACCTGGCTGTTCGGCTCGGCACCCAGCTCGGTCGAGCAACCGCAGAACATCTTGGTCTTGGTGCCCAGCTCGACGTGGACCTCAAGGCCCATCACCGGGTCGTACGACGCGAGAGCGTCCTCGTAGGAGACCAGGTTCATGACGCTCACAGCGTCCCCTTCGCTAAAAGTCTGTGGAGGTACGGGCCCGGCCGCGCACACCGGTGCGGGCCGGGCCGGGGGCGGCTCAGCCCAGCAGTACGTCGTCGTCGCCGAGACGGCGCAGTTCGCGCACGAGCAGGGCGGTGCCGGTGACCAGGGCCGCGGCGCCGACCAGGGCGTTGATCAGCTTGAGCGTGTCGTTCTCGCCGCGGGCCTTCTTCACGTCCTTGACGATCGAGACCGCGCCGAAGGCGCTGGTACCGATGGAAAGCCACAGGCCGGGCTTGCTGTGCTTGAAGCCCTTCGCCTTCTCGATCTTGCTCACAGTGCCGGTGCCTCCTCCAGCAGGGGGTGCCCCCACTTGTCGTTGAGTGCGGCCTCGACGGCGCCGCCCACGCGGTACAGGCGGTCGTCCGCCATCGCGGGTGCGATGATCTGCAGGCCGACCGGGAGATTGTCCTCCGGGGCCAGTCCGCAGGGCAGCGACATGGCCGCATTGCCCGCGAGGTTCGACGGAATCGTGCACAGGTCGGCCAGGTACATCGCCATCGGGTCGTCGGCGCGCTCGCCGATCGGGAAGGCGGTGGTCGGCGTGGTCGGGGAGACCAGGACGTCCACGCCGGCGAAGGCGGCGTCGAAGTCGCGCGAGATGAGCGTGCGCACCTTCTGGGCCGAGCCGTAGTAGGCGTCGTAGTAGCCCGAGGAGAGGGCGTAGGTGCCGAGGATGATGCGGCGCTTCACCTCGGGGCCGAAGCCGGCCTCACGGGTCAGGGCGGTGACGTCCTCGGCGGAGCGGGTGCCGTCGTCGCCGACCCGCAGGCCGTAGCGCATCGCGTCGAAGCGGGCCAGGTTGGACGAGGCCTCGCTGGGCGCGATCAGGTAGTACGCGGGCAGCGCCAGGGTGAACGACGGGCAGGAGACCTCGACGACCTCGGCGCCCAGCTCGCGCAGCAGCTCCACGGACTCGTTGAACCGCTGCATCACGCCGGCCTGGTAGCCCTCGCCGGCGAACTCCTTGACGACGCCGATCCGCATGCCGCGGATGTCGCGCCGCTTCGCCGCCTCGACCACGGCCGGGACCGGCGCGTTGATCGAGGTGGAGTCCAGCGGGTCGTAGCCGGCGATGGCCTCGTGCAGCAGCGCCGCGTCCAGCACGGAGCGGGCGCACGGGCCGCCCTGGTCGAGGCTGCTGGAGAACGCCACCAGGCCGTAGCGGGAGACCGAGCCGTAGGTCGGCTTCACGCCGACGGTGCCGGTCACGGCGCCGGGCTGGCGGATCGAGCCGCCGGTGTCGGTGCCGATGGCCAGCGGGGCCTCGTAGGCGGCCAGCGCGGCGGCCGAACCGCCGCCGGAGCCGCCGGGGATGCGGGTGAGGTCCCACGGGTTGCCGGTGGCGCCGTAGGCGGAGTTCTCGGTGGAGGAGCCCATCGCGAACTCGTCCATGTTGGTCTTGCCGAGGATGACCACGCCGGCGTCCTTGAGACGCGTGGTCAGGGTGGCGTCGTACGGCGGGATCCATCCTTCGAGGATCTTGGAGCCGCAGGTGGTCGGCACACCCTTGGTGGTGAAGACGTCCTTCAGCGCGAGCGGGACACCGGCCAGCGGGCCCAGCTCCTCGCCCTTGGCGCGCTTCTCGTCCACGGCCTTGGCGGCGCTCAGCGCGCCCTCGGTGTCGACGTGCAGGAAGGCGTTGACCTTCTTGTCGACGGCCTCGATGCGGTCCAGGTGCGCCTGGGCGACCTCGACGGCGGAAACCTCGCCCTTGGCGATGGCGCCCGCGGTCTCGGCGGCGCCCCACTTGACGATCGGAGTACGGATCAGGTCGGTCATTGGGTCAGTCCTCCCCGAGGATCTGCGGCACACGGAAACGCTGCTCCTCGGCTGCGGGGGCGCCGGCCAGCGCCTGCTCCGGGGTGAGCGACGGCCGCACCTCGTCCGCGCGCATGACGTTGGTCAGCGGGAGCGGGTGGGAGGTGGGCGGGACGTCCTGTCCGGCGACCTCGGAAACGCGGGCGACCGCGCCGATGATCACGTCGAGCTGCTCGGCGAAGTGGTCCAGCTCTTCGGCCTGCAACTCCAGACGCGACAGCCGAGCGAGGTGGGCGACCTCCTCGCGCGTGATGCCAGGCATGCAGCGATCCTCAGGGTGAGTTCTGGTGAGGCCCGGCGGTGCGGTGAGGCGGTGCCGGGCCCGGGCAGGAGCAGCCGGCTCGGCGCTCCCGTCCTCTTGGTCTGTGGCCCCATCCTATGGGGCCCGGCCCGGCCACCGGCCAACGAGTAACGCCAGGGCCCGGTTACTGCGGCCCGGCGTGGCGGCTTCCCGCGGCGCGGGGGGCGCCACTGCGGCCTGACCGGGGGCTAGTTCGGGGCGCCCGGGGCCCGGATCTCCATCTGCGCGGCCTGCGCGGCCTGGATCACAGGCGGCAGGACGGGCGGGACAACCGGGTTGATCACGGGCTGGATGACAGGCTGGATCCCGGCCTGCAGGCCGGCCTGGACACCGGCCTGCACACCGGCCTGGAGCACCGGTGGCAGCACGGACTGGATCGCGGGTGGGATCACCGGCTGAACGCCGGGCTGGAGCACCGGCGGCAGCTGCGCGGCCGTGGTGAGTCGCTCCACCGGCGGGGCGCCGGTGCGGTGCACCCGCAGCCAGGCGGTGGCCTGCTCGGCCGGCAGCGCCGCGGAGACCAGCCAGCCCTGGACGGCGTCCACGCCCATGCAGTGCAGCCGCTCCCAGGTCTCGTCGTCCTCGACGCCCTCGGCGACCACGGTCAGGCCGAGCGAGTGCGCCAGCTCCACCGAGCAGCGGACCACCGCCGCGTCGTGGTCGTCGGCGACCATCCGGGAGACGAAGGAGCGGTCGATCTTCAACTCGCCGACCGGCAGGCTGCGCAGCCGCACCAGCGAGGAATGGCCGGTACCGAAGTCGTCCAGGGACATCCCGACGCCGTAGCCGCGGAGCTCGGCCAGGGTGTCGGCGGCGCGCCGGGAGTCGTCCAGCAGCAGCCGCTCGGTGATCTCCAGCTGCAGCGCGTGGGCCGGCACCTGGTGGCGGACCAGGTGGCCGGCGACCCGCTGGGCGAAGCCCGGGTTGAGCACGTCGCGCGGCGAGACGTTCACCGCGACCTGCACCTGGAGACCCTGGTCGCGCCAGTAGGCGAGCTGGCCGACGGCCGCCTCCAGCACGTAGTCGGTCAGCCGGGGCATCAGCCCGCTGGACTCGGCGAGGCCGACGAACTCGTCCGGCGAGACCTTGCCCTGGCCGGGCCGCTCCCAGCGCAGCAGCGCCTCCAGCCCGACCACCCGGCCGTCGAAGGCCACCTTCGGCTGGTAGTGGAGCTGGACCTCGCCGGTCTCCAGCGCCCGCCGGAGATCCCCCAGCAGTCCGATCCGGTACGGCGTGTCGGCGTCCTGGGTCTCGTCGTACTGCTCGACCGAGGTGCGGCCGCGCTGGGCGTGGCCCATCGCGACGTCGGCGCGGCGCAACAGCGACTCGGCGTCCTGGGCGTGCTGCGGGTAGACGCAGACGCCCGCGCTGGCCTCCAGGACAAGCAGCAGCCCGTCGAGGCGGATCGGCGCGGCCAGCTCGGTGATCAGCGCCTTGGCGATCCGCTCCAGGGTGTCCGGGCAGCCGACGCCGGGCAGCAGGACGGCGAACTCGTCGCCGCCCATCCGGGCCACCAGCGGGCGCCCGCCCCGGTAGTGCCGGGGCAGCCCGGCGAAGACGTCGTCGATCGACTCCCGGGTGGCACTGCCCGCCGGGCCGCCGGAGCGCAGCGCCCGGTGCAGCCTGCGGGCGATGTGCACCAGCAGCCGGTCACCGGCGGTGTGCCCGAGCGTGTCGTTGAGCGACCGGAACCGGTCGAGGTCGAGCAGTATCAACCCGACGCTGTACCCCTGGTCGTGCTCGGCGATCGCCTCCTGGGCGGCCAGCAGTAACGCCTGACGGTTGGGCAGGTCCGTCAACGGATCGGTGAGCTGGTCACGGGCACGGTCGCGGGCGATCCGCCAGGCCGCGACCAGCACGGCCAGCGGCACGGCGAACAGCGGCAGCAGCTCGGGCTCGTACCGGTAGACCAGAACGGCCAGCGGAATGAGCGGCGCGGCGCCGGCCAGCAGCACGCCGAGCAGCAGGACCGCACCTGCCACCCCCTGCGGCGGGCGTGTGGGCGCACCGCCGGTCGTACGATCCATAAGCCCTGTCCTCCGTCGGGCCCGCCCCGTCAGGCCGCCTTACGGTGAGGCACCGTGCTGGTGCCGGCAGCTGCCGGGCATGGAGCGACCCCGCGGAGACCGGCTCAGCCGGTGCCCCCACCCCTGCTGACACTCTGTTGCGCTCCAGGGTATTCCGGGGTCCACCCGGCGGGCAGACTTTCGGACAACCGGGAACGCGCCACCGCGTTCGGGTGTCGCACAGTGACACAATGCCCGCTTTCACTGTGCAGCACCCGGTGACGTTGCATCAGGACGATAACAAGACGGATTCGGCGCTTCCGCGCGCGGGTCACTCCTCGGCCGGGGCCGCCTCCTCCTCGGACTCCTCGACGGACCCCTCGGCAGCCTCCGGTTCGGGCAGACCGAGGTGCCGGCGGGCGGCGTCCGGACCCTGCTCCAGCAGGACGGCGAAGCCCGCGTCGTCCAGCACCGGCAGGCCGAGCTGAACGGCCTTGTCGTACTTGGAACCGGGGTTGTCACCGGCCACCACGAAGTGCGTCTTCTTCGACACCGATCCGGTCACCTTGGCTCCGCGCGAGGTCAGCGCCTCCTTGGCGCCGTCCCGGGTGTGCCCGGCCAGCGTGCCGGTGACGACGACGGTCAGGCCCTCCAGTGGACGCTCGCCCTGCTCCTCGGCGAACTCCTCGGTGAAGCGGACGCCGGCCCGGCGCCACTTCTCCAGGATCTCCCGGTGCCACTCCTCCTGGTACCACTCCTTGATCGAGCGGGCGATGATCGGGCCGACGCCCTCGACCGCCGCCAGCTCCTCCTCGCTCGCCTCGAAGATCCTGTCCAGATCGCGGAACTCCCGGGCGAGCTCCTGGGCGGCCACCGGGCCGACGTGGCGGATCGACAGCCCGTTGACGAATCGAGCCAGCGGGCGCTCCTTCGCCTTCTCCAGGTTGTCGAGAAGCGTCCGGAGCGTCTTCTTCGGCACGCCCGTCGTGGTGGCGAAGAAGAAGACCTCCTTCTCCTTGCCGGTCTTGTCGTCCAGCTTGGGCATGCCCGTCTTCGGCTCGCGGACCAGCACCTTGATCGGCAGCAGCTGCTCCTCGGTGAGGCCGAAGATGTCGCCCTCGTCCTTCACCGGCGCCTCGGCCGGCTCCAGCGGCTGGGTCAGCGCGGTGGCCGCCACATAGCCGAGGCCCTCGATGTCCAGGGACGAACGGCCGCCGAGGAAGGCGATCCGCTCGCGGATCTGGGCCGGGCAGAACTGCGCGTTCGGACAGCGCAGGTCGATGTCCCCCTCGGCCATCGGGCGCAGCTCGGCGCCGCACTCGTGGCAGTGCGAGGGCATCACGAACTCCTGCTCGGTGCCGTCCCGCAGGTCGTAGACCGGGCCGAGGATCTCCGGGATGACGTCGCCCGCCTTGCGCAGCACCACGGTGTCGCCGAGCAGGACGTCCTTGGCCTTGACGACCTGCTGGTTGTGCAGCGTCGCGTACTGGACCATCGAGCCGGCCACCTTGACCGGCTCCGCCAGCACCGCGTACGGGGTGGCCCGGCCGGTGCGACCGATGCCGACCTTGATCGCGGCCAGCTTGCCCGTGACCTCCTCCGGCGGGTACTTCCACGCGATCGCCCAGCGCGGGGACTTGGAGGTGGCGCCGAGCCGGCCTTGGAGGGCGATCTCGTCCACCTTGACCACGACGCCGTCGATCTCGTGCTCGACCGAGTGCCGCTGCTCGCCGTACTGCTTGATGAAGGCGCGGACCTCGTCGACGGTGGCGACCACCCTGTTGTGCCGGGCGGTGGGCAGGCCCCAGTCGTGCAGCAGCTGGTACGCGTGCGACTGGCAGTCGATGTCGAAGCCGACCCGGGCGCCGATGCCGTGCACCACCATGTGCAGCGGGCGGGAGGCGGTGACGTGCGGGTCCTTCTGGCGCAGCGAACCGGCGGCGGCGTTGCGCGGGTTCATGAACAGCCGGATCATCGCCCGGGGCCGCTTGCCCTCCTTGGCGCGCTCCTCGTTCTCCTGCCGGCGGCGCTCGTTCTCCTCCGCGAACGAGGCGTTGAGCGCCTCGAAGGCATCGGTCGGGAAGTAGACCTCGCCCCGGATCTCGACCAGCTCGGGGATGTCGTCGCCCTTGAGCTGGTGCGGGATCTCCTTGATGGTGCGGACGTTGGCCGTGATGTCCTCGCCGACCCGGCCGTCGCCGCGCGTCGCGGCCTGCACCAACTGGCCGTTCTCGTACGTCAGGTTGACGGCCAGGCCGTCCACCTTGAGCTCGCAGAGGTAGTGGTACTCGATGCCGTGCAGCTCGCCGGCGACGCGCTCGGCCCAGGCCGCGAGCTCGTCCTCGTCCATGGCGTTGTCCAGGCTGAGCAGCCGCTCGCGGTGCTCGACCGCGGCGAACAGCTCGGCGACGGCGCCGCCGCCCACCTTCTGCGACGGCGAGTCCGGCGTGACCAGGGCCGGGTGCCCGGCCTCCAGGCCCTCCAGCTCGCGCATCAGCGCGTCGAACTCGGCGTCGCTGACGACCGGCGCGTCCTGCTCGTAGTAGCGGGCGCGGTGGTCCTCGATCTCGGCCGCCAGCTCGGCGTGCCGTCTGCGCACCTCTGCCGGGATGTCCTCCCAGCCCTCGACAGCCACCACCGCAAGCCCTCCGTTACGTCTTACTCCGGGTTGTCCACCAGGCTCTGCGCCGCCCGCGCGCTGAGCGACAACGCCTGGCGCGCGTACGCCGGGGAGGCCCCGGCCAGCCCGCAGGTGGGTGTCACCAGCACACGGCGGCCCAGCAGCTCCGGGGCGAACCCGAGCCTGCGCCACAACGTCCTGACACCCTGGACACTACCGGCCGGGTCCGACACTGCCGTTGATTGACCGGAGGGCTGGTCAGCGGACGGGACGACCCCCGCGAGGATCATCGTTCCCGCCTCCACCGCCTCGCCCAGGTCGTCGTCCATCCGGTCCGTCAGGAGCGAGAAGTCCAGCGAGATCCCGGCCACCCCGGCCCGGCGCAGCAGCGGGATCGGCACGTTCGGCGCGCAGCTGTGCACGACGACGGGCGCGTCCAGGGTGCGGATGAGTTCACGAAGCCGCTCCTCGGCGACCTGCCGGTCCACCGAGCGCAGCCGCTGGAAGCCGCTGGCGGTCCTGACCTGGCCGGCCAGCACGGCGGGCAGCGCGGGCTCGTCCAGCTGGAGCACGACCTCCGCCCCGGGGATCCGCCTGCGGACGTCGGCGAGGTGGCGGCGCAGGCCCTCGGCGAGCGAGCCGGCGATGTCCCGGCAGGCCCCGGGGTCGGCGAGCGCCTTCTCGCCGTACTTCAGCTCGATGGAGGCGGCCAGCGTCCACGGCCCGACCGCCTGCACCTTGAGCGCGCCCTGGTAGCCCTGGGTGAACTCCTCCAGCGCGTCCAGGTCCTCGCCGAGCCAGGAGTGGGCCCGCTTGGTGTCCCGGCCGGGGTGGTCGGTGAAGCGCCAGCCGCTCGGCTCGGTCTGCGCGAACAGCTCGACCAGCAGGCCGGCCCCGCGCCCGATCATGTCGGCGCCCGGCCCGCGGGCGGGCAGCTCCGGGAGGAACGGCAGGTGCTCCAGCGCCCCGGTGGCCGTCTTCGCGGCCTCCCGGGCGTCGGTGCCGGGCAGCGATCCGACGCCGGTGGCGGCGCCGACCAGGTCGGGGAAGGGGTGTCCGTTGCTCACCCTCGAAGCGTACGAGATCGGGGGGACGGCGGCGGACGGGAGCGAGCGGGCTGTCCACGGCCACGGACGGCCGCGGCCCCGGCCCCGAGCGTGGAGCTCGGTGCCGGGGCCGCGGGTGTCCGGGCCGACCCGTTCCGGTCAGTACTCCTCGCTGCCGAAGGAGTCGACCACCACGTGGATCGGCGCGCCGCTCGCGTTGTAGAACGACACCCAGTCCCCCTTCACCGGCACCACGACCTGGTTGGCGATGGTCTCGCCGGCCACGAAATTGAGGTTCGAGACGTTGGGCATCACCTCACCGCCCGGGTAGACGGTGAGGTGGCCCTCGGCGCCCGGCTCGGTGACCGTGACGTTCAGGGTCCTCGCGGCGGTGGAACGGCTGGAGCCCACGTAGACCGACAAGGTGCTCCAGGCCGGAACGGCACCTGGGGGACGCGAGTGGTACCGGTCGGTGCTGAAGTACGTCCGGGTGTCCATCACCCGCGTCGGACCGTACGGGCGGTAGCTGAGCCTGCCCTCGGCCGTGTAGTAGCCGGCCAGGTCCGCGAGCAGGTGCACGGTGCCGCCGGAGGCGTTGTAGAACGACACCTTGCCGTCCTTCACCGGGACGGTCACCAGGTTCGGAATCGTCCGGCCCGCCGTCCAGTTCACGTTCGACGCGTTGGGCGCGGCACCACCGTGCGGGTAGACGGTGAGGTGGCCGTCCACCGTCGGCTCGGTCACGGTCACGTTCATCGTCACCGCGGTCACACCCGTCGCCGGGATCCCCGCCACACCCGCGACCGGCAGGTCGACGGTGCCCCACGCCGGGACGGCCTGCGCCGACGCCACCCCGATCGGCTCCCGGGTGTCCAGCAGACGGGACGGACCCTGCGGGTGGAAGAGGTCGCCCTTCGAGCTGTAGTAGCCGGCCAGGTCGGCGATCAGATGCACCGGGCCGTCGGAGGCGTTGAAGAAGGACACCTTGCCGTCCCGCACCGGCACCGTCACCAGGTTGGCGATCGTCCGGCCGGCCTCCCAGTTCAGGTTCGACGCGTTCGGTACCGCGTTACCGTGCGGATACACCGTCAGGTGGCCGTCCTTCGTGGGCTCGGTCACCGTCACGTTCATCATCACCGCCGTCAGGCCGGTGGCCGGCACCCCCGCCACACCCGCGACCGGCAGCTCCACACTGCTCCAGGCCGGGACGGCCTGCGCCGACGGGACACCGATCGGCTCACGAGTGTCCAGCAGACGGGTCGGGCCGGCCGGCGTGAACGCGCTGCCGACGTTGGTCTCCTCCCTTGAACCGCGGTCGCGGAAGCCGCTGCCGGTACCGGTGTTGGGCACCCGCGGGTCGTCCGCGGGGGCATGGCCGTCGCTGTCGGTCGCCGGCATCCCGGGCGCGTTCTCGTCGGCCGAGTCGATCCTGTGGCTGACGGGTGTGTCCGGTCCCGGCGAGGCGGACGAGGCCGGCTCCACGTAGTCGTGAACGCCCTGCCCGCTGGCGGCGGTGAACGCCGGCTGGTCGGCGTAGGCGGTGCCGGCCCAGTTGTAGACGAGGCCGTCGCTGCGCGAGTCGACGATGTTGTAGTCCACCTTGGTCCCGGCGGTCGCGGCGGCCGCGACGGTGATGCCGGTGTGCTGCGCCGGGTCCACGCCGGCGCAGGACCCCCCGAACAGGGGCCCCGTCTCGACCACGTTGTTCTCCACCGTGGCACCCCCGGAGGCCCCGGTCAGGACCACGCCCGGTCCGCAGAACGACAGCATGCTGTTGCCGACGATCACCGTGTTCGGGGCGCCGTCGACCAGGACGGCCGTGCCGCCGGTGCCGCTGACGAGGTTCGTGGTCAACACGGTCCCGGTGGAGCCGCCGTCCACCGTGAAGGCCGTCCCCTTCACGTTGACGCTGGTTTCGCTGCGGGAGAAGACCACCTGGCTGGAGGCGTTGGTGACATGGGCGCCCCCGGTCATCAGTTTCACACCGGTGAACGACACGTCTCGCGCGCCGTCCACCGTCAGCGGCTTCCCGTCGGGCATGAAGACGACCAGGTTCTCGAACCTGAGGTGCTCGCCCTTGACGACGAAACTGTTGATCGGGTGGCCCGACTCGCCGATGTGGGCCATGCCTCCGGAGTACCGGGCCGGGCCGCGGAAGGTGATCGGTGCCTCGGCCGTACCGGAGCCCGCGACGGTGAGGTCCCCCTCGTCGTAGACGCCGTCGGCGATCTCGACCGTCTGGCCCGGACGGGCGACTGCGGCGGCGGCACCGACGTGGCAGAACGGCGCGGCCTGGGTACCGGCGCCGCTGTCGGTGCAGTTCAGCCCGGCCTTGTTGTTGACGTAGAGCGTGGTGGCGCCGGCCACCGCGACGCTCGTACCGACGGCCGGCAGGCCGACCGTACCGAGCAGCGTGGCCCCGACGGCCAGCGCTGTACGAAGTCTGGAAATGGAATGCCCCCCTGGGCGGAAATGCGGACCGGTGCCGCGTGTGAGCCCTCGTCGGCCTGGGGTTTCCCGGCGGAGGGCGAACGGGATCATGCCACAGGGGTGAAGCCCCCGCCAAGGTGCTTTCCGGGGGCTGCCCGTACGCCCGTGGGGGGGGGGGGGGGGGGGGGGGGGGGCGCGTGCCCCTCGAGGGGGGGGGGGGGGGTGGGGGAGAAAAAGGAGGGAA
>NZ_JBVJCO010000029.1:37065-114614 GCF_055588525.1 Kitasatospora sp. NPDC041988
CGACACAAGGGGGTTCGCCCTTCTTTCCCCCCCCATCTTTCTCTACCCTCTGGTTTTGTTTCTTGGGTCCTCCCTTCCCCCCGCGGGAAAGAGCCCCCCCCCCCCCCCCCCCCCCCCCCCACGGGCGGCGCGATCAGTACGCCTGGAAGCCGAAGAAGTCGACCACGAGGTGCAGCGGCGCACCGCTCGCGTTGTACAGGGAGATCATGCCGTCCTTCACCGGCACCACGACCTGGTTGGGGATGGTCTCCCCGGCCAGGAAGTTGAGGTTCGAGGCGTTCGGCGCCGCATCGCCGTGCGGGTAGACGGTGAGGTGGCCCTCGGCGCCGGGCTCGGTGACCGTGACGTTCAGGGTCGCCGCGGCCAGGTACGGCACGTCGCCGACGTAGACGTCGAGGGTGCCCCAGGCCGGAACGGTGCCCGCCGGACGGTCGCCGTTCTCGCGGTGGGTGTCCTCGCGGGTGTCCATGAACCGCACCGGCCCCGCGGAGTAGTAGGTCAGCCGGCCCTCGGCGGCGTAGTAGCCGGCCAGGTCGGCGATCACGTGCACCGTGCCGCCCGAGGCGTTGAAGAAGGACACCTTGCCGTCCTTCACCGGAACCGTCACCAGGTTCGCGATCGTCCGGCCGGCGGGCCAGTTGAGGTTCGACGCGTTGGGCGCCTTGTCGCCGTGCGGGTAGACGGTGAGGTGGCCGTCCGCCTTCGGCTCGGCGATCGTCACGTTCATCGTCACGGCCGTCACGCCCGTGGCCGGCACCCCGGCCACACCCGCGACCTGAAGATCCACCGTCCCACCGGCCGGAACCGCCTGCGCACTCGGTACGCCGACCGGCTCCCGGGTGTCCAGCAGCCGCGCCGGACCCTGCGGGTGGAAGAGATCGCCCTTGGCGCTGTAGTAGCCCGCCAGGTCGGCGATCACGTGCACCGTGCCGCCGGAGGCGTTGAAGAAGGACACCTTGCCGTCGTTCACCGGGACCGTCACCAGGTTCGGAATCGTCCGGCCGGCAGCCCAGTTGAGGTTCGAGGCGGTCGGCGCGACGTCACCGTGCGGGTAGACCGTGAGGTGGCCGGCCTGCGTCGGCTCGGTGACCGTGACGTTCATCGTCACCGCCGTCACGCCCGTGGCCGGCACTCCGGCCACACCCGCGACCTGAAGATCGACCGTCCCACCGGCCGGAACCGCCTGCGCACTCGGTACGCCGACCTGCTCCCGGGTGTCCAGCAGCCGCGCCGGACCAGCCGGGGTGAACAGGCTGCCGAAGGTCAGGGACTCGTACGCGCCCCGGTCGCGGAAGCCGCTGCCGGTGCCCGTGTTGGGCACGGTCGGGTCGTCGGCGGGCGCCTTGCCCCAGTAGTCGGTCTTCAGCATGCCCGGCGCGCTCTCGTCGGCCGAGTCGACCAGATGGTCGAGCGGCGCGTCCGGGCCCTTGTGGACCCAGGTCGACGCGACGAAGTCGTGCGCGCCCTGACCGCTCGCCGCCGTGAACTCCGGCTGGGCGGCGTACGTGGCGCCGGCCCAGCTGTAGGCGGCGGCGCCGCTGATCGGGTCGACGACGTTGTAGTCCACCTTGGTGCCGGCGACGGCGCCCGCGGCGACGGTGATCCCGGCGGCCCGTGCGGTGTTCTCCCCGCACGACGTCGTGCCGGCCTGCGCGGTGTTCACCACGTTGTTCTCCACGACGGCACCGCCCGAGGCGCCGTTGAGCGTGATGCCCGCGAAGCACTCCGTGCGGACGTTGTTGCTCACCACGACGGTGTCGGGGGCGCCGTCGACCAGGATCCCGGGTCCGTCGGGGCTGCCGCCGGTGTCGATGATGTTCGTGCTCAGCACGGTCCCGGTGGAACCGCCGTCGACCCGGAAGGCCGGGCCGCGCAGATTGTGGAGGAAGCCGCCGGCGAAGGTGACCTGGCCGGAGCCGTTGGTGATGTGCACACCGCTGCCGCCGGAGCCCCAGACGCCCGTGAAGGACACGTCGTGGCCGCCGTCGACCACCACGACCGGGTTCTGGTACGAGCCGAGGGCCAGGTTCTCGAACCTGATGTGGTCGGCGCCCCGGACCACGACGGCGCTGTCCGGGTGGTTCGGTGCGCCGCCGGTGATGTTGGCGTTGCCGCGCTGCTTGTCCGGGCCGCGGAAGGTGATCGGCGCCGCCGCCGTTCCCGAGCGCGTCACGGTCACCGCGGTGTCGACGTAGCTGCCCGCGGCGATCTCCACGGTCTGCCCCGGCTGGACGACGGCGGCGGCCGCGGACACGTGGCAGAACGGGGCGTTACGGGTGCCGGCGCCGGCGCCGCTGTCCGTGCAGTGGGCCTCGGCCGCGTTGTTGACGTAGAGCGTGGTGACCGCTGCTGCCGCGCCGCCCGCACCGACGGCCGGCAGGCCGATCGTGCCGAGCAGCGTGGCCCCGACGGCCAGGGCTGTGCGAAGTCTGGAAATGGGATGCCCCCCTGGGCGGAAATGCGGACGGTGCCGCGTGCGAGCCCTCGTCGGCCTGGGGTTTCCCGGCGGAGGGCCTGGGTCTCCCGGCGGAGGGTCGATCGGGATCATGTCACAGGGGGTGGGAACCGCACCACGCGGAAATCCGAAGCGGCCCCGGCACCGAGCACGGGGCTCGGTCCGGGGCCGCTGCGGTGCCACGAGGGTCGGTCAGTACGCCTGGTAGCCGAACAGGTCGACGACGAGGTGCAGCGGGGCGCCGCTCGCGTTGTAGAGCGAGATCATCCCGTCCTTGACCGGGACCACGACCTGGTTGGGGATGGTCTCCCCGGGCAGGAAGTTGAGGTTCGAGGCGTTCGGGGCCGGGTCGCCGTGCGGGTACACGGTGAGGTGGCCCTCGGCGCCCGGCTCGGTGACCGTGACGTTCAGGGTCACCGCGGTGACGTTGGGGATGTCACCGACCGGGATGTCCAACGTGCCCCAGGCCGGGACGGTGCCCGCCGGACGCTCGCTGCTCTCCCAGCGGGTGTACTCACGCGTGTCGATCTGCCGCCACGGCCCGACGGGGCGGTAGCTGACCTTGCCCTCGGCGGTGTAGTAGCCGGCGAGGTCCGCGATCAGGTGAACGGTGCCACCCGAGGCGTTGAAGAAGGACACCTTGCCGTCCTTCACCGGGAGCGTCACCAGGTTCGGGATCGTCCGCCCGGCCGTCCAGTTGAGGTTGGAGGCGTTTGGTGCCTTCTCCCCGTGCGGGTAGACCGTCAGGTGGCCGGCCTCCTGCGGCTCGGTCGCCGTCACGTTCATCGTCACCGCGGTCACGCCGGTGGCCGGGATCCCCGCGACGCCGGCGACCGGCAGGTCGACGGTGCCCCACGCCGGCACGGCCTGCGCCGCCGGGACACCGATCGGCTCACGGGTGTCCAGCAGACGGGTCGGGCCCTGGGCGTGGAAGAGGTAGCCCTTGGTGCTGTAGTAGCCGGCGAGGTCCGCGATCAGGTGAACGGTGCCACCCGAGGCGTTGAAGAAGGAGACCTTGCCGTCCTTCACCGGGACCGTCACCAGGTTCGGGATCGTGCGACCCGCCGCCCAGTTGAGGTTGGACGAGGCCGGCGCCTCGTCGCCGTGCGGGTAGACGGTGAGGTGGCCGTCAGCCTGCGGCTCGGTCACGGTCACGTTCATCGTCACCGCGGTCACGCCGGTGGCCGGGATCCCCGCGACGCCCGCGACCGGCAGGTCGACGGTGCCCCACGCCGGGACGGCCTGCGCCGACGGGACACCGATCGGCTCACGGGTGTCCAGCAGACGGGTCGGGCCGGCCGGGGTGAACGCGCTGCCCACGTCGAGGTTCTCGTAGGCGCCGCGGTCGCGGATGCCGCTGCCGGTACCCGTGTTGGGCACCGTCACGTCGTCCGCCGGCACCCAGGCGCCACGGTCGGACGGCAGCATGCCAGGGGCGCTCTCGTCGGCCGAGTCGACCGTGTGGTCCAGCGGCGCGTTCGGGCCCTTCTGGGACCACGACGGCACCACGAAGTCGTGCGCGCCCTGACCGGTGGCCGCGGTGAAGGCGGCCTGGGTGGCGTAGGTGGTGCCGGCCCAGTTGTAGCCGGCGCCACCGCTGCGCGAGTCGACGACGTTGTAGTCCACCTTGGTATCCCGGGTGGAGTTCGCCCCGACGGTGATCCCGGTGGCCCTGGCGGCCTTGTCACCGCAGGACTTGTCGAGGTCCGCGGCGGCGTTCACCACGTTGTTCTCGACCACCGCGCCGGTCGACGCGCCGTCCAGCACGACACCGGGGAAGCAGCGCGTGTTCATGGAGTTGCTCACCACGACGGTGTTCGGGGCGTCCTTGACCAGGATGCCCGTCTCGTCGTCCACGGAGCCGGGCTGCAGGACGTTGGTGGTGACCACCGTTCCGGTGGAACCGCCGTCCACGATGAGCCCCGGGCCCGCCGTGTTGATGTCGCCTCGCCCGAACAGCACCTTGTCGGACCCGTTGGTGATCCGGACGCTGTTGCCTCCGGAGATTCCGATGTTGTCGAACGCCACGTCACGGGCGCCGTCCACCACCACCGACGGCCCCCGGTAGACCGGGGTGATGACCAGGTTCTCGAAGCGGACGTGCTCGGCACCCTTGACGAAGAAACCGTTGACCGGCTTGTCCCAGCTGCCGAACCGGGCGCCGCCACCCGAGGTGTTCTCGTTCTTCTTCGCGCGGAAGGTGACCGGCGCGTCCGCGGTGCCCGACCGGGTGATGGTCAGGGTCTCGTTGTAGGTGCCGTCGGCGATCTCGACGGTCTGCCCCGACTGGACCACGGCCGCCGCCGCACCCACGGTGCAGAACGGCGCCGCCTGGGTGCCGGTGCCGCTGTCGGTGCAGTTGGCGCCCGCGGCGTTGTCGACATAGAGCGTGGTGGCCGCGGCGACCGCGCTGCTCGCTCCGACAGCCGGCAGGCCGACCGTGCCGAGCAGCGTCGCGCCGACGGCCAGCGCTATGCGGGTTCTGGAAATTGGGATGCCCCCCTGGGCGGGAAATGCGGTCGAATGCCGCGTTCATACCCTCGTCAACCTGGGGTTTTCCCGGCGGAGGGCGGAGGGATCATGACACAGGGGGGAAGTCATCGCCAAGGCGGTTTCAGGGGCCCGTCGTAGCACCGCGGAGCAGGAAGTCGGCCGGGCCGACTTCCTGCTCTTCTGCCCTACTTCTCTTGTGCCCTACTTCCCCGGGCGGACGGTGATCTCGGTGATCTCCGCGTCGCGGGAGGCGTCGAGCGCGGCGAGGATCGCCTTCGCCACCGACTCCGGCTCGATCCAGCGGTCCGCGTCGTACGCCTTGCCCTCCTGCTGGTGCACCTTGACCTGCATCGCGGTGGCGGTACGGCCCGGGTAGACCGAGGTGACCCGGACGCCGTTGGCGTGCTCCTCCTGGCGCAGCGAGTCGGCGAGCGCCCTCAGCCCGTGCTTGCTCGCCGCGTACGCCGACCAGTCGGCATGGGCGTTGAGGCCGGCACCGGAGTTCACGAACACCACGTGCCCCTTGACCAGCCGCAGCGAGGGCAGCAGCAGGCGGGTCAGCTCGGCAGGCGCGACCAGGTTGACGTTCAGGGTCTCCTGCCAGGCCTTGACCGGCAGTTCACCGACCTGGCCGAGCTCGACCACGCCCGCCACGTGCAGCAGCGAGTCCAGTTCGACCGGCAGCGCCTGGTGCCCGAAGGCCCAGGAGAGCTTGGCCGGGTCCTTGAGGTCCCCGACCAGCGTCCGGGCGTCGGGGAAGCGCTCGCGCAGCTCGGCGGCCCGACGGGCGTCGCGGGCCAGCAGCCAGAGTTCGTCCCCGCGCCCCGCGAGACGTTCGGCGAGGACGGCGCCGATGCCGGAGCCCGCGCCGGTGATCAGATGTGCAGCCATGGCCCTGATCCTCTCAGGCCTTGAGCTGGTCGAAGACCTGAGCCGGAGTGTCCGCGAAGTTGATCAGCTCCCCGAGCGGGCGCGGCAGGAAGCCCTCGGCGTCCATCCGCTCCAGCTGCGTGCGCAGGCCCGCATAGAACCCCTCGGTGTCGAGGACGATCACCGGCTTGTCGTGCAGCGCGTGCTTCTTCAGCTCCAGCACCTCGGTCACCTCGTCCAGCGTGCCGAGGCCACCGACCAGCACGACGACCGCGTCGGCCCGCATCAGCAGCTGCGCCTTGCGCTCGGCGAGGTCCTTGGTCATCACCAGCTCGTCGGCACCCTCGTACCCCTTGTGCCTGAGCAGCTCGACCAGGACACCGACCAGCTTGCCGCCGGCCGCCTTCACCTCGTCGGCGAGCAGGCCCATCAACCCGGCATTGGAGCCACCCCAGACGAGGGTGTGGCCGCCCTCCCCGAGAAGCCTGGCGAACTCGGCAGCGGGGCCGGTGTAGCGGTCGTCGAGGGAGTACGCGGAGCAGAAGACAGTGATATTCATAGTGCTCCCCGGTCTATCACGCCCCGATGATCCTTCTCACCGGCATTACGCGCCACCGGCCGAACAGGGCGGGCGCCGGCAGCGGAAGACCAGGGCGACGATGCCACGGCTGGTGTTCTTGTACACCCCGGTCAGCCGGTCGACTGCGATCTCGATCCCCGTCTCCTCGTGGACCTCACGCCGCACCCCGTCCTCGATGGACTCGGACAGCTCCAGCACCCCGCCCGGGGGCTCCCAGGTGCCGTTGTCGGCCCGGCGGATCGCCAGCACCCGGCCGTCCTCGCGTACGACGACCCCGGCGACGGACATCGAGTGGAGCGGCGTTGGCTGGTGCTTCCCGGCGTCGTTGCTCATGCGCAGGAGGACAGGAGCCCCGACCCACCGCGGGCATGCCGGTCCGAGAGGACACACAGGACGGCGACCAGACCGGCGGCGAGGCGGTCCGCAGGGGCGGCGGCGGGGGCATCCTCCGGCCGGTGGGACGCCAGGCGGGCGGCGAGCCACCCCGGGGACGCCCAGCCGGCCTGGATGGCCATGGTGGTGACCCGGCGCAGCAGGTCGTCCTCCGGGACGGCGCGGGCGGGCTCCTGGAGGTCGGGCGGCAGATGCTCGGTCATCCGCTCCCAGCCCGTGCGGTCGGACGGCGGCAGCGGTACCGGCGTGGGCTCTTCGCCCGCGCGCGGAGTGGTACCTGTCACCACAACAGCAGCCATCTTCTCTACCTGGTAAGGGACTTCCTGGTTCTGCCCGCACGTGCGGAGCTTCGAGCCTTCACGTGCGGACTTTCCCGACTCCGCACGTGCGGATGTCCGCTCCCCGCAACGCGGTTGCGGCAACACCGCACGTGCGGACTTCGCTGACTCCGCACGTGCGGGCTTACCGGCGTCGCAGCGGAGCAGCTCCTGCTTGACCCGCCGGGCGTCGGCGCGCAGGACGGCGAGGGCGGCGTCCCAGTCGGGGACGCCGCCCAGGGGCATGGTGACGGCGTAGCCGCGCACCCGGGTGCCGGAGGGGCCGTGGATGAGGGCCAGGACCCCGGCGGCCTCGGCGGCCCGGTAGAAGCCGGGGACGGAGTCCTTGGAGACCCGGCAGGCGCGGGAGAACCAGAGGTTGGACGGCGGGCAGTGGAGGTTGGTCCCGTCCGCGTCGGCCTTCTGAGCGGCGTGCATGAGGAAGAGGACGAAGGACGGCCCGAGCGACTTCCAGGGCCCGCCGGTCGGGACGCTCTGCATCCACTGCCCGACCCGGATCCGGAACTCGTTCGCGGGTGGGGTGCCGGTGGGGCGGGCGAGGGCGAGAGCCTCGGTGATGGCGACGTGCACGTTCAGCCTTTCGTGGCCGATATGCGAGCCGGAAGACAGCACGGCTGGCATACTGGCCGAGTTCGGTATGACGCGTGCGCCGGAACCGCCAAGTTGTAGGCGTACGCGTGGAAATGGCCACCGCCCGACTGGGCGGTGGCCATTGCAGTTTACGCCGAGCGAGCAGCAGATTTGACGGACAGTCATAGATTCGCTGCGGTGAGTGCTCGCGCCCGGCGGGCTGCTCGCTACGCGAGGTGGGTTCTCCGCGCCATCAGGCTTTGCCGTGAGCGATCCGGTACGGCCCGAGGTAGAAGGAGAGAGCAGCGTGCGACGGGCCATCCGGGACGCCCCCGCTGGTCAGAAGTCTCACAACCTCGGCCTCCGGCACCCACTCCACCCTCCTCGCTTCGGACACGTCGGCCGGCTCGCCGATCTTCGTGCAGCCGGTGATGTGGAAGGCGGTGAAGTGCATGGTCGAGATTCCGGCAAGGGCGTCGTACTCGGTGAGCGGCTCCACGCGCCCCGGCCGCCAACCGGTCTCTTCTTCGACCTCGCGTCCGATCGCCTCGGCGAGATCCTCACCCGCGTCCGCCCACCCGGCGGGGACCTCCCAGCCCCATCGGCCGGTGATGAACCGGTGCCGGTAGAGCAGCAGGAACTCGCCGGCTTCGTTGGTGACGACCGAGGTCACCGACGGCTTGGGCATGCGAATGACGTGGTGGTCGATCCGGCCGATGCCCGGGATGTCGACGTCGTCGAGCCACACTTCGACCCACGGGGAGTCGTAGACCCGCCGCCGACCGTACGACGTCCACTCCACCCCTTGTCCTCCTCAAAGCACGTGCGAGCCGGTGCTCCGACTGTCTCACGCGCCCCGCGAGCTCTCATACCGGACCGAAGGAAGCCTTCTGCTCCCGGCGGCCTGCTCCGCGAGCAGGCCGCCGGACGTCATGGGTGCTGCTGCTCGGTAATGCGGCGCGCCGCTGGGCGGAGCAGGTCGAGGACATGGGCCCAGCTGTAATTGTCACGGCCGCCGCCGGACTTGGGCTTGTGGGGAATGTAGCCACCGATCAGGACGCCCATCGAGCGGAGCCGGGTCAGGCTCTCCTCGTAGGCCGGGTGGGCGGCCTGGGCGGAGTTGACGTACGGCTGGACAGCCACTGGGATGCCGAGCCCGTACGCCTCACAGAGGATGCCGAGCGCGAGGGTGTCGGAGATGCCGGCGGCCCACTTGTTGATGGTGTTGAACGTGGCCGGGGCCACCGCGATGGCATCGGCCGGGGGCAGCGGCTGCGGGATGCTCGGGGTGCGCCAGGCTGAGCGAATCGGGTAACCGGTCTGGGCTTCGATGGCTTCCTGGTCTATGAAGCCCAGGGCGCTCGGGGTCGCGATCACACCGACCCTCCAGCCCTCGGCCTGGGCAGCGGCGATCAGTTCGCCCACACCGTCCGCGATACCCGAAGCGCAGACGACGACGTAGAGAAACGGCTCGCGATGCTCGGTCAAACCTGAACTCCCAACTCCTGGCAGAAACGGCGAAGCTCCGGGACAGCACCGCACCTGTCGCGGGCTGCCATATCACCAGCCAGCTCCAAGACACTTGGACGTCGGCGGATGTCCTCCAACGCACAGCTCTCGGCGATCCTGAGCGCCTGGTATCCCTCAGCCAGTCTGCCCTGTTGGCTATAGGCACGTGCTGCGTCCACCCAGAGTCCGGCCCGCCGCTCAGGGGCGGGGATTCGGCGGCGCATCAGGGGTTGGGCAGCCTCCAGCGCCGCGCCGGCGTCGCCGAGGACGACAG
This sequence comes from Kitasatospora sp. NPDC041988, assembly GCF_055588525.1. Lineage (NCBI taxonomy): Bacteria > Bacillati > Actinomycetota > Actinomycetes > Kitasatosporales > Streptomycetaceae > Kitasatospora > Kitasatospora sp. NPDC041988. The sequence continues at coordinate 46,548 of NZ_JBVJCO010000029.1, forward strand.
AAGCGCTGACGTCGTGGAGCGCCACGTTGGTGGGGCTGAAGTTCGCCCAGGAATCCGGGCCATCGAGGTTGACGTAGCGTGCCACCTCCCTGGCCTCGGCGAGGAGTTCAGCAGTCGTCGTGCGGTCGCCACCAGCACTCGCTGCCGTCACACCCCGGAGAAGCATGAGTCCCAGCGCGGCGAGGTACTGGGGTGAGCGGCGGTCGTAGCTGCCAGTGAGCTGGTCAGCGGTGTGCCGGATGAGAGTGATGGCAGGCGGGGTATGCCGATCGCGGGCGAGGACATGTGCCTGGACTCGCACGCTGGAGGCCAGCACCACCGGGTCGGCACTCCGCTCGGCCTCGGCCATGGCTCGGCCGACCGCAAGTCAGGCGTTTCCGTGGTCACCGAGCTTGAGCAGTAGACTCACAGCGGTCTGATAAGCCGTCGCCAGCATGCCCGACAACTCCTGGTCACCACTGCCGGCGACAGCCCGCAGGACGTCCACCATGCTGAGCGCCCCGCTGCAACGGGACACGCACTCGGCAGTCGGACCACTCGCGGCTTCGGCCGCCTTCTGTCTGCCGTATCAGCCGGAGTCTGTGGGTCAGGCTCGGCGGCTGGTCCGCAAAACGCTGACGACGTGGGGGTTGGCCCACCTGGTCGATACAGCCGCGTTGGTCACCAGCGAGTTGGTGACCAACGCGGCGAAGACCGGCTGCTGTCAGCGGATGACGGTCACCGTCGAGCCCATCGCCAAGGCTGCGGTGCGGATCTCGGTGCGTGACGGGTCTCGATCGCTTCCAGTGTTGATCCAGGCCTCGGAGGACGACGAAGGCCACCGAGGCCTGAGCCTCGTCCATCGGCTCACCGGCGGACGATGGGGGGTCACCGTCGAACCGCTCGGCAAGGTCGTCCATGCCGATCAGTCGGTGACTGAGACGCCTACGGGGCGCACCGATGACCGCGACCGGGCTGCCGAGCCCGACGACCTCGGCGGCCGTGGCGTCGAACGCCTCATGGTCGAGGGCGGCGGACAGATCCACACGCAGTTCCTCGCCCAGAACCTCGCCGACGAGGTGCACCTCGCCATCGCCCCGCTGCTGGTCGGCCAGGCCCAGGCTCCGCGCTTCATTCACCCCGCCGAGTACCCCGGCGGGAGCACGAGCCGTATGAAGCTGCTCGACGCCACGACCGTCGGCGACGTCGTCCTCCTGCGGTACGCGCCCAAGCAGCGCACCGCCTGACCGGATCAGGGCCAACGCTCCCCCAGAGGGTGCGAACACCTGACTGTCGTCACACAGAGTCGCGACATACATACAGTTGCGTTTGCTTCGTTTGTTGCGAATACTTCAGTCAGGCGACTCGAATGGGAAGGGGACCCGATGGCCACCACCACGCAGGGCCGCAAGCTGGAGCCAGGCGTCATCAAGGCCCAGGATGCCGAACGAGCACTGCGCCGCATCAACGAGCACCTCGCCCTCACCGAGGGCAGCAACGAAGACATCCAGGTACACCTGGAGATCGGCGCCCAGGATGAGGCACTGGTCCTGCCGCGACCGGCGGCCGAGCTGATCGCTGCCATGCTGGCTGCACTCGCGAGCGGCAAGGGCGTGCAGATCATGCCCTTGGACACAGAGCTCACGACTCAGCAGGCGGCCGACATCCTCAATGTGTCGCGGCCTTACCTCATCGGGCTGCTGGATGACGGAAAGATCCAGTACCGCCGTGTCGGGAGGCACCGGCGCATCCGCGTCGAGGACCTCATGCGTTTCAAGCGCGAGGACGACCAGCGTCGACACGACGCAGCCAATGAACTGGCGCAGCTCGGACAGGATTTGGGGCTTGACTGACCGATGGCCTTCGTCGTCGTGTATGACTCGTGCGTGCTGTACCCGAACGTGGTCCGTGACCTGCTCATTCGAGTGGCACAAGCGGGCATGGTGCAGGCCAAGTGGTCCGAACAGATCCTGGACGAAATGAGCCGTGCCCTGCATGAGCAAAGGGGGACCGAGCCCGACAAGCTGCAGCGCTTACGGCAGCTCATGAATGACTCGATTCGTGACGTCTGCGTCACGGGCTACGAACCTCTCATTGAGATGCTCAAGCTCCCCGACCCGGACGACCGACATGTGCTTGCAGCGGCAATCAGGAGCAAGGCACAGGCGATCGTCACCGACAACCGCAAGGACTTCCCGCCAGCCACACTCGCGGAGTGGGGCGTCGAGCCGAAGAGTGCCGATTCGTTCTTCCTTGACCTGCTTGGTCTCGACGACCGGATCGTCTATGCCTGCGTGCAACAGATCGCAGAGTCGCGCCGCAACCCTCCGGAATCGGTCGATGGCATCCTGGAGCACATGGAGCGATCCGGCCTACGCCGGACTGTCGCTGCCCTGCGCATGGGGCCGGGCTCGATCTCCCAAATGACCGACGAGGCGAACGAATAGCCCTGCAGGCGGCGAACGATCTACCTGCTCGACACCAACGTGGTCACCGAGATCACCACCCGGCCGAAGCCGGGTGGGTCCGAGGGGCCTGGTGTGTGCCATGACGCGGGCGGGCTGGGCGGCGTCCGCCCAGCCCGCCCGTTTCGTCGGACTACGCGTCGACGGTGCGGCGCTCCGTGGTCGCGATGGTGGCGGAGCCGACGACGCGGGTGCCGTCGTAGAGCACCACGGCCTGGCCGGGGGCGATGCCGCGGACCGCGGAGTCGAGCTGGACCCGCAGCTCGCCGTCGACGACCGACGCCGTCACCGGGACCTCCTCGCCGTGGGCGCGGAGTTGGGCGGTGTAGCGGCCGTCGGCGAGCTCCTCGGTGCCGCACCAGCGGGGGCGGATGGCGGTCAACCCGGTCACGTCGAGGCCTTCGACCGGGCCGACGGTCACGGTGTTGTTGACCGGGGAGATGTCGAGGACGTAGCGCGGCTTGCCGTCCGCCGCCGGGCGGCCGATCCGCAGGCCCTTGCGCTGGCCGATGGTGAAGCCGTAGGCGCCGTCGTGCTCGCCGAGCTTGGTGCCGTCGGCGTCGAGGATGTCGCCGGTGGCGGTGCCGAGGTGCTTGGCGAGGAAGCCCTGGGTGTCGCCGTCGGCGATGAAGCAGATGTCGTGGCTGTCGGGCTTCTTGGCGACGGCGAGGCCGCGGCGCTCGGCCTCCTCGCGGATGACGTCCTTGGTGGTGTCGCCGAGCGGGAAGAGCGAGTGGGCGAGCTGGTCGGCGTCGAGCACACCGAGGACGTACGACTGGTCCTTGGCGGCGTCCACGGCGCGGTGCAGCTGACGCTCGCCGGAGGGCAGGTCGACGATCCGGGCGTAGTGGCCGGTGCAGACGGCGTCGAAGCCGAGGGCGATCGCCTTGTCGAGCAGCGCCGCGAACTTGATCTTCTCGTTGCAGCGCAGGCACGGGTTGGGGGTGCGGCCGGCGGCGTACTCGGCGACGAAGTCGTCGATGACGTCCTCGCGGAACCGCTCGGCGAGGTCCCACACGTAGAAGGGGATGCCGATGACGTCGGCGGCGCGGCGGGCGTCGCGGGAGTCCTCGATGGTGCAGCAGCCGCGGGCGCCGGTGCGGAAGGACTGCGGGTTGGCCGACAGGGCCAGGTGCACGCCGGTCACCTCATGGCCCGCTTCGGCGGCGCGAGCGGCGGCGACGGCGGAGTCCACCCCTCCGGACATCGCCGCGAGCACACGCAGGCGGCCAGTGGACGGGGCGGTCGGGGCACCGGGGAAGTCAGTCATGATGCCAACAAGAGTACGTGAGCGGCACAGGCGCTCGGCCGGGATTTACCGGGCCCGGGCCGCCGCCGCGAGTCCCGCGTTGCGGGCCCGCTGGACGGCCGGGGCGATGGCCTCGGCCAAGGCGGAGACGTCCTCCCGGCTCGACGTGTGGCCGAGCGAGAAGCGGAGCGAGGCACGGGCCAGCAGCGGGTCGACGCCCATCGCCAGCAGGACGTGGCTGGGCTGCGGGACGCCGGCGGAGCAGGCCGAGCCGGTGGAGCACTCGATGCCCTGGGCGTCGAGCAGCATCAGCAACGCGTCGCCCTCGCAGCCGGGGAAGGAGAAGTGCGCGTTGGCGGGCAGCCGGCCCTCGGTGGCCGGGTCGCCGTTGAGGATCGCGTCGGGGACGGCGGCCAGCACGGCGGCGACCAGTTCGTCCCGGAGCGCACCCAGCACGACGGCGTGCTCGGCCCGCCGCTCGACCGCCAGGGCCGCCGCGGCCGCGAAGCCCGCGGCGGCGGGCGCGTCCAGCGTGCCGGAGCGGACGTCGCGCTCCTGGCCGCCGCCGTGCAGCAGCGGGACGGGGGTGGCGCCGCGCGAGAGCAGCAGGGCTCCGATGCCGTAGGGGCCGCCGATCTTGTGGCCGGTGACGGTGAGCGCGGTGAGCCCGGACTCGGCGAAGGAGACGGGGACCTGGCCGAGCGCCTGGACGGCGTCGGCGTGCATCGGGATGCCGTACTCGGCGGCCACGGCGGCGAGTTCGACGACGGGCTGGACGGTGCCGACCTCGTTGTTGGCCCACATCACGGTGACCAGCGCCACGGACGCCGGGTCGCGTTCGATCGCCTCGCGCAGTGCGGCCGGGTGCACCCGGCCGAGGTCGTCCACCGGCAGGTACTCGACGGTGGCGCCCTCGTGCTCGGAGAGCCAGTGCACGGCGTCCAGCACGGCGTGGTGCTCGACGGGGCTGCTGAGCACCCTGGTCCGGGCCGGGTCGGCGTCGCGGCGGGCCCAGTAGAGGCCCTTGACGGCGAGGTTGTCGGACTCGGTACCGCCGCCGGTGAGGACGATCTCGCTGGGGCGGGCGCCCAGCGACTCGGCGAGCGACTCGCGGGCCTCCTCGACGACGCGGCGGGCCCGGCGGCCGGATGCGTGCAGGGAGGAGGCGTTGCCGACGACCCCGAGGTGTGCCGTCATCGCGGCGATCGCCTCGGGCAGCATCGGCGTGGTCGCCGCATGGTCCAGGTATGGCATAACCACACGATTGTAGAGGGCGGCCGGCCACCGCTCGGGCCACCGGTGCAATCCGGCCACCGGGCACCGGTGACGGGCCCCCCGCCCGCCGGACACCCGCGTCCGGGGCCGGTTTGGCCGGCCGCCGGGGCGACCGGTTAGCCTGGCGGCCCACCGCACAAGAGGCCGGACGGGACAGGGCTACACGGGACAGGACTGGGGGCGCGATGTCGCAGTCGGTCGATCGCGCGCTGACCCTCCTCGGATCCCTCGGCGACGGTCCGGTGACCCTCGAACAGGCCGCGAACAGCATCGGCGTGCACAAGTCCACCGCGCTGCGGCTGCTGCGCACGCTGGAGGAGCACGGCTTCGTCCACCGCCAGTCCGACCGGCGCTACCGGCTCGGCGGCCGGCTCCTGTCGCTCGCCCACCGGGCGCTGGAGGAGATCGACGTCCGCCAGATCGCGGCGCCCTACCTGGCCGCTCTCAACCGGCGCTTCGGCGTGACCGTCCAGCTGGCCGTCCTGCAGGACGGCGAGGTGCTCTACCTGGACGAGGTGGCAGGCCGCTGGCACCCCGGGGCCGGCCGGGCGTCCCGGATCGGGCGGCGGGCCCCGGCGGCCGGCACCGCGATCGGCCGGGTGCTGCTGGCCGGACTGCCCGAGGACGGCGTCCGCGAGGACGAGCTGCCGGCGGAGCTGGCCAAGGTCCGCCGGCAGGGCTGGGCGGCGGAGTCGGCCGAGCACCGGGAGCCGGTGGCCTGTGTGGCCGCGCCGGTGGCGGGCAGTGCCGGGCGGCCGGTGGCCGCGTGCGCGGTGAGCGCCCCGACCTACGAGATGGCCCCGTTCGAGCTGGTCCGGCTGCTGCCGGAGCTGCTCTGCACGGCCGAGGCGATCTCGCTGGCGTACGGCGGTTCGCCTACTCCTCGCTGGTGCGAGAACCGTTGCGGTGCCAGGCCCGCGGCGCACGCCAACCGTATTTGAGGGCGAGCATCCGGAGCAGGAAGGCGGTCAGCGCGGCGGCCGTGCCGGTGAACGCGGTGAGCCGGTCGAGACCGATCAGCACCACCACCAGCGCGGAGCCGACCAGCGCCGGGACGGCGTAGATCTCCCGGTCCCAGCGGAGCAGCGAGGGGATCTCGCCGGCCAGGACGTCGCGCATCACGCCGCCGCCGGCGGCCGTCACCATGCCGAGCGCCACCGCGGCCACCGCGCCGAGGCCGTAGTCGTGCGCCTTGGCCGTGCCGGTGACGCAGAACAGGCCGAGGCCGAGCGCGTCGAGGGTCTGCACGGCGCGGTTGATCCGTTCGACCTCGGGGTGGAGGAAGAACACGACCAGCCCGGCCACCAGCGGCGTGACGAAGTAGCCGAGGTTCGTGAAGGCGGCCACGGGGGTGGCTCCGATGACGAGGTCACGCATCACCCCGCCGCCGAGGGCGGTGACCTCCGCCAGCACACAGATCCCGAAGATGTCCATGTTCTTGCGGACGGCGAGCAGCCCTCCGGAGAGGGCGAAGGCGAAGATGCCGATCAGGTCCAGCGACTGCTGGACGCCGGAGGGGAAGATCTGCGAGGTCACCGGACAACTATGGACCAGCGGAACCTTCCCCTCCGCATCGCGTCAGGCGGAGGCGAGCTGCTAACCCTCGGCGCCGCCGCCCGACGGCGCGTTCTCGGGCTGTGCTAGTCGTTCCCGCGCCGCTCCGGGCTGCGCTAGTCGTTCCCCTCGCGCCGCTCGGGGCTGCGCTACTTGCTCCCCTCGCGCCGCTCGGGGCTGCGCTAGTCGTTCCCCTCGCTTCGCTCGGGGAAGTGGCACGCCACCTGGTGCCCCGTCTTCAGCGCGGTCAGCGGCGGCTCCTGGGTGGCGCAGACGTCCTGGGCCTTCCAGCAGCGGGTGCGGAACCGGCAGCCGGACGGCGGGTTGATCGGGGACGGCACGTCGCCCTTGAGCAGGATCCGCTCGCGGCCGCCCTGCTGCCGGCGGCGCGGGTCGGGGACCGGCACGGCGGACATCAGCGCGTTGGTGTACGGGTGCATCGGGCTCGTGTAGAGGGAGTCCCGGTCGGCGATCTCGACGATCTTGCCGAGGTACATCACGGCGACCCGGTCGGAGACGTGCCGGACCACCGAGAGGTCGTGCGCGATGATCAGGTAGGTCAGGCCGAGCTCGCGCTGGAGGTCGTCCAGCAGGTTGACCACCTGCGCCTGGATGGAGACGTCGAGCGCGGAGACCGGCTCGTCGGCGACGACCATCTTGGGCCGCAGGGCGAGCGCCCGCGCGATGCCGATGCGCTGGCGCTGGCCGCCGGAGAACTCGTGCGGGTACCGGTTGTAGTGCTCGGGGCTGAGCCCGCACAGCTCCAGCAGCTCCTGGACGGCCTTCTTGACCCCGCCGGCCGGCTCGGCCTTCTGCAGCTTGAACGGTGCGCCGACGATGGTGCCGACGGTGTGCCGGGGGTTCAGCGAGGAGTACGGGTCCTGGAAGATCATCTGGATGTCGCGGCGCAGCGGCCGCATCGCACCGGTGCCCAGGTGGGTGATGTCGGTGCCCTCGAACTCGATCTTCCCGCCGGTGGGTTCGTCGAGCCGGGTGACGAGCCGCCCCATGGTCGACTTGCCGCAGCCGGACTCGCCGACCACGCCGAGGGTCTCCCCCGCGTTGACGGTGAAGTCGATGCCGTCGACGGCCCGCACCGCACCGGTCTGGCGGCGCAGCAGCCCGCCGTGGATCGGGAAGTGCCGCGTCAGTCCGGTCACCCGGAGCAGCGGCTCGCGGTCGGGAGCGGGCGCGGGCGAAGGCGCCGGCACCTTGTTCGAAGGCGAGGGGGCTGCCGCCTGGGTCTCCGTCATCGGTTCTCTCCAGAAAGGTGGTACGAGGCCGGGCTCACAGCCGGGGCGCGATCTCTTCGGTGAAGATGCGGTGCCGGTCGGCGGCGGCGAGGTGGCAGGCCGCGTGGTGTCCGGGCGCGGCCTCGGTCAGCACGGGGGTCTCGCTCGTGGAGCGGCCGTCGGTCAGCCCGGCGTACGGGCAGCGCGGGTGGAAGGCGCAGCCGGAGGGCACGTTGATCAGGCTGGGCGGGGTGCCCTTGACCGGGACGAGCCGTTCCTGGAGCTCGCGGTCGAGGCGCGGCATCGAGCCCAGCAGGCCCCAGGTGTAGGGGTGTTCGGGCGCGTCGAAGAGGGTGTCGGCGGGGCCGCGCTCGATGCACTTGCCGCCGTACATGACCAGGATGTCGTCGGCGAGTTCGGCGACCACCCCGAGGTCGTGGGTGATGATGATGACGGCCGAGCCGAACTCCTGCTGGAGGTCGCGGATGAGGTCCAGGATCTGCGCCTGGACGGTGACGTCCAGGGCGGTGGTGGGCTCGTCGGCGATCAGCAGCGAGGGGTCGTTGACCAGCGCCATGGCGATCATGGCGCGCTGGCGCATGCCGCCGGAGAACTGGTGCGGGTAGTCGTCGACCCGGCGGTCGGGCTGCGGGATGCCGACCCGGTCGAGCATCTCGACCGCGCGGGCCCGGGCCTGCTTCTTGCTGGCCTGCGGGTGGTGCACCCGGTAGGCCTCGATGATCTGCGCGCCGACCGTGTAGTACGGGTGCATCGCGGTCAGCGGGTCCTGGAAGATCATCGCCATCTCGCGGCCGCGCAGCTGCCGGACCCGCTCGGGACCGGCCGCGATCAGGTCCTCGCCGTCGAGGCGGATCTCGCCGCTGATCCGGGCCCGCTTGGAGCGGTGCAGGCCCATGATGCCGAGCGAGGTGACGGACTTGCCGGAGCCGGACTCGCCGACGATGCCGAGGGTCCGGCCCTTGTGCAGGTCGAAGCTGACCCCGTCGACCGAGCGGACCAGGCCGTCGTCGGTGTCGAAGTGGATCCGCAGGTCCCGGACGGAGAGGAACGGGTCCCCCGTCGGGGCGGCCACGGGCGCCGGGGTCTTCTGGAGCTCGGTCACGACAGCCTCACCCGGGGGTCGACAGCGGCGTACAGGAGGTCAACCACGAGGTTGCAGAGAACGATGAAGAATGCGGCGAGCAGGGTGACGCCGAGGATCTTCGGCAGGTCGTTGTCGGCGATCGCGGAGACCGCGAAGGCGCCGACGCCCTGGAGCGAGAAGACCTGCTCGGTGATGAGCGCGCCGCCGAGGAGCAGGCCGAGGTCCATACCGAAGATGGTGACGACCGGGGTGAGCGCGGAGCGCAGTCCGTGCTTGACGACGACCTTGCGCTCGACCAGGCCCTTGGCCCGGGCGGTGCGGATGTAGTCCTCGCTCATCGTCTCCAGCATTCCGGCGCGGGTGAGCCGGGCGTAGAGCGCGGAGTAGAGGAAGGCCAGCGAGATCCAGGGGAGGATCAGGTTGCGGGCCCACATCAGCGGGTCGTCGGTGAAGTTGACGTACTGCAGGTTGTCCAGGATCGGCCACTCGTAGCTGAAGAGCGTGAGCAGCAGCGCGCCGGTGAAGAAGACGGGCAGCGAGACGCCGGCGAGGGCGATGCCCATGGAGAGCCGGTCGAAGATCGAGCGCGGCTTGAGCGCGGAGATGACGCCGGTGGTGACGCCGGAGACCAGCCAGAGCACGGCCGCGCCGATGGCCAGCGAGAGCGTGATCGGGATGCGCTTGGTCAGCTCGGGCCAGACCTCAAGGTGGTTCTTGAAGGAGTAGCCGAAGCAGGGCACGTGGCAGGTGGCCGCGTCCGGGCCGAACTTGTACTCGGCCCCGGTGACCAGCGCCTTCAGGAAGCGCCCGTACTGGACGTAGATCGGCTGGTCGAACCCGAGGTTCTTCTTGATCGCCGCGATGGCCTCGGGGGACGGGTTCTTCCCGATGTACTGCGTGGCCAGCTGGTCGGTCGTCTCGCCGGCCAGGCGCGGCAGCAGGAAGAAGATCGCGAAGGTGACCGCGCTGACCACCAGCAGCAGCACCACGGCCGCGAGCGTCCTGCGGAGGATGTAGGCAAACACAGTTGGGCGGCTCCGGCGGCCCGCCGCCGTCCGGGATCTTCCGGACGGCGGCGGGCGCCGCTGCCTTCACCTGCCTTCAGGGATACGGAGCCAGGCTCTTACTTGGTCGTACCGATGTTCAGGTAGTCGTACTCACCCGAGAAGGCCGAGGTGGAGACGACGTTGGTGGCGGTGTCCGATCGGTACAGGAACACCTTGAAGTAGGTCAGCGGGACGTAGACCGCGCTCTCCATGACCTTCTTGTCGATCTCCGCGTAGATCTTCTCGCGGGCCGCCTTGTCGGTGTTGACCGCGGCGTCGTCGATCAGCTTGTTGATCGCGGGGTCGTTCAGCGAGGCCAGGTTGTTGTTGCCGGCCTCCTTGATGGCGCGGCCGTCGACGATCTGCTGCAGGAAGCCGTAGCCGGTCGGCCAGTCGGCGCCCCACTGCATCATCATCAGGCCGATGTTCTTCTCCTTGTTCTTCGCCGGCACGCCGACGTTGTCGGAGAGGTACTTGCCCTGCGGGAACTGCTGGATCTCGGCGTTGATGCCGACCTTCTTCAGCGCGGCCTGGATCGAGGTCGCGGCGGCGATCTCGGTGGCCCGCTCGGTACGGGCGGACAGGACGGTGGAGAAGCCCTCCGGCTTGCCACAGGCCTTGAGGGCCTCCTTGGCCTTGGCCTCGTCGCCCTTGTTGTCCTTGGTCTCGTACAGGTTGATGTCCTGGTGGCCCGGGATGTCCGCCGGGAGCACCGAGTTGGCGATCTGGCCGCGGATCGGGCCGCCGATCGCGGTCTGCACCGAGACCTTGTCGATCGCGAACTGGACGGCCTTGCGGCAGTCGACGTTGTCGAACGGCGCGACGTGGCTGTCGATCGCGGTGTAGACCAGGCGGCCGCCGTACGCGTTGTCGGTCTTGGCCTTCAGCTTCGGGTTCTGCAGGATCTGCGCCTGGGTCTGCGGGTCGACGCCGCCGCCGACGAGGTCCACCTGGGCGTTGCCGGCCAGCAGGTCCTTGTCGATGGTGGACTGCTCGATGTTCATCTTGAGCAGGATCTTGTCCGCGAGCTGCTTGCGGATCGGGTCGCTCTTCGCGTCCCAGTTGGTGTTCGGCACCAGCGTGAGCTGCTTGCCGTCCTCGTAGGACTCGAACTTGTAGGAGCCCGAGGCGAGCGGGTGCTTGACGTAGTCGGCGCCCTTGTCCTTGTCCTTCGGGACCGGGACGGTCTGCGGGGCGGAGACCAGGTAGTCGAAGTCCGCGAAGGCGTGCTTCAGGTGGAAGACCACGGTCTGGTCGTCCGGCGTCTCGATCGACTTCAGGTCACCGGACGGGTCCTTGTAGGGGCCCTCGTACGGGGTCGGGTTGTCGACCAGCAGCTCCTTGAAGTACGTCGGGCCGTTGGAGAACACGTCCGGCGCCCAGTTGGAGCGCTCCACCGCGTACTTGACGTCCTTGGACGTGATCGCGCTGCCGTCCTCGTACTTCAGGCCCGCGCGCAGCTTGTACGTCCAGGTCAGGCCGTCCGCGCTGGGCTGGCCCATCGACTCGGCGAGGTCCGGGACCAGCTTGTTGCCCTCGTCGCCGGGGCCCGGGGCGAAGGTGGTCAGCGGACGCCCGTACAGACGCGAGAAGTTGTAGATGTACGCGTAGTACGTGTTGCCGGGGTCGAGCGAGTCCGGCGTGCCCTTCATCTCGTAGGTGACCGTCCCGCCCTTCTTGTCCGAGGCGTTGACGATGCCCTTGGTGGCCGCGTCGGCGCCGGCGGAGGCGGCGGAGGACGAGTTGCTGTCCCCGCTCTTGGACGAGCTGGACGAACAGCCGGTGACGACCAGGACAGTGGCGGCGGCCACTGCGGTCAGCGCGACGGTACGGGACCTGCGCATGGTGGGATCAACCCCTTGAGGAGTGGTGGCGGATCGGAGGGTCCTGACTGGAGGTCAGTTGCTCTTGGGATCGAGGGCGTCACGCAGCCCGTCGCCGAGCAGGTTGAAGGCGAGCACCGTGAGGAAGATCGCCATACCGGGGACCACCATGTACTGGGGGTCCACCTGGTAGTACTTGATCGCGTCGTTGAGCATCCCGCCCCAGGAGGCCTGCGGGGCCTGGATGCCGACGCCGAGGAAGCTGAGGCCCGCCTCGAAGAGGATGTTGGTCGGGATCAGCAGGGTCGAGTAGACCAGGATCGGACCGACCAGGTTGGGCAGCAGCTCCTTGAACAGGATGAACGGCCCACGGGCGCCCAGGCTTCGGGCTGCGTAGACGAACTCGCGCTCGCGCAGCGAGAGGGTCTGGCCACGCACGATCCGGCCCATGTAGGGCCAGTTGAAGAAGCCGATCACGAAGATCAGCACCATGATGTGCAGCGGGAGGCCGTGCAGGCCGAAGGCGCCGCCCTGGAGCGAGGCGGAGATCGCGATGGCGAAGAGCAGCAGCGGGAAGGCGAGGAAGACGTCCATCACCCGGCTGATCAGGTTGTCGACCCAGCCGCCGTAGTAGCCGGCCATCACGCCGAGCACGGTGCCGATGGTGTTGGAGAGCAGGGTCGCCCCGAAGGCGACGAGCAGCGAGACCCAGGAGCCCTCGATGACGCGGGCGAGCAGGTCACGGCCCTGGAGCGGGTCGACGCCGAGCGGGTGGTCCGCGCTCATGCCGCCCCAGTCCCCGAAGGGCAGGCCGCCGAGGTTGGCGTCCAGGAGGTCCTGGTTGAGCGCGTCGGGGTCCAGGCCGAAGACCGACTCGATCGGCTTGGCCAGCACGGCGAGCAGGATGAGCAGGATCACCACGACGCCGCCGGCGACGGCGGCCTTGTCCCGCTTGAAGCGGGTCCAGGCGATCTGGCCGAGCGAGCGGCCCTCGATCTTCTTGGCCGGGCTCGCGGCGGCGTCTGCCTCCGGCGTGTCCCCGGCGGTCTTGATGGGTGCGGTCATGGTCAGTTCGGTCCCCTCGCCGACGGTGGCCGGCCCACGGGTGCCGGTCGCCGGGATCGGCGGTACGGCTGGTGCGGACGTGCGGAGGTACAGGGCGGTGTTCGCAGCGGTACGACGTGCGGTACTGCGTGCTCGGGTACTGCTGCCACGCGGGATGGGCATCGCGTGGATCAAGCTGTCCGCCTGCGCGTTCGCCTTTGTGAGGCGCCAACCACGCGCGGTGCGTTTGCAGAACTCTCTGCCATCCGAACTGGCTTGCGCCAGCCCTGACAACCGACAGATGCCCAACTGTGATCTGCGGACATGCACCTCTCGATCTTCGGCATATCGGTCTTCACACAGCTGTAACAGTCATGTCAAGATGCCTGCCAGCGCGAACGGGAAGTTCGTCCGGAAAACACCGAAACCGGTCCGACGGATCGTCAAACCGGTTTCGGTGATAGGCGTTTACCGCGTCAGCGGGTGGGGTAGCCGGGCCACGGCTGCTGCGGTGGCGGCTGGCCCTGCCAGCCCGGGCCGGGCGGCTGGGTGCCGTAGCCATACCCCGGCCCCGCCTGCGAGGCGTACGGCGGCGGGGGCACCGGCGGGTACGGCCCGGTCGGCGGCCGGCCCTGGGCGCCCGCCTCGCGGTCGTAGAACGGCCGGGCGTTGGCCCGCATCCAGAGCGCCACCGGGTCGTACTCGTCCCCCATCGCCACCGTGGAGACGGCCAGCCCCTCCGGCGCGACCGCGATCGCCCGCTGCATCAGCGCCCGGACGGCCTCCACCGTGGGCGGCGAACTCTCGTACAGCTCAAGACCGATGGCCAGGTACGGTTCGCCCACGGAGGGCTGCACCCAGGCCCGGCGCAGCGCCTTGACCGCCCGCACCTCGCCCGCCTGGCGCTCCAGCAGCGCGAAGAACTGCTGGGCCGGCAACTGCGGCTCACTCAGCTTCAGCGGCCCGGCCGGCAGCCGGTCCAGGCCGGCCGCGATCCGCCGCAGGTCCGCCCAGGGCACGCCGACCCCGCCACCGGGGGCGTGCGGGTTCAGCCAGAGGCCCCAGCGGGTCCGGTACAGCGAGGCGGCGATCTCGCGCCCCGAGATCACCTCGTGCGCCCGCGCCCAGCCGGACGCCGCAAGCTGCTCGGGCGAGGTGACCGCCGGCGCGTAGCCGTGGCCGCTGATCTCCATGTTCCCGTACTGGGCGTCCGGGCTGCCCGGCGTCCCGTGCCAGAGCAGCATCAGCACCTGACCCTCGGCCAGGGCGTGCAGCAGCGCCTCGTACGCCTCCCAGCGTTCCGGCGCGACCTCGCGCAGGGCGTGCTCCAGCGCTCTCGGATCCGCGCCGGGGCGCCCGGCGGGTGCCTGGCCCCAGGGCCCCGGTGCACCGCCCGCTACCGCTCCCGCACTCATGCGCCCACCTCGCTGCGCCTCTTCTTCTCTCACCTGCCGCCGGCCCGACGGGTGTCTGCACGCACCCTATGGGGCGCCACCGACCACCGCCACGCCGACGTGCCTGCCGTGGGCCCCTCCGGCCCGATGGCGGGCTGCCCGACGGCGGGCGGGGAGGGGCGCGTCGCTTTCGCGGCGGGTCACATCCGTGTGTAGAACGGCTGGACCCGGTTGAGCAACCACTCGACCACGGGGTCCTCCGCGAGGTCGAGCAGCACGAGGTGGACGCCGCCGGGCAGCGGCGCGGTTCCCAGCGCCCGGCCGAGCGCCTCGTTCACGGCGGCCGGTTCGGCCGGGGCCAGCTGGTCGAGCTGGACGCCGACGAACATCACGGTGGGCTCGCCCTCGACGCTGGCCAGCGCCCGCCGCGCGGTCAACACCCCGGGCAGCGCCGACAGCTCGTTCCGGCAGGCGGCCAGGAAGGCCTCCGGGTCCTCGCCCGGCACCGGCTCGCGCAGCGCCACCCGGCCGCCGGACGGCGCGGCGGCGTCCTCGGCGGTCTCCCAACGGGCCTCACGCGGCCCGCGCCGCAGCTCGGCCACGCCCTGTGGCGGCACCGGGATGCCGACCGGAGCCTCCGGGTTCACCGCGATGCCCACGCCCAGCGGCAGCCCGCGGGCGAACTCCCAGACCGGCGCGACCGCGAACGCCATCCCCGGCGCCTGCTGGAGGAACACCTCCTGCGAGGAGAAGACCGGCACGTACGGGTCGCCGGCCAGCTCGACGGTCGGCAGGTCCAGCGCCTGCCCCTGCGGGTCGGCCCCGGCCGGCAGCGGGATCCACACCTGGCTGCGGGCCAGCACCTCGAACACGCGCGGGGTCGCGCCCGGATCGCCGAGCGCGGCGGTGAGCACCTGCTCCAGCTCGTTGGCCGGCCATCCGCCGCCGGGCGGCGCCGACTCCGGGCCACCCCACCCCTGCTGCTGCTCCACCGGGTACCCCATGCGCCCCTTGTACCGCCTCACTGGCTCGTCGACGCGTGCAGCCTAGCGGGCCGCCCGGGGCCCCTCTCCCACACGGGCGCCGGACGTGCCATGATGTCCGCGGCTCCGCGTTCTCGCAGGGGCCGCCCCTAACTCCATACCGGCCGCTCGAACCCGCGCGGGAGAGTCCGGAGTGCCGCCGAAAGGCGGCCGAGCCGGCGCCGAAGGAGCAAGTCCTCCCCGGAATCTCTCAGGCACCCCTACCGCACGGATTAGGCACATCTGGAAAGCGGCGCACGGCCCGGTCGCGCGCCCACCCACGGTGCAAGCCGCCATGCTGTCCTGTTAGCTGTAAGAGCTGCGGGCCCGCGTGCGGTGAAGCTCTCAGGTACGACGACAGATGGGGAGACCCCGCCGCCGCATGCCCGCGCGCAGGCCAGGTCCCTCACCGAGCGGGACCGGTCCGGCGTGCGCACCCCTGAGTGCCCAGACCGAGGAGTTCCAGGCCATGTCGTCCCTCCGCCTCACCGCGCTCGACGCGCTGCACCGCGCCCTCGGCGCGACCATGACCGACTTCGCCGGCTGGGACATGCCGCTGCGTTACGGCAGCGAGCGCGAGGAGCACCTCGCCGTCCGCACCAAGGCCGGTCTCTTCGACCTCTCCCACATGGGCGAGATCACCGTCACCGGCCCGCAGGCCGGCGAGATGCTGGACCACGCGCTGGTCGGCTTCGTCTCCGCGTTGGGCGTCCTGCGCGCCCGCTACACCATGATCTGCGCCGAGGACGGCGGCATCCTGGACGACCTGATCGTCTACCGCCTGCGCGAGGACGCCTTCCTGGTCGTCGCCAACGCCTCCAACGCCCAGCTGGTCCTCGACGAGCTGATCGCCCGCGCGAAGGGCTACGACGCCGTCGTCACCGACGACCGCGACACCTACGCGCTGATCGCCGTCCAGGGCCCGGAGGCCACCGCGATCCTCACCGCCACCACCGACGCCGACCTGCCCGGCCTGAAGTACTACGCGATCCTCCCGGCCCAGGTGGCCGGCCGCGACGTGCTGCTCGCCCGCACCGGCTACACCGGCGAGGACGGCTTCGAGATCTTCTGCAACCCGGGCGACGCCGAGCAGATCTGGCAGGCGCTGACCGAGGCCGGCTCCGACCGCGGGCTCGTCCCCTGCGGCCTCTCCTGCCGCGACACGCTGCGCCTGGAGGCCGGCATGCCGCTGTATGGGCACGAGCTCTCCACCGACCTGACCCCGTTCGACGCCGGCCTCGGCCGGGTGGTCCGCTTCGACAAGACCACCAACGAGGGCACGTTCGTCGGCCGCAAGGCGCTGGAGAAGGCCGCCGCCGAGGCCGAGGCCAACCCGCCGCGGGTGCTGGTCGGCCTGGTCTCCGAGGGCAAGCGGGTGCCGCGCGCCGAGTACACCGTGGTCTCCGCCGACGGCACCCCGATCGGCCGGATCACCTCCGGCGCGCCCTCCCCCACCCTGGGCAAGCCGATCGCGATCGCCTACGTGGACGCGGCGCACGCCACCCCCGGCACCACCGTCGCGGTGGACGTCCGCGGCAAGCACGAGCCGGTCCAGGTCGTGGCGCTGCCCTTCTACAAGCGCGCCCGCTGACCTCTTCCCCTCCCGCTTTCCCCAGCCGAGGCATGCCCGGCCGCCGGGCCGCTTCGTCGTACCCGCTTCCCATCCTGGAGAATGACGCCATGAGCAACCCCCAGCACCTGCAGTACACCAAGGAGCACGAGTGGCTGACCGCCGCCGAGGACGGTGTCTCCACGGTCGGCATCACCGCCCACGCGGCCGACGCCCTCGGTGACATCGTCTACGTGCAGCTGCCCGAGGTCGGCGAGACCGTGACCGCCGGTGAGACCTGTGGCGAGCTCGAGTCCACCAAGTCGGTCAGCGACCTGTACTCGCCGGTGACCGGTGAGATCACCGAGGTCAACCAGGACGTCCTGGACGACAACTCGCTGGTCAACAGCGCCCCCTTCGAGGGTGGCTGGCTGTTCAAGGTGCGCGTCGAGTCGACCGACGAGCTGCTGAGCGCCGCCGAGTACGACGCCCTCACCAACCCGGCCTGAGCCACCCGCCGGGGCGGCCGCAGCGCGGCGGCCGCCCCGCCTGGCCTCCTCCGCCCTCCCGTCGCCCGCCGCCACCCTTCCAAGGGCGCGACACGCGCGGCACCTCCGTCTCTTCTTTGGGAAGACCACACCATGACGGTTCTCAACCAGTCCCTGCACTCGCTCGACCCCGAGATCGCCGCCGCGGTCGACGCCGAGCTGCACCGCCAGCAGACCACCCTGGAAATGATCGCCTCCGAGAACTTCGCCCCGGTGGCGGTCATGGAGGCCCAGGGCTCGGTGCTGACCAACAAGTACGCCGAGGGCTACCCCGGCCGCCGCTACTACGGCGGCTGCGAGCACGTCGACGTGGTCGAGCAGATCGCGATCGACCGGATCAAGGCCCTGTTCGGTGCCGAGCACGCCAACGTCCAGCCGCACTCCGGCGCGCAGGCCAACGCCGCCGCGATGTTCGCGCTGATCCAGCCGGGTGACACCATCCTGGGCCTGAGCCTGGCCCACGGCGGTCACCTGACCCACGGCATGAAGATCAACTTCTCCGGCAAGCTCTACAACGTGGCCGCGTACCACGTCGACGACAAGACCGGCCAGGTCGACATGGCCGAGGTCGAGCGCCTCGCCAAGGAGCACCAGCCGAAGCTGATCATCGCCGGCTGGTCCGCCTACCCGCGCCAGCTGGACTTCGCCGAGTTCCGCCGCATCGCCGACGAGGTCGGTGCCCTGCTGATGGTCGACATGGCGCACTTCGCCGGCCTGGTCGCCGCGGGCCTGCACCCCAACCCGGTGCCGTACGCGGACGTGGTCACCACCACCACCCACAAGACCCTGGGCGGCCCGCGCGGCGGCGTCATCCTCTCCAAGGCCGAGTGGGCCAAGAAGATCAACTCCGCGGTCTTCCCCGGCCAGCAGGGCGGCCCGCTGGAGCACGTCATCGCCGGCAAGGCCGTCGCCTTCAAGGTCGCCGCCACGGAGGAGTTCAAGGAGCGCCAGCAGCGCACCCTGGACGGCGCCCGGATCCTCGCCGAGCGTCTGCTCCAGGCCGACGTCGCCGAGGCCGGTGCGTCCGTGCTCTCCGGCGGCACCGACGTCCACCTGGTCCTGGTCGACCTGCGCAACAGCCAGCTCGACGGCCAGCAGGCCGAGGACCGCCTCCACGAGGTCGGCATCACGGTCAACCGCAACGCCATCCCGAACGACCCGCGCCCGCCGATGGTCACCTCCGGCCTGCGGATCGGCACCCCGGCCCTCGCCACCCGCGGCTTCCAGGCCGAGGACTTCCGCGAGGTCGCCGACATCATCGCCGAGGCGCTCAAGCCCGCCTTCGACGAGACCGTCGCCGCCGCGCTGAAGGCCCGGGTCACCGCCCTCGCCGAGAAGTACCCGCTGTACCCGAACCTGTAATTCAGTCGTAGGTGACCGGCCTCACCCCGCCGGGCCACCTGGGATTCCGGGGCACCGCGCACACTGGACAGTGCGCGCGGTGCCCCGTTCCGTGCCGGCACCCCGCCTGCTTGTCCTTCCACGAGACCAGACAAGGACGTCCTCCGTGGCCATCAGCGTCTTCGACCTCTTCTCCATCGGCATCGGCCCGTCGAGCTCCCACACCGTCGGCCCGATGCGCGCCGCCCGGATGTTCGCCCGCCGCCTGAAGTCCGAGGGCCTGCTGACGGACGTGGCGAGCGTGCGCGCCGAGCTGTTCGGCTCGCTGGGCGCCACCGGCCACGGCCACGGGACCCCCAAGGCCGTCCTGCTGGGCCTGGAGAACAACTCCCCGCGCACCGTCGACGTCGACAAGGCCGACGCGGACGTCGAGCGGATCACCGCCGAGAAGCGGCTGAACCTGCTCGGCAGCCACGCCATCGACTTCGACCCCGACAGCCAGCTGATCCTGCACCGGCGCCGCTCGCTGCCGTACCACGCCAACGGCATGACCCTCTGGGCCTACGCCGCCGACGGCTCCCCACTGCTGGAGAAGACGTACTACTCGGTCGGCGGCGGCTTCGTCGTCGACGAGGACGCGATCGGCGCCGACCGGGTCAAGCCCGACGACACCGCGCTGAAGTACCCCTTCCGCACCGGCGACGAACTGCTCCGGCTCAGCCGGGAGACCGGCCTCTCCATCTCCGGCCTGATGCTGGAGAACGAGAAGGCCTGGCGGACGGAGGAGGAGATCCGGGCCGGCCTGCTGGAGATCTGGCGGGTCATGCAGGAGTGCGTCCGGGCCGGCATGTCCCGCGAGGGCATCCTCCCCGGCGGCCTCAAGGTCCGCCGCCGCGCCGCCTCCGGCGCCCGCGCCCTGCGCGCCGAGGGCATCGGCCCGGCCAACGCGATGGAGTGGGTCACCCTCTACGCGATGGCCGTCAACGAGGAGAACGCCTCCGGCCGCCGCGTCGTCACCGCGCCCACCAACGGCGCGGCCGGCATCATCCCCGCCGTCCTGCACTACTACCTGAACTTCATCCCCGGCGCGGACGACGAAGGCATCGTCCGCTTCCTCCTCGCCGCCGGTGCGATCGGCATGCTCTTCAAGGAGAACGCCTCCATCTCCGGCGCCGAGGTCGGCTGCCAGGGCGAGGTCGGCTCCGCCTGCTCGATGGCGGCCGGCGGCCTCGCCGAGGTCCTCGGCGGCACCCCCGAGCAGGTCGAGAACGCCGCCGAGATCGGCATCGAGCACAACCTCGGCCTCACCTGCGACCCGGTCGGCGGCCTGGTCCAGATCCCCTGCATCGAGCGCAACGGCATGGCCTCCGTGAAGGCCGTCACCGCGGCCCGGATGGCCCTGCGCGGCGACGGCCGCCACCACGTCTCCCTCGACAAGGCGATCAAGACCATGAAGGAGACCGGCGCGGACATGAAGATCAAGTACAAGGAGACCTCGCGCGGCGGCCTCGCGGTCAACGTCATCGAGTGCTGATCCCGCTGCGATAGGCAGGCCAGAGCCCCCGGAACGCGATCGATCGTTCCGGGGGCTCTGGCGTACCAGGGCTCAGGCGCGCAGGTGGTTCAGGTGTTCCGCTTCGCCGACTCGTTCTCCTGGGCCAGCCGGCGCAGCGCGAGGAGGGCCGGCTCCAGGAGGACGGTGAGGACGAGGGCGCGTTCGGCCTGTTCGAGCGGGTCCTCGGTGTCGGCGATCCGGTCGAGGTCGACCACGGCGATCCGTTCGGCGAGTTCGGCGTACCGGAGCAGGGACCTCCGGTCGACCGGCTCGCCGAGGGAGCGCAGGCTCTCCAGAGTCTCCCCCAGCGCTCCACGGGCCGGGGCATGCTCGGACACCTCCCAGCCCAGCTCCGCGATCAGCGCGTCCACCTCGGCCGCACCGGGCGCGGGGGCCGGCTCCTCGTCGTCGTCGACCGGCCGGGCGCCCATGACCAGGCCGAGCACCTCGTGCCGTTCGGCCTGGTGCGCCGAGACCGCCCCCAGCACCGCCTTGGTCTCGCTCACACTGAGACCCCGGACCCCGATCAACGCCCGGACCAGCCCGAGCCGGCGCAGATGGGTCTCGTCGTACTCGGCCTGGGTCGCGGCGACGGAACGGCCCGGCGGCAGCAGCCCCTCCCGCAGGTAGTACTTGATCGTCGCGATCGGGACCTCGCTGCGGCGGCTCAACTCCGAAATGCGCACGGCACCCTGCCTTTCTCCGGCTCCCTCTGGTCATTGGATACCTTCACTGTCTAACATAGATAGTGCCACTACCCAATAACGGAGGCGGATCAGCCATGCCCACACTCCCCTGGATCACCCCGAATCCGGCCACCCCCGGCACCCGTGCCGTCGTCATGGCCTCCCGCTTCGAGGTCCGCTCGCTCGCCGACGTCCCGCGCTTCTTCCTGAAATCGCTCACCGTCTGGCGCCAGCTGCGCACCTCCCCCGGCGCCCTCGGCGCCTCCCTGATCACCCAGCCCCTGAAACGGACCTTCTACACCCTCTCCGCCTGGGAGAGCCGCGACGATCTCGACGCCTTCGCCTCCGCCGAGCCGCACCGCTCGGTGATGAGAGGCCTCCGCTCGACCACCAAGGAATCCACCTTCACCTTCTGGGAGACCCCGGTGGAACAGCTCCCGCTCCACTGGCCCGACGCCCACCGCCGGCTGGCCGAACAGCGGGCCCGCCAGGCGGCGGGGTGAATCCGTCCAGCCCTAGCGGAGGATCTCCGCCGGGACGTCGGTGGCACGGGTGAAGACGGAGACCGGCTGCTGGGAGTCGCAGAACTTGTTGCCGGTCGTGACGATGCCGATCACCACACCGTTCACGACCAGCGGCCCGCCGGAGTCGCCCTTGCAGACGCTGTCGGCCCTCCCCGGCCTGGGCACGCCGCAGACCTTGAGGCTCGGGGTGTCGGCGGGCCAGGTGTAGGCCTCGCAGTCGGCCAGCGGCGCGAGGGTGAGCGCGGCCCGCTTGAGGTGCGTGCCCGGGCCGCCGTCGCCGGTGCGGCCGTAGCCGTAGACGGTGGCCGTGCCGCCGTTGCGGTACAGCCCCTCGTCGCGCTGCCCCGCCACCCGGACGGTGCGCTGGGGAAGCGGCCGGTCCAGGGTGAGGACGGCCGAGTCGTGCTGGAGGCCCGTGGTGTAGCGGGGGTCGAGCTTGAAGCCCTTCACGTGCCGCACCTGCCCGCCGGAGCCCGTCAGGTCGGTCCGGCCGGCGATCACCCGCAGCGTGCTCGGGTCGCCGGCCTCGGCGACGCAGTGGCCGGCGGTGAGCACCTTGGTGGGCGCGATCAGGGCGCCCGTGCACCACTGTTCGCCGGTGGCGGTCTCCAGCGCCACGACGAACGGGTGGGCCGAGGTGGTGGTGTCGGATCCGCCGTGCACGGCGGCGGCCGGCCCGGCGGCGACCGCCAGCAGAGCGGCGGCGGCGAACGGGATGCTCATGTGGCGTCGCTTCGGCGTACGCATACGGATGGACTCGCTTTCGCTGAGAAATGACGGGTGGGAAGCACTGCCGGGGATCACTGCTGCGGGGTGGCACTGCCGAGGGTCACGGCCGAAGGGCGTCGGCGGGCGTCGGCCGCCAGGTGCCGACGGACGGGCCGTGGACGAAGGCCAGTACGGGCTGCCGCTGACCGCAGACTGGCTCCCGGTCCGTCCCGGCCGCCAGCCCTGCCGGGCAGTTCGGGACGCTGGAACGCCGACAGGTACCGTGAGCTGCGGATTCGGGGGAGCCTGGAACGCCGTACCGGGACGAGGGGGATGCGAACATGAGCGTGGAGACCGAGGAATTCGCGGCGATGCTGCGCGAGCTGAAGGACCGTTCGGGCCGCAGTTACGGCACGCTCGCGACCCGGCTGCACGTCAGCACCTCGACGCTCCACCGGTACTGCAACGGCGCCGCCGTCCCCAACGAGTACGCGCCGGTGGAGCGGCTCGCGCGGGTCTGCGGGGCGAGCGCCGACGAACTGGTCGAGCTCCACCGTCGCTGGATCCTGGCGGACGCGGCCCGCCGCCGGGAGCCGTCCGGCCCGCCCGCATCCGTCGCCGGGCCCGCGCCCGAACCGGCCCCCGCACCAATCCCGGCACCGGAAGCCGAGCCCGCGCCCACGCCGCAGCCGCAGCCGCAGCCGGCCGAGGACGACCGGCGACGCCGTCGGCTGCCGAACACCCGGATCCTCCTGAGCGCCGCCGCCGTGGCCGTCGTCGCCGTGGCCGCGATCCCGGTCCTCGATCTGGCGGGTCGCACCGACACCCCGGCCGCGAGCCCGCAGCCGTCGGCCACCACCGCCTCCACCCCGGCCGCCCCCGCCCCTGCCACGCCGGCCACCACTCCGGCATCCACCCCGACGTCCACCCCGACGTCCACCGGGCCGGCCTCGTCGGCGCCCGAGGACGACACACCGCCCTTCCACGTCAACGTCCTGACGGACAACTGGGGCAGCCCCTGCGGCCAGTGGTTCCTGAGCCCCCGTGCCCCGCGCGCCGTGGCAGCGCCCCCGGCGAACCAGCGGATGGAGAGCTGGGCCGCCGACCAGCAGGCCCTCCCCGGCGGGCATCTGCGGCTGCAACTGACGGCACAGGGCGAGAACGCCAAGCCCGTCGTCCTGAGCGCCCTCTACGTGGAGGTGGTCAGCACCCGGCCGGCCCCGAAGTGGAACGCCTACACCCCGGAGTCCGGCTGCGGCGGCGAGATCACCCCATCGGCCTTCGCCGTCGACCTGGACTCCACGGCCCCGCGCCCGGTGCCCGTCCCGGCTCTGGAGGGCGCCGTCAAGGGCAAGACCTCGAACTTCCCCTACTCGGTGTCGGCCACCGATCCGCAGGTGCTGAACATCGACGCCCGCACCACCTCCCAGGACGTCAGCTGGAACCTCGTCCTGGCCTGGAGCAGCGGCGACCGCCACGGCACCTTTCCCGTCAACGACCACGGCAAGCCCTTCCGCACCGTCGGCCTGAAGGGCGCGCCGGGGTACTTCTACAAGGACGAGCGCACCGGCTGGGCCCCTACCCCCGTCGACGAGTGACCGGCTGACCGGGGGCTGCCGGAGGCGCGGCCCTCAGAGGCGGTCGACGACGAAGGCCGGCACCCCGGGGAGGGGGTGCCGGCCTTCGTCGTCCGGGCGGGGGTCAGGCGGCGAGCTCCGCCTCCTCGGCGGCGGCCTGCGCGGCCTCGGGCTTGCCGTTCCGCATGACCAGGGTGGCCAGGACGGCCGCGGCCAGGATGCTGACCGCGCTGATGGTGAAGGTGGTGGACATCGAGGAGGTGAAGGCCTCCCGGGCGGCGTGGACGAGGCCCGCGTCGCCGTTGGCGGCGGCCAGCGCGTCGCCGATCGAGCGCTTGGCCTGCTCCGACGAACCGGCCGGCATCTCCTGGGCGAAGCGGCTGGAGAGCAGCGAGCCGAGGATGGCGATGCCGAGCGCGGTGCCGGCCTGCTGGATGGTGTCGTTGAGGGCGGAGCCGACGCCGGCCTTGTCGGCCGGGATGGTGCCCATCAGGGCGCCGACGGCGGCCGGCATGGCGAGGCCGGCGCCGAGGCCGAGCAGGCCGAGGGCGACGGCCGGGACGGTGAAGCCGCTGTCGGCGGTGACGGTGGTGAGGATGGCGAACGAGGAGGCCATGATCAACATGCCGACCAGGATGAGGACCCGGTTGCCGATCTTCGCGGCGAGGCCGGCGCCGGCGCCGTTGCCGATGAGGGCGGCGACGGCCAGCGGGACGAACGCGAGGCCGGCCTTGACGGGCGAGTAGCCGAGGACGAACTGCAGGTACTGGGTGAGGACGAGGAGCAGGCCGCCGTTGCCGATCTGGACGAGGGTCAGCGAGAGTGAGCCGCCGCTGAAGTTGCGGTGCTTGAAGAGGACCAGCGGGACCATCGGCGACTCGGTGACGTTCTCCCAGATCACGAACCCGCCGAGGGCGACGACGGCGACCGTCAGGGTGATCAGCGACTTGCCCTCGAAGGCGCCGTGCTGCGGGATCTCGATGATCCACCAGATCAGGGCGGTCATACCGGCGGCGGAGAGGATCGCACCCAGCGGGTCCGGCTTCTGCCACGGGCCCTTGGACTCGGGCATGAGGGTGAGGCCGGCCAGGACGGCGAGGACGACGACCGGGACGTTGATGAAGAAGATCGAGTGCCAGGAGAAGTGGTCGATCAGGAAGCCGCCGAGCACCGGGCTGCCGACCAGGCCGAGCATGGACACCGAGCCCCAGGCCGCCATGGCCTTGCTGCGCTCGTCCTCCTCGAAGACGGTGATCAGGATCGACAGGGTGGACGGCATGATCAGCGCACCGCCGACGCCCATCGCGATCCGGGAGGCGATGACCTCACCGGGGTTGGTGCAGAAGGTCGCGGCCAGTGAGGCGGCTCCGAAGAGCAGCAGGCCGATGATCATCACCTTGCGGCGGCCGAAGCGGTCCCCGAGGCTGCCCGAGGTGAGAAGGAGTCCGGCGAACACCAGGACGTAGGAGTCCAGGATCCACTGGATGTCCTGGGTGCTGGCGCCGATGTCCTCCGTCATGGAGGGGACGGCGACGGTGAGCGCCATGCTGTCGATCACCAGGACCAGCGTGCTGAGGCAGAGCACGACGAGGATCCACCAGCGACGTGGGTTGCGGGTTTCCATGGGTCTTTCCCTTTCGGCTTGCGCACGCTGTTCCTTCGATGCGCACACTGTACGCAGAGCGGAACGGTGTGCGCAAGCCCTCACGCATGTACGCTGGATGCGCACGGTGTACGCAGGAGAGTGGAGGAAGGCCATGCCCCCGAAGACGAAGCAGAACCCGGTCGCGTCCGTCTGGACCCGGCAGCAGCGCGAGCCCGACCAGCCCGCACTGAGCAGGGCGGCCATCGTCCGCGAGGCGATCGCCATGCTGGACGCCGACGGCATCGAGGCGCTCTCCATGCGCAAGCTCGGCGCCCGCCTGAACGCGGGCGCGACCTCGCTCTACCGGCACGTGGCCACCAAGGACGAGCTGATGGAGCTCGCGGTGGACGAGGTCTTCGGCGAGTTCGTCCTCCCGCCCGTGGACAGCCCCGACTGGCGGGCCGCCACCGTCGCGGCCGCCCAGTCCTTCCGCGCCACCGCGCTGGCCCACCCGTGGCTGTCCTCGGTCCTCGGCACGGCGGGCCTCGCCCACCTCGGCCCCAACCTGATGTCCTTCTCCGAGCGGCTCGCCGCGCTCTTCATCTCCTTCGGCTTCCCCGAGCCGAACCGGGCGATCGACACGGTACTGACGTACGTCATCGGCATGACCACGACGGAGACGGCCTGGCTCACCACCGTCGCCCGCTCCGGGGAGAGCGAGGCGGAGTTCATCGCCCGCCTCATGCCCGCAGCCCAGGAGGCCGCCGCCGGCCACGAGCACCTGCCCGATTCCTACGCCGCCGCCGCGGCCGCGGCCGTCGACCCCGTCGAGATCCGCGACGCCAAGTTCGCCTACGGCCTGGAGGTCGTCCTGGACGGCCTGGCCCTGCGCCTCCCGGGTGCGTGACCCGGGCCGCAGGTGACGCCCCCCGGCCGACTTCCTGTGCGGCGGGCTCCGGGAGCGGCTACGCGGCCGGCCGGCCGCCGGCGTTCCGGATCATCTGCCGCGACACCTTCGGGACGGTGACGTGGTCGGCGTCGTCGACGCCGCGGTGGGCCTGCTCGCGCGTGGCCGGGGCGCACTGCCGGAGGTCGGCGCGGGCCGCCTCGCCCGACTCGGTGATCCACAGCCGCCCCTCACCGTCCCCCGCGAGCCAGCCGAGCTCCAGCAGGGCCTCGGCCTCGGCCCCGAGGTCGTCCTCGGGGCCGAGGTGGGAACGCAGGGCCCGCCGGAGCTCGGCCACGGTCATGCCGCGGCCGTCGGGCGAGAGGTCGTGCTTCGACAGGTGGCGCAGCAGCCAGAACTGCGGCCGACTGAAGCCGAAGTCCGCCTGCCGGGCCCGGTCGAACGCGACAAGGGCCTCGTGGGCCTGCTGGTTCCGAGCCTGCTGGTTCGTCATGAACTTCCCCCCTGGACGATCGCTTGCCAGGGGCACCGTAAAACCAGAAGCCCACGTGAAGTCAACGAGATTACGTCCGGTCACGGACCCGGCACGGCGCCCGACGGCTTCTGCTCGAACCCGACAGCCCTTGATCGACCACCTGCCCGCCGGCGGCCGGCCGCAGTGGTGCGCCGCCATGCCGCCCGCACCCGGGCCGGTTTGCATCGATCATGAATAATCTCAGGCACAAGCGTTAACCTATGCAAAATCCAAAGGCGAACCAGGTTACAAACCTTGTAATCCAAGATTCCCGGTTTGCCCACATGCTGAGATTCGTGCGATAGTCAAGGAGTCCAAGCGCGGACGACAGCGAGATGATCTCGCCTCCGCCGTGGGCACCGAGACTACGGCTGGCCCGACCTGGCACAGCCGTCGCCCATCGCGCGGCACGCACCCCCTTGGCCGGCGCGATGACTTGCAGGGGCCCCCAGCTGCCGGACCACGGCGCCGTCGGGGGCCCTGCGTGTTTTCCGGGCCCGGCACCTCCGCCAAGAGCCCCCGGCGCGCCCGCCAAGAGCCTCAGTGCCGCTCGCGGACCTTCAGCTCGAACCAGACGCCCTTGCCTCGCGGCAGCAGGTCCGCGCCCCAGCGGTCGGAGAGGTCGTCGACGACCTTGAGGCCGCGCCCGCGCTCGTTGACCGGCAGCGGCTCGGCCAGGATCAGACAGGGCAGGGAGCGCGAGGAGTCCCGTACCTCGACCCGCAGCCAGCCCGGCTTGCGCGTCACCTGGAGGCCGATGGTGCGCCCGGCCGCGTGCCGCACCGCGTTGGCGACCAGCTCGCTGGTGAGCAGTTCGCCGACCTCCAACTGCTGGTGCAGGTCCCAGGATTCGAGGACCGAGAGCACCAGCCGACGGGCCACCGGACCGGACTCCGGGCGGGACGGCAACCGCACCTCGCCCGGCTCCGACTGATCGCAAAGCCTGCCGGAATACATCTGCTCCAGCTCCTCCGAGCTGAGCCGCTCCAGGGCCGCGAGCATGTCCTGGAAGCACATCCACGACGCGTCAGCAACCAAGCTGGACCCAGGAAGTGATGACTGATCTGTTTCGCCCCAACCCGCCATGCGACCCATCATTGCGGAACGCAAGCAGCCGCGTACGGACAATGAGCAAACGATCACGACCCGATCGGCATATGCCGGGTGCAACCCGGACCGGCCCGCCGTCAAGCCCGGGTTGCCGCGAACCGGCTCCTACCAGGCGCTCCAGGTCAGGTTCCAGCCGCTGAGGCCGTTGTCCGGCTCCACCTGGCCGCGCGAAGAATTCTTCACGGTCACGATGTCGCCGATCAGCGAGTCGTCGTAGAACTTGCCCGCCGAGGTGGAGCCGCCGCCGCCCTTGACGTCCTTGAGGCCGACGCAGCCGTGGCTGACGTTGTCCTCGCCGAAGGCGTCGCTCCAGTAGTTTCCGTGCACGTACGTGCCGGACGTGGTCAGCCTCATCGAGTGCGGCACCTGCAGGTCGTACGGCGCGCCGGTCATGCCGGGCATGCTGCTGGACTGCATCCGCACCACGCCCTCCTTGGACATCACGACCATCGTGCCGTTCCAGGTCGGGTGCTCCGGCGAGCCGGAGGTGATGGCGATGGTGGAGGTCTGGCCGTTGTTGACCACCGTCATCTCGTGGGTCTTGGCGTCAACCGTCGAGACCTGCGATCGCCCGATCGTGAAGGGCTCGTCCCGGTCCACGCCGCCGTACACCCCGGGGGCGATCTCCACGCTCTTCAGGCGGTAGTGGACGGTGACCTTGGTGCCGGGCTTCCAGTACGCCTCGGGGCGGAAGTCCAGCCGCCGGTTGCCGAACCAGTGGCCCTTCACCACCGTGCCGTTGTCGGTCTCGACGGAGATGCCCTTGGCGACGTCGTCCTTGTTCTTCACGTCCTTGTCGAAGTCGACCGAGACGATCATGCCGACGCCGTAGGTGGCGTTGTCCTCGATGTTGTCGCTCGCCTTCGCCTCGCGCTCGGGCGTCAGCGTGGTGAAGCTGCTGTCCGCCGAGGCGACCACGCCGTTGGCGTCCGCGGCCATCGCGCTCACCTGGTAGGCGGTGCCGACCGCGAGGCCGGCGGCCGGGGTCCAGCTGCTCCCGTCGGCGGCGATCGTGCCGGCCACCTCCTTGCCGGTCTTGTCGCTCACCTTGACCGTGGTGAGCTTGCCGCCCGCCACCGCGACCTTCAGCGCACCGCTCGGCGCGACGTCCACCGAGCCGCTCTTCGGCTGGATGTCCACCACCGCCGCCGAGGTCTTCGGCGTCGCGGCCGCCGGAGCCGTGCCGGGCGCGGAAGCCGCCCCGGACGCGGCCGCCGAGGCGGTCGACGCGGCCCCCGCGGCCGCGCCGCCCCCCAGCTCGGCCTTGGCCGCGCTCCCACTGCCGCCACCGCCGCCACAGGCGCTGGTCAGCACCATCGCGCCGCCGAGAAGGCCGGCGGCCACCACCTTGCGTATCGACCTCACGTCGACTCCCTCCCTCGATCCCGTCCCTGGTTCCGGCGGGATCCGACTGATACACGCCGCAGCCAAAGGAAAGGTTGCGCCATTCGAGGGGCAATTACCCCATGAACGACGACCGGCCCGACCCCAACGAGTGAGGATCGGGCCGGTCGTTATCGAACCGGGACTAGCAGGGCTGCTACCGGGGTAGAGCGTGTCGCCGGGACTGCCGGTCGGGCCGCCGAACGGGCCGCCGGTTCTGCTACCAGTTCGCCCAGGCGATGTTCCAGCCGCCCAGCCCGTTGTCGGGCGAGACGGTCTTCTCCTTGGTGTTCACGATGGTCACGACGTCGCCGATGATCGAGTCGTTGAAGAACTTGCCCGCCACCGAGGTGTCGCTGCCGCCCTTCACGTCCGCCATCGAGATGCAGCCGTGGCTCGCGTTGGTCTTGCCGAAGGGGCTGGCCCAGTAGTTGCCGTGCACGAAGGTGCCGGAGGTGGTCAGCCGCATGGCGTGCGGCACGTCCTGGATGTCGTACTCGCCGCCGAGACCGACGGTCTGCGAGTTCATCCGGGTGACCTTGTCCTTGGACATGATCACCATGGTGCCGCCCCAGGACGGCGTCGCGTCCGCCCCGAGGGTGACCGGCACGGTCGTGCTCTGGCCGCCCCGGACGATCGTCATCTGGTGGGTCTTGGCGTCCGCGGTGGCGACCTGCGAGCGGCCGATGGTGAACGGCTCGTCCTTGTCCACGTCACCGTAGATGCCCGGCGCGACCTCGACGTTCTTCAGCCGGTACTTGATGGTGACCTTGGTATCCGGCTTCCAGTACTCGGCCGGACGGAAGTCCACCCGGCGGTTGCCGAACCAGTGGCCCTTCACCTCGGTGGCGACACCGTCGCCGGTCTCGAAGGTGATCCCCTTGACCACCGCGTCCTTGTTCTTGACGTCCTTGTTGAACTCCACCGAGACGATCATGCCGACGCCGTAGGTGGCGTTGTCGGCGATGTTGTCGTTGGTGGAGATCTTCTTGTCGGGCGTCAGCGTGGTGAACGAGGTCGTCGACGCGGTCACCAGACCCTCGGCATCCTTGGCCTGCGCGTTCACCTTGTAGACCATGCCGACGGCCAGCGCGGCGCTCGGCTTCCAGCCGGTGCCGTCCGCCGTCATCGCCCCCGCGACCGGCTTGCCCTCCTTGTCGGTCACCTCGACCGTGGTGAGCTTGCCGTTGGCCACCGACACGTTCAGCCCGTTGGTCGGCGAGACGTCCTGGGCGCCGTCCTTCGGATCGACGGTCAGCACCGCGGCCGAGGGCTTCGGCGCCGCCGAGCTCTGACCCGGCGCCGGGGCGCCGGTGGCCCCCGCCGTCGCGGCCGCGTCACCGCCGCCGGTCCCGCTGTCACCGCCCTTGTCGTCGTTGCATGCCGCGGTGAACAGCAGCGCCCCGCCCATCGCCAGTGCCACCGCACTGCGGCGCAGGCCACGGCTACGACGGTTCTTGGTGGTGGTGGTGGTGGTGCGTATTGCGGCCTCGGCCGCCAAAACCGGCTTCACGGTTTCTCCCCTCCCGGTGTCCATCCTGATGGACGCGCATCGACCCGGACGGGTTGCACCTGACCGGCGATCTTTCGCGCCGAGCTTCGGCACGAAAAGCAGGATAGCTAAGCCGAATGAGTGAATCCTGGGGGGAGGTCCGTGGACCAGAGGTGGACTTGGGGTGAAGGGAGGGCCCAGGGCGGAGGACTCGGACCGGGGCGGAGGGCCCGGCGGGCTCAGTGCGTCCCGTGCGGGACGGCGCTGCCGGCCAGCCACTGGTCCCAGGGCAGGTTCCAGCCGTTCAGGCCGTTGTTCGGCGGGACGACGTCCCCCGTGGAGGCCTTCACCTCCAGCACGTCCCCCGGGACGGTGTGCTCGAACAACCACCCCGCCGGGGTCTCCTTGCTCGCCCCGCCCTTGGCGTCCGCCAGGCCGATGCAGCCGTGGCTGGTGTTCGCGGTGCCGAACACCTCCGGGTCGGCCCAGTAGTTGCCGTGGATGAACGTGCCCGAGTTGGTCAGCCGCATCGCGTGCGGGACGTCCTTGATGTCGTACTCGTCGCCCATCCCGACGGTCTTCGAGTTCATCCTGGTCACCTTGTACTTCTCGGAGACCACCAGCACCCCCCGGTACGTCGAGTGCTTCGGATCGCCGCCGGACACCTTCAGGGCCTTCACCACCCGGCCGCCCTGGCCGGCCCGCACGGTCAGGGTGTGGGCGTCCAGGTCCACGGTGGAGACCTGGGCCCGGCCGATCGTGAAGCGGACGTCCTTCGTCTGGGTGCCGAACTCGCCCGGCGCGCCCTGCACCTCCTTCAGCCGCAGCGCCACCGACACCCTGGTGCCCGCCGCCCAGTACTTCTGCGGGCGCAGGTCCAGCCGCTGGTTGCCGAACCAGTGCGCGGCCACCTCCACGGGCGGGTCGGCGGTCACCGCGACCGCCCTCTCGACGGCCGCCCGGTCGGTGATCGGCCGGCTGAAGCGCAGCGAGACCGGCATGCCGACGCCGACCGTGGAGCCGTCCTCCGGGGTGAAGAAGGCGACGAAGGTGTGGGCGCGGGCAGCGGTCGAGAAGTCGGTGTGCTGGGCCGCCTTCTGGCCCTGCTCGTCCTCGGCCACCGCATCCAGGGTGTACGCGGTGCCCAGCGGCAGCAGGCCGTCCGGCATCCAGGTCGAGCCGTCCTCGGAGATCGTCCCCGCCACCTCGGTGCCCTTGGTGTCGGCCAGCCGGACCGAGACCAGCCTGCCCTGGGCCACCGTGACCCGGACGGGGCCCTCCGGCGGCACGTCCTGCGTGTCGTCCGCGGGCAGCGCGGTGATGGCCGCCCGCGAGGCGGGCGGCGGCGCCGGGCGGCCCGGGCCCGGCGAGGCCGCGTCACCGCTCTCCGGGGCGCCGCCGGAGCAGCCCGTCAGCACCGCCAGGCACCAGGCCAACGCCCCCGCGCGCCGTGCCCAAACCCGTCCTCGCGGCCGCATTCCGGGGCCTCCCACCATTTCCGTCCGATACCCCCCACAACGAGGGCGATCCCGGCAGGACACGCCTCCACACCCGGAATCCCCACCCCATCGGCCTACCGCCCCCGCAGCGACATCCCGGGGGCAGGCGCCCGGTTCGCCGGGCTCCGGCGCCCCACTCCCCTGGCCGCCGCACCGCCCCACCGGCCGCCCCTCACCACCCGCTCGCCACACCCGAGCCGCAAGCCTCCGTTCAGCTGGCGTACGCGCCCCACTCCCCCGGCCGCCGCACCGCCCCACCGGCCGCCCCTCACCACCCGCTCGCCACACCCGAGCCGCAAGCCTCCGTTCAGCGGGCTTCCGGGCCGTGGGATCAGGGAAAGAGAAGGTGAACGGGGTCCGGGACACCCCGGGTCCAGGGAGGGTACGGCCATGGCGTCAGGGCAGGAGCTGGAAGCCGGAGTGCGGCCGCGCGGCGGGCCGACCGCCGAGCCGCCGTGGCCCGGCAGCTGGCAGCCGCTCGGCGCCCGCTTCCGGACGGACGCCCAGGGGCGGCAGGGCACCAACTTCGCGCTCTGGGCGGCCGGCGCCGAGGCCGTCGACCTCTGCCTCTTCGACGAGGACGGCCTGGAGAGCAGACACCGCCTCACCGAGCAGAACTTCCAGACCTGGCACGGCTTCCTGCCCGGCGTCCGCCCCGGCACCCGGTACGGCTTCCGCGTGCACGGCCGCTGGGACCCGTGGACGGGCGCCCGCTGGAACCCGGCGAAGCTGCTGCTCGACCCGTACGCCCGCGCCGTCGACGGCTGTTACACCTCGCACGACGCGGTCTGCGCCGCCGTCCGCAACTGGCCCGAGGCGGACGTCGCCGACACCGTCCGGGACAACCGCGACTCGTCCCGGTACGTGCCCAGATCGGTGGTCGTCCAGGACGACGACGACTGGTACGACGACCACCGCCCCAAGACCCCGTGGGCCGAGACCGTCCTCTACGAGCTGCACGTGCGCGGCTTCACCATGCGCCACCCGGAGATCCCGCCGCACCTGCGCGGCACCTACGCCGGCCTCGCCCACCCCGCCGCGATCGCCCACCTCACGGCCCTCGGTGTCACCGCCGTCGAGCTGCTGCCCGTCCACCAGCACGCCAGCGAGGACCACCTCCAGGCGCGCGGGCTGGTCAACTACTGGGGCTACAACACGGTCGGCTTCTTCGCCCCGCACGCCGGCTACTCCTCCTCGGGCGGCCGCGGCGGCCAGGTCGGCGAGTTCAAGCGGATGGTGCGCGCGCTGCACGCCGCCGGTATCGAGGTGATCCTCGACGTGGTCTACAACCACACCGCGGAGGCCGCCGAACTCGGCCCCTCCCTCTCCTTCCGCGGCATCGACAACGCCGGCTACTACCGCCTCCCGCTGAACCGCCCGCGCGGCTACGCCGACTACACCGGCTGCGGCAACACCCTGGACACCCGCCGGCCGCACGTCGTGCGGCTGGTCACCGACTCGCTGCGGTACTGGGTGACGGAGATGGGCGTGGACGGCTTCCGCTTCGACCTCGCGGCCGCCCTCGCCCGCGGCAACGACGGCGTCGACATGGACCACCCGTTCCTCGCCGCCGTCTCGCAGGACCCGGTACTCAGCCGGGTGAAGCTGATCGCCGAACCGTGGGACGTCGGTGCGGGCGGCTACCAGGTGGGCGGCTTCCCGCCGCTGTGGGCCGAGTGGAACGACAAGTACCGCGACACCGTACGGGACTTCTGGCGCGGGGCCCGACCGGACGTGCGCGAGCTGGGCTACCGGCTCTCCGGCTCCTCGGACCTCTACCAGCGCGGCGGGCGGCGCCCGTACGCGTCGGTCAACTTCGTCACCGCGCACGACGGTTTCACCCTGCGCGACCTCGTCTCCTACAACCGCAAGCACAACGAGGCCAACGGCGAGGCCAACCGGGACGGCACCGACGACAACCGCTCGTGGAACCACGGCGCCGAGGGCGAGAGCGCCGACCCGGCCGTCAACGCCCTGCGGCTGCGCCAACTCCGCAACCTGATGGCCACGCTGCTGCTCTCCACCGGCGTACCGATGATCACCGCCGGGGACGAGTTCGGCCGCACCCAGGGCGGCAACAACAACGCCTACTGCCAGGACAGCGAGGTCAGTTGGCTCGACTGGTCGCTGCTCGACGACCCGCGCTGGGCCGGGCTGCGCGACCTCACCGCCCGTCTGGTCCGGCTCCGCCGCGCCCACCCGGTGCTGCGCCAGCGGGCGTTCTTCTCCGGCCGGGCCGCCGTGCCCGGCGGCCAGCCCGACCTGGCCTGGTTCACCGCGCGCGGCAAGGAGATGACCGAGGCGGACTGGTTCGGTCCGACGGCCTGCCTCGGCATGCTGCTCTCCGGCGCCGCGATGTCCGAACGCGACCAGTACGGCAACCCGTTGCGTGACGACAGCTTCCTGCTGCTGCTCAACGCCGGCCCCGACGCCGTCCCCTTCACCCTCCCCGGCGAACCCTGGGCCGCACCCGACGCGCAGTACACCACCGTCCTGGACACCGCCGCGGACGAGAGCGGCAACGGCACCCACAGCCACCGCCCGCAGGACGCCGTCACCCTGGCCGGGCGCTCGCTGCGACTGCTGCGCACGCCCGCCGCCTGACATCCACCGGAACGCCCCCGCGCGGGTGGCCGATTCTCGCCGACAGGTGCGAAAAACCGGATGAGAAATGACGGGCGCCCGGCCTACCCTCACGGCGATGGCCGAGAACCAAACCCCCGCCCCCGCGCCCGCCCGCCGGTCGACCGTCCGCTCACTGCTTCGCCTGTGGCCGTACGCCCGCGTGATCCGCTGGCGGCT
This sequence comes from Kitasatospora sp. NPDC041988, assembly GCF_055588525.1. Lineage (NCBI taxonomy): Bacteria > Bacillati > Actinomycetota > Actinomycetes > Kitasatosporales > Streptomycetaceae > Kitasatospora > Kitasatospora sp. NPDC041988. The sequence goes on from NZ_JBVJCO010000029.1 coordinate 81,516, forward strand.
GGCCGCCTCGGTCGGCTCCGCCCTGCTCGCCTCGATCAGCCTGCTGGCCGTACCGACCGTGCTCGGCAGGATCGTCGACGGGCCGATCGCCGACCACGACGTCGACGCGCTCTGGCCGCTGATCGCCCTGCTGCTGGCGCTCGGCCTCTTCGAGGCGGGCCTGTTCTACGCCCGACGGGTGATTCTGGCCAGACCGCTCGCCGGGGTGGAGACCGCGATGCGCGGGGACCTCTTCGCCCGCCTCCAGCGGCTGCCGGTCTCCTTCCACGACCGCTGGGGCTCCGGCCAGCTGCTCTCCCGGGCCACCGCCGACATGTTCACCATGCGGCTGTTCCTGACCTTCCCGCTGGTCTTCCTGATCGTGAACTCGGTGACCTTCCTGGCCGGCACCGCGCTGATGTTCACCCAGGACTGGCGGCTCGCCCTGATCGTGCTGCTGCCCGCCGCGCCGCTGACGGTGCTCACCCGGCGGTTCGAGGCCGGCTACTCGGGCGCCGCCCGCCGCGCCCAGGACCAGAACGGCGACCTCGCCACCGTGATCGAGGAGTCCGTCCTCGGCATCCGCATCCTCAAGGCCTTCGGCCGCCACCGCTCGATGGCCGAGCGCTTCCACGGGCAGGCGCACCAGCTGCGCCGCACCGAGCTGCGCAAGGCCGGCCTGCTGGCCAACCTCTGGGCGGTCATCGTCGGGCTGCCCGAGCTGGCGCTCGGCTGCGCGCTCGCGGCCGGCTGCTACCTGGTCGCGCACGACGAGCTGAGCGCCGGCACCCTGGTCGCCTTCCTCTCCACCGCGCTCTCGCTGCGCTGGCCGGTGGAGTCGCTCGGCTGGCTGCTCGCCTACGCCAACGAGGCCGCCACCGCCACCGACCGCTTCTTCGAGGTGCTGGACGAGAAGCTGCCGGACGACGAAGCGCCGACCGCCAGGACAACCGACAGCGGCACACCCGATGGCGGGGCACCGGCCGCGCCCGCGGGCGCCCCCGACGGCATCCGCCTCACCGGCGTCCGCTTCCGCTACCCGGACGCCCCGCCCGACACCCCCGAGCTGCTCCGCGGCATCGACCTGCACATCCGCAGCGGCGAGACGATGGCCCTGGTCGGCGCCACCGGCAGCGGCAAGACCACGCTCACCGCCCTGCTCCCCCGGCTGTACGAGGCCACCGGCGGCACCATCACCCTGGACGGGCGGGACATCCGCGAGCTGTCCCGGGAGCGGCTGCGCGAGCTGGTCGCCGTCGCCTTCGAGGAGCCCACCCTGTTCTCCGCCACCGTCCGGGAGAACGTCCTGATGGGGGCGCCCGACGCCGACGCCGGCCGGCTGACCGCCGCACTCGCCACCGCTCAGGCCGGCTTCGTCGAAACGCTGCCCGACGGCGTGGAGACGGAGGTCGGCGAGCAGGGCCTGAGCCTGTCCGGCGGCCAGCGCCAGCGCCTCGCCCTGGCCCGCGCCGTGGTCGGCGACCCCGCCTTCCTGGTGCTGGACGACCCGCTCTCCGCGCTGGACGTGCACACCGAGGCGCTGGTCGAACAGGCGCTGCGGCAGGTGCTCGGCTCGACCACCGCGCTGGTGGTGGCCCACCGGCCGAGCACCGTGCTGCTCGCCGACCGGGTCGCCGTCCTGGCGGACGGCCGGATCGAGGCCGTCGGCACCCACCAGGAGCTGCTGCGCGGCTCGGCACGCTACCGCGAACTGATGTCGGGCGAGGCCGCCCTCGTACCGGAGGGGAGCCCCGCCCGATGACCACCACGATCGAGCCCGCCGAGAAGGCCACCACGAAGGCCGCCGCCAAGGCCACGGCCGAGGACCGGGACGAGCTCCCGCCGCCGCCGGCCGACGAGGAGGACATCCCCGTCCCGCCGGGCGCACCCCGCGCGCTGCTGCGCTCGCTGCTCGGCCCGCACCGGGCCCGGATCGCCATCGCCATGGTGGTGATCCTGGTCCAGCAGGCGGCCCTGCAGTCCGGTCCGCTGCTGGTGGCGATCGCGATGGACCGGGGCATCCCGGCGCTGCGCGACCACGACGCCGGCCCGCTGATCGCGGTGATCGCCGCCTATCTCTCCTTCGCCCTGCTGAGCACCCTGCTGCAGTGGGCGTTCATCAAGATCAGCGCCCGGATCAACCAGGACATCCTGCTGGAGCTGCGCGGCCGGATCTTCCGCCACGCCCAGCGGCTCAGCCTGGACTTCCACGAGCGCTACACCTCGGGCCGGATCATCTCCCGCGCCACCAGCGACGTGGACGCGCTGCGCGAGCTGCTCTCCGAGGGCCTCCAGGAGCTGCTGACGGTCTTCCTCTCGGTCTGTTACATCTCGGTGCTGCTGCTGGTCATGGACTGGCGGCTCGGCCTGGTCTCCCTGGCCTCCTTCGTGCCGCTCTTCCTGATCGCCCGTTCGTTCCGGAGCCGCTCGCGCCGGGTCTACCGCCGCTCGCGCACCTCGGCCGCCTCGCTGATCGTGCGGTTCACCGAGACGATGAACGGCATCCGCCCGGTGCAGGCTTTCCGCCGCGAGCGGGCCAACGACGCCGCTTTCGGCGTGGTGAACCGGCAGTCGGCCGCCGCCACCGCCGACGGCCTGCTGGAGATCGCCCGGTATGTCGGCCTCTCCCGCACCACCGCCAACGTCTGGACCACCGGTGTCGTCCTGCTCGGTGCCTTCCTGGTCACCGACGGCACGGTGGAGCTGGGCGTGCTCACCGGCTTCGTGCTCTACCTGCGCCGGCTGTACGACCCGATCGACCAGCTGGCGATGTTCCTCAACAGCTACCAGTCGGCGGCCGCCGCGCTGGAGAAGATCGCCGGCCTGCTCGCCCATGAGCCGACCGTCGCCGAGCCGGCCGAGCCGATGTCGCTGCCGAAGTCCCGCACCAAGGGGCGGGAGGTGCACTTCGAGAAGGCCCGGTTCGGCTACCGCACGGGCAAGGAGGTGCTGCCCGCCTTCGACCTGGTGCTGCCGGCCGGGCAGACGGTGGCGGTGGTCGGCGCGACCGGCGCGGGCAAGTCGACCGTCGCCAAGCTGCTGGCCCGCTTCTACGACCCGACCGGCGGGCGGATCTCCCTGGACGGTGTGGACCTGCGCGACCTCGCCACGCCCGAGCTGCGCCGCGGGGTGGTGATGGTGACCCAGGAGTCCTTCCTGTTCTCCGGCACCGTCGCCGAGAACATCGCGATCGGCAGGGCCGGCGCCGGCCGCGAGGAGGTCGAGCAGGCCGCCCGGGCGATTGGCGCGTACGAGTTCATCGCCGCGCTGCCGGAGGGCTTCGACACCGACGTGCGCAAGCGCGGTGGCCGGATCTCGGCCGGCCAGCGCCAGCTGGTCGCCTTCGCCCGCGCCCTGCTGGCGGACCCGGCGGTGCTGATCCTGGACGAGGCGACCAGCTCGCTCGACGTGCCGGGCGAGCAGGCCGTCCAGCGGGCGATGCGGACGGTGCTGGCCGGACGGACGGCGGTGATCATCGCCCACCGGCTCTCCACGGTGGAGATCGCCGACCGGGTGCTGGTGATGGACCAGGGCCGGATCGTCGAGGACGGCACCCCGGAGGAGCTGATCGCGGGCTCCGGCCGGTTCGCCGAACTGCACCAGGCCTGGCGGGACAGCCTGGTCTGACCACCCTCCTCGCAGGTAATAGCCTCTAGGCCATTTCATCCATTACCGAAAGGGCCTAGAGTCGATTCCGCGCCTCACCGGCGCACGCCCAGGCCCGGGTCCAGGAGCGAGGGAGCGGACATGACCGACCGGAACCACTGGCAGAACTGGCAGCGCAGCTGGGACCGCCAGCAGGAGTGGTACCTGCCCGACCGCGAGGAGCGGTTCCGCGCGATGCTCGACGTGGTCGAGGCCGTCACCGGCCCCGCACCGCGCGTCCTCGACCTGGCCTGCGGCACCGGCAGCATCACCGAGCGGCTGCTCGCCCGGCTGCCCGGCGCGGTCAGCGTCGGCGTCGACCAGGACCCGGCCCTGATGGCCATCGCCCGCGGCCTCTTCGCCGGCGAGCCCCGCTTCACCCTCGTCACCGCCGACCTCAAGGACCCGCACTGGGCCGAGCAGCTCCCGCCCGGCCCGTTCGACGCCGTCGTCACCGCCACCGCCCTGCACTGGCTGCCAGCAACCGACCTGGTCCGGCTCTACGGGGACCTCGCCCGGCTGGTCCGCCCCGGCGGCGTCCTCCTCAACGCCGACCACGCCCCCGAGGAGTCGATCCCGCTGCTCACCGCCGCGGACGAGGCCTTCCAGCAGCGGCGCCAGGCCCGCGAGAAGGCCGAGGGCGTCCTCGACTGGGCAGAGTGGTGGGCCGAGGCCGAGGCCGACCCGCTGCTCGCCGAGCACGTCGCCGCCCGCAAGGCGATCTACGGCTCGCACACCGCCGGCGCGTCGCACCCGGCCGGCTGGCACACCGCCCGGCTGGTCGAGGCCGGGTTCCGCGAGGCCGGGGTGGCCTGGCGCTCCGTCACCGACGCCCTGGTCGCCGCCGTCCGCTGAAGACGCGGGTGGGGAGGGCCGACCGACGGCCCTCCCCACCTCACCGGGCACTCAGCGCAGCAGACCCGCGTCCATCCCCGCCGACTCGGCCGGCAGCGCGACCAGGCCCAGCTCGGCCGGCGAGGCCAGCCGCGGATGGGCCGGCAGCACCCGGACGGTGTACCCGAACGGGCCCGTCCGGCAGAGCTCCAGCGAGCCCTCGTACCGGGTGTGCCCGTCGAGGTCCGGCCCGCCGACCGGCTTCAGGGCGAGCAGGCAGGCGTCCGAGATGCCGTCCGACTCGTCCACCCGCCCGGAGAGCGCCTGCACCTCGACATCGCCGGGCGCCAGCGTGCCGAGCGCGACCTGCACCCGTAGCGCCAGCGAACTGCCCAGCTCCTGTGCCTCGTCCGGGCAGTCCGCCTCGACGTGCTCGACCCGGACGGCCGGCCAGGCCTCCCGCACCCGGGCCTTCCAGACGGCCAGCTCGCGCGCCCCGGCGTACGGACCCGTGCCCTGCCCACTCGGCGGGCCCGGCACCGCCGCCGCCAGCTCCCGCTGGGCCTGTGCGGCCGGTGTGTACAGCCGCTCGACGTACTCGCGGACCATCCGCCCGGCCAGCACCTTGGGCCCGAGGGTGACCAGGGTGTGCCGGACCATGGCGATCCAGCGGTGCGGCAGCCCGTCCGCGCCCCGGTCGTAGAACCGGGCGGCCACCTGGTGCTCGATCAGGTCGTACAGCGCGGCGGACTCGATGTCGTCCCGCCGCTCGGCCTCACTGCTCTCCGGGTCGAGGACGCCGCCGGTCTCGTCGGCGGTGGGAATCGCCCAGCCGTTCTGGCCGTCGTACCACTCGTCCCACCAGCCGTCCAGGACGGACAGGTTGAGGCAGCCGTTGAGCGCGGCCTTCATCCCCGAGGTGCCGCAGGCCTCCAGCGGGCGGAGCGGGTTGTTCAGCCAGACGTCGCAGCCCGGGTAGAGGTGCCGGGCCATCGCCATGTCGTAGTCCGGCAGGAAGACGATCCGGTGCCGGACGGCCGGGTCGTCGGCGAAGGCCACCATCTGCTGGATCAGCCGCTTGCCGCCGTCGTCGGCCGGGTGGGCCTTGCCGGCGACGACGATCTGCACCGGCCGGGTGGGGTGCAGCAGCAGGGCGCGCAGCCGCTCCTGGTCACGCAGCATCAGGGTGAGCCGCTTGTAGGAGGGCACCCGGCGGGCGAAGCCGATGGTCAGCACGTCCGGGTCGAGCACCGCGGAGACCCAGCCCAGCTCGGCCTCGCCGGCGCCGCGCTGGTGCCAGGAGGCGCGCAGCCGGCGGCGGGCCTCGTCCACCAGCTGGGCCCGCAGGGTGCGGCGCAGCTCCCAGATCTCGGTGTTGCCGATCCGCTCCAGCCCCGTCCAGCGCTTGGCGTCGCCGGTGGTCATGGCGGACTCGGCGCGGTCGGCGCCGATCTCGGCGGCGCCGAGCCGGACGACCGCCGGGTCGATCCAGGTGGCGGCGTGCACGCCGTTGGTGACGGAGGTGATCGGTACGTCGGCGGAGTCGAAGCCCGGCCAGAGGCCGTTGAACATCGACCGGCTGACCTCGCCGTGCAGGGTGGAGACACCGTTGGCACGCTGGGCGAGCCGCAGGCCCATGGCGGCCATGTTGAACAGCTTCGGGTCCCCGCCGCGCCAGGTCTCGGCGCCGAGCGCGAGCACCTGCTCGACCGGGACGCCTGGCAGTGCGGCGTCGCCGCCGAAGTGCCGGGCGACCAAGTCCCGGTCGAAGCGGTCGATGCCGGCCGGGACAGGGGTGTGGGTGGTGAACAGGGTGCCGGCGCGGACGGCCTCCAGGGCGGCGGCGAAGTCGAGGCCGGGGCCGGCCGCGCCGTCGGCGATCAGCTCGCGGATCCGCTCGACGCCGAGGAAGCCTGCATGGCCCTCGTTGGTGTGGAAGACCTCCGGGGCGGGGTGCCCGGTGAGCCGGCAGTAGGCGCGCACCGCGCGGACGCCGCCGATGCCGAGCAGCATCTCCTGGAGTAGCCGGTGCTCGCTGCCGCCGCCGTAGAGGCGGTCGGTGACATCGCGCTCGGCGGGCGAGTTGGCCTCGATGTCGGAGTCGAGCAGCAGCAGCGGGACGCGGCCGACCTGGGCCTTCCAGACGTGTGCGGCCAGGGTGCGGCCGCCGGGCAGTGCGAGGTCGACCCGGCAGGGCGTGCCGTCGCTCTCCCGGAGCAGGGTGACGGCCAGTTCGTCCGGGTCGAGGAGCGGGTAGCGCTCCTGCTGCCAGCCGTCCCGGTTGAGGGACTGCCGGAAGTAGCCGTGCCGGTAGAACAGCCCGACGCCGACGAGCGGCACACCGAGGTCGCTGGCGGCCTTGAGGTGGTCGCCGGCCAGGATGCCGAGCCCGCCGGAGTACTGGGGCAGAGCCGCGGCGATGCCGTACTCGGGCGAGAAGTAGGCGATGGCGGTGGGCTGCGGGGCACCGGCGGCCTCCTGGTCGAGGCCGTGCCGGTCCGCCTGGTACCAGCGCGGACCGGACAGGTACTCCCGCAGGTCGTCGGCGAGGTCGCCGAGCCTGCGCAGGAACCGCCGGTCGGCGGCGAGCGCGGCGAGCCGGGCGGCCGGGACCTCCCCCAGCAGGCGCACCGGGTCCTCACCGGTCGCGGCCCAGACCTCCGGGTCCACGGACCGGAAGAGGTCCCTGGTCTCGGGGTGCCAGGACCAGCGCAGGTTGAGGGCCAGCTCGTGCAACGGCTGGAGTTGTTCGGGCAGGACGGTGCGGACGGTGAATCTGCGGATTGCCTTCACGGCGTGAAGCGTAGCCCCGGCGGCCGTCATGACGGTGCGTCAAGTGGGCTATTGGGCCTCCGTTCGGCCTATTGGTGAGATCGCATTCGGCGCATTGGGCTGCACGGGGGGCGCGCGAGGCGCACTTTCCGGGGGAACGCGCTACCAATACGTGAACATCGCGGAACAGCTCCATTTCCAGCCGTGGATCCGCCCCCACAAAGGTCCGAAACTACTGTCGTACCGCTGCGAAAGTCTTGTCCCCGGTGCGACTATGAACCAAGGTCGTTGATGCTGTGGGGAGTGCGGCGACGGGTGGCGCCCCCCTTGAAGCAGCATGTCCGAATCCTTTTCGCGTTGATCGTTCCTCAACCTCCTTAGCCCATTCGGCGCTCACGGCGTACCGATGCGTGTCCTCGAACTCGGCCTGCTCGTTCACGGGTGGGTTGGGTCGCCCAGGGGTGTGCCCCGAGAGGCGTGCGCCGGGACGCGCGCGGGCTCTCGGGCTCCCCGTCACGGGCTTGGCGGGCGCGGGGCAGGTTGCCGGGGACGGCGGCGCGGGCAGGCTTCCGGTCGCACGGCCTCCCCACCCAGCAGTCCTCCCGGTACTCCCCCCGGCCCGTGCGGCCCGCGGGAGCTGCCGCCGATCTCGGGCAGGAGCTTGGCATGCACGGCGACACGCGGGACCAGTCCACACCGGTGGCCGACACCCTCGACGCAGCGGTCGCGGAATCCGCCGGACGGATGGATTCTGACACCCGGACAGACGCGCCGATGCCGGCGCCCCGGGGTTCCCGGGCTATCCGTACGGAGCAGCCGGCCGAACCGGCCCGACAACCCGGGGCCGAGGAGAGCCGGCCCGCGGCACCGCGCAAGCGCACCACCACCCGGCGCAGCGCCACCGCGACCACGGCCGCCACCGCGAAGGTCGGCGCCACGGAGGCCGCCACCAAGGCCACCGCCGCGAAGGCCACCCCCGGGGCCGACGCCGGGGCCGACGTCACCGAGGCCGCCACCGCGCCCCGCAAGGCCCCCACCCGAACGGCGACCGCCCGGACCGCGACTGCCCGCAAGCCCTCCGCCCGCAAGACGACAGAGAGCGACACCGTGATCGGCCGCATCCCCGTCCTGGACGTCAGCCCCCTCGTAGACTCCGGCCGCCGCCCGGCCAAGGCCGTGACCGGCGAGACCTTCCTGGTCACCGCCACGGTGTTCCGCGAGGGCCACGACGCGGTGAACGCCAACGTGGTCCTGCGCGACCCGCGCGGCCGCAGCGGCCCGTGGACGCCGATGCGAGAACTCGCCGAGGGCACCGACCGCTGGGGCGCGTACGTCACCCCGACCGCGCCCGGCCGCTGGTCCTACCTGGTGGAGGCGTGGAGCGACCCGCTGGCCACCTGGCGCAGGACCGCCGCGGTGAAGCTGCCCGCCGGGATCGACACCGCGCTGGTCCTGGAGGAGGGCGCGCTGCTGCTGGAGCGGGCCGCCGGCGGCGTGCCGAAGAAGGAGGGCCGGGCGCACATCCTGACCGCGGTGGACGCGCTGCGCGACACCGGCCTGCCGCCGCTCTCCCGGCTGGCCGCCGCCCTCGCCCCCGAGGTGCTGGACCTGCTGGCCCGCTACCCGCTGCGCGAACTGGTGAGCGCCTCCCGCCCGCTGCCGCTCCAGGTCGACCGCGAGCGGGCCCTGTACGGCTCCTGGTACGAGTTCTTCCCCCGCTCGGAGGGCGCGGTGGTGGACCCGTCCGGCGTGGAGCCGCCGCGCTCGGGCACCCTGCGCACCGCCGCCGAGCGATTGCCGGCCGTCGCCGCGATGGGCTTCGACGTGGTCTACCTGCCACCGGTCCACCCGATCGGCCGGGCCTACCGCAAGGGCCCGGACAACACCCTGACGGCGGGCCCGCACGACGTCGGCTCGCCGTGGGCGATCGGCTCGCCGGAGGGCGGACACGACGCCGTCCACCCGGACCTCGGCACCATCGAGGACTTCGACCACTTCGTCGCCGAGGCCGAGGCGCTGCACCTGGAGGTGGCGCTGGACTTCGCGCTGCAGTGCTCGCCGGACCACCCGTGGGTGAACAAGCACCCCGAATGGTTCAGCCACCGCGCCGACGGCTCCATCGCCTACGCCGAGAACCCGCCGAAGAAGTACCAGGACATCTATCCGATCAACTTCGACCAGGACATGGACGGAATCGTCAAGGAAACCATCCGCGTCCTCCGATTCTGGATGTCCCACGGGGTACGGATCTTCCGGGTCGACAACCCGCACACCAAGCCGGTGCTGTTCTGGGAGAAGGTACTCGCCGACATCGCCCGCACCGACCCCGATGTCGTGTTCCTGGCGGAGGCGTTCACCCGCCCCGCGATGATGCGGACCCTGGGGAAGATCGGTTTCCACCAGTCGTACACGTACTTCACCTGGCGCACCACCAAGCAGGAACTCACCGACTACCTCACCGAGCTCAGTGGTGACACCGCTGCCTACATGCGGCCCAACTTCTTCGCCAACACACCGGACATCCTGCACGCCTACCTGCAGACCGGCGGCCGGGCCGCGTTCGCGATCCGCGCCGTCCTGGCCGCCACCCTCTCCCCCAGCTACGGCGTCTACGCCGGCTACGAGCTGTTCGAGGACGAGCCGGCCCACCCGGGCTCCGAGGAGTACCTGCACTCGGAGAAGTACGAGCTGCGCCCGCGGGACTGGAGCCGCACCGACACCCTGGCCCCGCTGCTCACCGTGCTGAACCGCCTCCGCCGCCGGCACCCCGCCCTCCAGCAGCTGCGCGGCCTGCGCTTCCACCCCACCGACAACGACCAGGTGCTCGCCTTCTCCAAGACCGCCACCACGGCCGACGGCCTCACCGACCACGTCGTCACGGTGGTCAACCTCGACCCGCACCACGTCCAGGAGGCCACCGTCACCCTCGACGGCGACGGGCCCTTCACGGTGCACGACGAGCTCACCGGCGCCGCCTACACCTGGGGCCGGCACAACTACGTCCGGCTCGATCCCTCAGCCGAGCCGGCTCACCTCCTCACGGTTCGGAGGAACCCAGCGTGACAGTGAACGAGCCCGTCCCCGACACCTTCCCCGAGACCTCGAAGAAGAACCTTGACCCCGAGTGGTTCAAGCGTGCGGTCTTCTACGAGGTACTGGTGCGGTCCTTCCAGGACAGCAACGGCGACGGGATCGGGGACCTCAGGGGGCTCACGTCCAAGCTCGACTACCTCCAGTGGCTCGGGGTCGACTGCCTCTGGCTGCCACCGTTCTTCGCCTCCCCCCTGCGCGACGGCGGGTACGACGTGGCCGACTACAAGTCGGTCCTGCCGGAGTTCGGCGACCTCGCCGACTTCATGGAGTTCGTGGACGCCGCGCACGCCCGTGGCATGCGCGTGATCATCGACTTCGTCATGAACCACACCAGCGACCAGCACCCGTGGTTCCAGGCCTCCCGGGAGGACCCGGACGGCCCGTACGGCGACTTCTACATGTGGGCCGACGACGACAAGCAGTACCCCGACGCCCGGATCATCTTCGTCGACACCGAGACCTCCAACTGGACGTACGACCCGGTGCGCAAGCAGTACTACTGGCACCGGTTCTTCTCCCACCAGCCGGACCTCAACTACGACAACCCCCGGGTCCAGGACGAGATGATCGCCGGGCTCCGGTTCTGGCTCGACCTCGGCATCGACGGCTTCCGGCTGGACGCCGTGCCGTACCTGTTCGCCCGCGAGGGCACCAACTGCGAGAACCTCCCGGAGACGCACGAGTTCCTCCAGCGGGTCCGCAAGGAGATCGACGCCGACTACCCCGACACCGTGCTGCTCGCCGAGGCCAACCAGTGGCCGGAGGACGTCGTCGACTACTTCGGCGACTTCTCCTCCGGCGGCGACGAGTGCCACATGGCGTTCCACTTCCCGGTGATGCCACGGATCTTCATGGCCGTGCGCCGGGAGTCCCGCTACCCGGTGTCGGAGATCCTCGCCAAGACGCCGCGCATCCCGCACGGCTGCCAGTGGGGCATCTTCCTGCGCAACCACGACGAGCTGACCCTGGAGATGGTCACCGACGAGGAGCGCGACTACATGTACGCGGAGTACGCCAAGGACCCCCGGATGCGCGCCAACGTGGGCATCCGCCGCCGGCTGGCCCCGCTGCTGGAGAACGACCGCAACCAGATCGAGCTGTTCACCGCCCTGCTGCTCTCCCTCCCCGGCTCGCCGGTGCTCTACTACGGGGACGAGATCGGCATGGGCGACAACATCTGGCTGGGCGACCGGGACGGCGTGCGCACGCCGATGCAGTGGACCCCGGACCGCAACGCGGGTTTCTCCTCCGCCGACCCGGGCAGGCTCAGTCTGCCGCCCATCATGGATCCGGTGTACGGCTATCAGGTGACCAACGTCGAAGCGCAGCAGAGCAGTTCGAGTTCGCTGCTGCACTGGACGCGTCGCATGATCGAGATCCGCAAGCTCAACCCGGCCTTCGGCCTGGGCACGTACACCGAACTGCCGTCCAGCAACCCTGCGGTACTGGCCTTCGTGCGCGAGCACGAGGGGGACCTGGTCATGTGCGTGAACAACTTCTCGCGGTTCGCGCAGCCGACCGAGCTGGACCTGCGGCAGTACGGCGGGCGGTATCCGGTCGAGCTGATCGGCGGGGTGCGCTTCCCCTCGATCGGTGAGTGGCCGTACCTGCTCACCCTCGCCGGCCACGGCTTCTACTGGTTCCAGCTCCGCCAGCCCCCGCGGCTGAGCGGGACCAGGCGATCGAAGTAACGATCCATCAGGCGCCGCGTCCCGGCTCTCCGGCGCACCGACGCCACCCGCACCACCAAACCCTCCGGGGGCGCGAGTTGAACCCCCCGCGCCCCCGGAGGTCTCTGCACCACATCTCTGCACCACGCGTACGGAGAACAGCCCAACGGCCACCCACACGAAGGCGTGACACCTGAGCACCGCTCGCGTGCCGTCGCCGCCGCGCCGCCGAAATCCGGAAGACTGACGGACCCGGCCAGACCCGTCGGGCAGTCCGCCCGCTTCCGGGGAAAGGGAGTCATGTCCGAAACCTCCCGTTCTCAAGCCCATGTGCACCGCGACACCCCCACCGGCCCCGCGCCGGTGGGCACCCGCGGTGCCGGGGCCCGGAGAACCGCTCTGGGGGTCAGCGAACTCGTCCAGGCGGCCCTGCCGCTGATCGCCGAGTGGCTCCCCACCCAGCGCTGGTACGCCGGAAAGGGACGGCCCATCACCGGCCTCACCCCGGTGGTCGGCACCCCGCTCCAGGTCGGCGACCCGGCCCTGCTCCACCTGCTGCTGCGGGTCGAGCACGCCACCACCGCCGGCGCGCCGCACGGGGACATCTACCAACTGCTGCTCGGCATCCGCTCCCAGGGGCCCGCCGGCATCGAGCCCACCGCGGTGCTCGGCCGGCTCACCCAGGGCCCCTACGACGGCGCGGCGCTCTACGACGCGGTGCACGACCCCGAGCTGACCGGGCGGCTGCTCGAACACCTGGCCACCGGCGACCGGTTCGGCTCGCTGTCGTTCCGCCGCACGCCCGGCTCCGGGCTGCCCGCCACCCTGCCCGGGCGAGCCTCCACCGCCGAGCAGTCCAACAGCTCGGTCATCTACGGCACCTCGTACATCCTCAAGCTGTTCCGCCGCATCCACCCCGGCACCAACCCCGACCTGGAGCTCTCGCTGGCGCTCTCCCGGGCCGGCTCCACCCGGATCCCCCGGGTCGCCGCCTGGTTCGAGAGCCGGCTGGAACGCGCCGAGCCGGCCACCCTCGGGCTGCTCCAGCGCTACCTGCCGGAGGCCGAGGACGGCTGGGAGCTGGCACTCGACCAGGTCGGCCGGCTCAAGGGCGACCCGTCGCCCGGCAACTTCGCCATCGAGGCGCACCGGCTCGGCCGGGCCACCGCCGAGGTACACCGGGTACTGGCCCGCTCGATGCCGGTCGCCCGGCTGGACCGCACCCAGACCCGGGAGCTGGCCACCGCGATGGCCGACCGCCTCGACAGCGCGGTGGCCGTCGTCCCCGGACTGATGCGCTACCGGGCCGCGCTGCGCACCGCCTTCCAGCAGCTCGCCGACGCCCACCCGGACGGCATGCCGGTCCAGCGGATCCACGGCGACCTGCACCTCGGACAGGCCATGCGCACCCCGCACGGCTGGGTGCTGCTGGACTTCGAGGGCGAGCCCGCCAAGTCCGTCGCCGAGCGGCGCGAACCGCAGACCGCGCTGCGGGACGTCGCCGCGATGCTCCGCTCCTTCGACTACGCCGCCGCCCACCTGCTGGCCGGCGGCCCGCACGACCCGGAGCTGGCCCACCTGGCCGCCGCCTGGGCGCAGCGCAACCGCACCGCGTTCTGTGCCGGCTACACCGCCGGCGGCGGCACCGACCCGGCCGCCTCGCCGGAGCTGATGCGCGCGCTGGAGATCGACAAGGCCGTCTACGAGGTGGTGTACGAGGCCCGGCACCGGCCCAGCTGGTTGCCGATCCCGCTGGCCGCGATCAACCGGCTCGCCCTCACCGTCTGACCCTCCCGCCCCGTTGCCGACCTGCTCCGTTGCCGACCCGCCCCGCTGCCGACCTGTTCCGCCGTTGACCCGCCTCGCTCCGCCCTGCCCCCGCTCCCGCCCTGCCCCGCTCCCGCCCCGGAGCGGACCCACCCCGCCGCCGACGTTCCCGCGGCCACCCCGATTCCGCAGGAGGACCAGCCGTGACGCCGCTCGACCCGCCCGGCCGCACCACCCGCACCGTGCCCGCCACCTTCCTGGCGAACGCGGACTCCCCCCAGCGCGAGCCCGCGGCGCCCCGACGAGCCGAGCCGCGCGCGGCGGCGCGCCCCGCCCCCGCCCCCTCGCAGGACGGTGTGCCCGGCGGTGCGCCCAGCGGTGCGCCGAGCAGCGTGCCCGGCGGCGTCCTGCGGCTGCCCGAGGCACCGCTGCCGCCGTCCGAGGTGGACCGGCTGGTCGGCGGGCAGCACCACGACCCGCACGCCCTCCTCGGCGCCCACCCGGTCAACGGCGGCACCGCGATCCGGGTGCTGCGCCCGTTCGCCGAGCGCGTCGTGGTGGAGACCGCGCACGGCCCGGCCGAACTCACCCACCAGCAGGGCGGCCTCTTCACCGGCCTGCTGGCCGGCGCCGAGCTCTACCAGTGCGGCCCGGCCGACTACCGGCTCCTGGTGACGTACGCCGGCAGCGAGCCGATCGCCCAGTACGACGGCTACCGCACCCCGCCCACCCTCGGCGAGCTGGACCTCCACCTGATCTCCGAGGGCCGGCACGAGCAGCTCTGGCAGGCGCTCGGCTCGCACGTGCGCACCGTCGAAGGGGTGCACGGCACCGCCTTCGCCGTCTGGGCGCCGAACGCGGCCGGCGTCCGGCTGATCGGGGACTTCAACCACTGGGACGGCACCGGGCACCCGATGCGCTCGCTCGGCTCCTCCGGCATCTGGGAGCTGTTCGTGCCGGGCCTGGCCGAGGGCACCCAGTACAAGTACGAGATCCACACCCGGCAGGGCTGGGTGCTCGACAAGGCCGACCCGCTGGCCCGGGCCGCCCAGTGCCCGCCCGGCACCGCCTCGGTGGTCACCTCCTCCTCGCACCGCTGGGAGGACGGCGACTGGATGGCCCGCCGGGCCCGCGCCGCACACCACCGGGCCCCGATGTCGGTGTACGAGCTGCACCTGCCGTCCTGGCGGCCCGACCTCACCACCTACCGTGCGATCGCCGAGGAACTCCCTGGCTATCTCAAGGAGTTGAACTTCACCCACGTGGAGCTCATGCCGGTCATGGAGCACCCGTTCGGCGGCTCCTGGGGCTACCAGGTCTCCGGCTACTACGCCCCCACCGCCCGGCTCGGCAGCCCCGACGACTTCCGGTACCTGGTCGACACCCTGCACCGGCACGGCATCGGCGTGATCGTCGACTGGGTGCCCGCGCACTTCCCCAAGGACGACTTCGCCCTCGCCCGCTTCGACGGCGAGCCGCTGTACGAGCCCTCCGACCCGCTGCGCGCCGAGCACCCCGACTGGGGCACCCTGGAGTTCGACTACGGCCGCACCGAGGTGCGCAACTTCCTGGTCGCCAACGCGGTGTACTGGTGCGAGGAGTTCCACATCGACGGCCTGCGGGTGGACGCCGTCGCCTCGATGCTCTACCTCGACTACTCCCGCGAGGGCGGCGACTGGACGCCCAACCAGCACGGCGGCCGGGAGAACCTGGACGCCGCCGCGTTCCTCCAGGAGATGAACGCCACCGTCTACCGCCGCTGCCCCGGCGTCGTCACCATCGCCGAGGAGTCGACCGCCTGGGACGGCGTCACCCGGCCCACCGACAGCGGCGGCCTCGGCTTCGGGCTGAAGTGGAACATGGGCTGGATGCACGACTCGCTGGTCTACATGTCCAAGGAGCCGGTGCACCGCAAGTACCACCACAACGAGATCACCTTCTCGATGGTGTACGCCTACTCGGAGAACTACGTCCTGCCGATCTCGCACGACGAGGTGGTGCACGGCAAGCAGGCGCTGGTCTCCAAGATGCCCGGCGACTGGTGGCAGCAGCGCGCCAACCACCGCGCCTACCTCGGCTTCATGTGGGCCCACCCCGGCAAGCAACTCCTCTTCATGGGGCAGGAGTTCGCCCAGGGCGCCGAGTGGGACCACGAGCAGGGTCCGCAGTGGTGGGTCCTCGACGAGGAGTGGCCGGCCGCCGGCGACCACCTCGGGGTCCGCCGCCTCGTCCGCGACCTCAACCGGCAGTACCTCGACGCACCCGCGCTCTGGGAGCTGGACACCACCCCCGACGGCTTCCGCTGGCTCGACGGCGGCGCCGCCGAGGACAACCTGCTCTCCTTCGTCCGCTACGCCGCCGACGGCACCCCGCTGGTCGCCGTCTGCAACTTCTCCCCCGTCGTCCGCCACGGCCACCGGGTCGGCCTGCCCGCCCTCGACGGCCGCGAGCAGCTCTGGGAAGAGGTGCTCAACACCGACGCCGAGACCTACGGCGGCGCCGGAATCGGCAACTCCCGCCCGGTGAAGGCCGAGGCCGTCGAGTGGAACGGCCAGCCCCGCAGCGCCGAACTGATCCTCCCCCCGCTCGCCACCCTCTGGCTCCGCCCGGCCTGAGCGGCCCGACCGGCCCGACCGGCACCGCGGCGGATCGGCCGCGGCCGGACCATTGCGTCCGGCCGCGACCCTTCCCTAGGCTCCCCGCCTGAGACTGATCGTCAGCTGCCGGGGGGCCTGCACATGTCCGTGATTCTGGGGTGGGTGTACGTCCTGCTGCCGTTGGCCTGCTGGGCGGCGGTGGCGCGTACCCGGGTGGTCGGGGTGGCGGTGTCCGCCGTCCTGGCGGGCCTGGCCGTGGTGCTCGTCGGCCTGGAGTACGAGTGGTTCTTCACCCGCGCCACGGCCGAGATCGAGGCCGGGTACCCGTTCGCGGCCGGCCTGGTGATCCTGGTGGGCGCGCTGATCGAGCGGCGGCAGCGGAGCCCCCGGCCGGAGGGGGCGTCCGGCCGCCGCACCGGCGGGGCGGCCGTGGCGATCTGCGCCCACGCCCTGCTCGGCACCGTCATCTGCCTCGTCTACGGCATCCTCCTCGCCCACGACTCCTTCCTGCCGAGTGCCGACGAGGTGTCGATGCCACCCGGGCTGGCCGTCAAGAGCGCGAGCGACGGCTCTTGCGGCTCCAACTTCTGCTCCCGCACCCTCACGATCGTCAGCACCGCCGGCCTGCCACCCGCCGAGGTGGCCACCCGCCTGCGGAGGCACCTCGTCACCGACGGCTGGCGTCCGGGGCCCGGCAACAGCCTTCTGCACCCGCACGGCTGGCTGGTGGACACGCGCCTGTCGGAGGTCTGGGTCAGCGAGAGCCCGCTCGGGGTCTCGGTGGAGCTGTCCGGCTCCGAGCGCGCCGGCTAGGGCTTGTCCACCGGCCCCCTCCCGGCGTGACCTTCGTCCCTTGCGCCGGGCGGATCGCCCTGCTCGCGGACAGGCGTTCGCGGTGCGAAGGTATGGTCGATATGACCATTCTCTGAGACGACGGGACGGAGAGAGCCACGTGGCGCGCAGCGTGTACGTGACCGGGATCAACCGGGGCGACGGCCGGCAGGCGGTCGAACTCGGGGTCATGGAACTGCTCACCCGCCAGGTGGACCGGGTCGGGGTGTTCCGCCCGCTGGTGCACGCGCACGCGCCCGGCGAAGCGGGCTCGGACCACGTGGTCGAGCTGCTCCGCACCCGCTACCGGCTGGACCTGCCGCCGGCCGGGCTGTACGGGCTCACCTACGAGGAGGCGGCCGCCCTCCAGGCCGCCCAGGGGCAGGACGAGCTGGTCTCCACCCTGGTCGACCGGTTCCGCGCGCTGGAGCGGCGCTGCCAGGCGGTGCTGGTGCTGGGCACCGACTTCGCCGACACCAACATCCCGGACGAGCTGGCCTTCAACGCCCGGCTCGCCAACGAGTTCGGCGCCGCCGTCATCCCGGTGGTCGGCGGGCACGCCGAGGACGCCCAGGCCGTGATCGCCGAGGTCCGCAACGCCCACCGCGCGTACACCGACCTCGGCTGCGAGACCCTGGCGATGATCGCCAACCGGGTCGCCCCCGGCGCCAAGCAGCGGATCCAGCGCACGCTCACCGAGAAGCTGCCGATCCCCGCGTACGTGATCCCCGAGGAGCCGGCGCTGGCCGCGCCGACCGTCGCCCAGCTGGTCGAGGCCACCGGCGCGGAGGTGCTGATCGGCGACGCGGCCGGCCTGGCCCGGGACGTCCGCGGCTTCGTCTTCGGCGGCGCCATGCTGCCGACCTTCCTGGATGCGCTGACCGAGGGCGCCCTGGTCGTCACCCCCGGGGACCGCGCCGACCTGGTGATCGGCTCCCTGGCCGCGCACGCCGCCGGCGCCCCGCCGATCGCCGGCGTGCTGCTGACGCTCGGCCAGCACCCCGGCCCGAACGTGATGGCACTGGCCGCCCGGCTCGCCCCCGGCACCCCCGTGGCGGTCGTTCCCGAGGGCAGCTGGATCACCGCCGCCGCCCTCACCCACCTGGAGGGCAAGCTCTCCGCGGCCAGCCCGCGGAAGGCCGAGATCGCCCTCGGCCTCTTCGAACTGCACGTGGACACCGCCGAGTTGACCACCCGGATCGAGGTCGGCCGGTCCGAGCGGGTGACCCCGATGATGTTCGAGCACGAGCTGCTGGAGCGGGCCCGCTCGGCGCGACGGCACGTCGTCCTGCCGGAGGGCACCGAGGAGCGGGTGCTGCGCGCCGCCGAGATCCTGCTCCGCCGCAACATCTGCGACCTCACCCTGCTCGGCGAGGTGGACGCCGTCCGCCGCAAGGCCGCCGCGCTCGGCATCGGCCTCCCCGCCGAAGACCCGGCAGCCGACCGCGCCCAGGTCCGGATCGTCGACCCGGCCACCAGCCCGCTGCGCCGCCAGTTCGCCGAGCTGTACGCCCGGCTGCGCGCGCACAAGGGCATGACCGTCGAGCTGGCGCTGGACGTGGTGACCGACGTCAGCTACTTCGGCACCCTGATGGTCCAGGAGGGCATCGCCGACGGCATGGTCTCCGGCGCGGTGCACTCCACCGCCGCGACCATCCGGCCCGCCTTCGAGGTGATCAAGACCTCGCCGGGCGCGGCCATCGTGTCGAGCGTCTTCTTCATGTGCCTGGCCGACCGGGTGCTGGTCTACGGCGACTGCGCGGTCAACCCCGACCCGGACGCCCAGCAGCTGGCCGACATCGCCATCCAGGCCGCCGCCACCGCCGCCCAGTTCGGCGTCGAGCCGCGGGTCGCGATGCTCTCCTACTCGACCGGCACCTCGGGCTCCGGCGCGGACGTCGACAAGGTCCGCAAGGCCACCGAGATCGTCCGCCAGCTGCGCCCGGACATCCTGGTCGAGGGCCCGATCCAGTACGACGCGGCGGTGGACGCCCACGTGGCGGCCACCAAGCTGCCCGGCTCGCCGGTGGCCGGCCGGGCCACCGTCCTGATCTTCCCGGACCTCAACACCGGCAACAACACGTACAAGGCGGTCCAGCGCTCGGCCGGCGCGGTGGCGGTCGGCCCGGTCCTCCAGGGCCTGCGCAAGCCCGTCAACGACCTGTCGCGCGGCGCGCTGGTCGAGGACATCGTCAACACGGTCGCGATCACCGCCATCCAGTCGCAGGAGCGCAAGGAGTCCAACGGTGAGTGAAGGTACGCGTGTTCTCGTCCTGAACGCCGGCTCGTCGTCGGTGAAGTACCAGCTGATCGACATGTTGGACGGCTCCCGGATGGCCTCCGGTCTGGTCGAACGGATCGGCGAGGCGGGCGGCCGCCTGCTGCACACCCCGCGCGCCGGGGAGAGGCGGGAGGCCCTCCAGGTCTTCCCCGACCACTCGGCCGCCCTGAAGGCCGTCGCCGAGGAGCTGGCCGCCGACGGCGTCGGGCTGGACTCCCCCGAGCTGGCCGCGATCGGCCACCGGGTGGTCCACGGCGGCCTGCGGTTCACCGAGCCGACCGTGATCAGCGACGAGGTGCTCCAGGAGATCCGGCGGCTGATCCCGGTCGCCCCGCTGCACAACCCGGCCAACATCACCGGCATCGAGGTGGCCCGCGCGCTGCGCCCGGACCTGCCGCAGGTGGCCGTCTTCGACACGGCCTTCCACGCCTCGATGCCGGAGTACGCGGCCCGGTACGCGATGGACAAGGCCGTCGCGGACGAGCACCGGGTGCGCCGCTACGGCTTCCACGGCACCTCGCACCAGTACGTCTCGCGGGCCACCGCCCGACTGCTCGGCAAGGACCCTGCCGAGGTCAACGTGATCGTGCTGCACCTGGGCAACGGCGCCTCCGCCTCGGCGGTCGCCGGCGGCCGGTGCGTGGAGACCTCGATGGGCCTCACCCCGTTGGAGGGCCTGGTCATGGGCACTCGTTCGGGTGATATCGACGCGGGCGCGGTGTTCCACCTGCACCGGGTCGGCGGCCTCTCGATCGACGAGATCGACAGCCTGCTCAACCGCCGCAGCGGCCTGCTGGGCCTGTGCGGCGACAACGACATGCGCGAGATCATGCGCCGCGCGGAGGAGGGGGACGCCGACGCGCGGCTGGCGTTCGACACGTACATCCACCGGCTGCGCAAGTACATCGGCGGCTACTACGCGATCCTGGGCCGGGTGGACGCGATCGCCTTCACGGCGGGTGTCGGCGAGAACGCGGCGCCGGTGCGGGCGGCGGCCACGGCCGGACTGGACGAGCTGGGCATCGCGGTGGACCCCGAGCTGAACTCGGTGCGCTCCGGCGAGGCCCGGATCATCTCCCCCGCCTACTCCCGGGTGGCGGTCGCCGTGGTGCCCACCGACGAGGAACTGGAGATCGCGCGACAGGCCTTCGCCCTGGTGCACCGGCAGTCCGGCCAGTGAAGTCCGGGGACTGACACACCGTCGTCTCGACCCTCGGAATCCTTCGTCGGCGATTCCTCACGATTCGTGCCGAATGCACCTATAACACGAACGGATAGACTGATCCATATGCGCCGAGCGAAAATTGTCTGCACCCTGGGTCCCGCGACGGACTCCTACGAACAGCTGAAGGCCATCGTCGAGGCGGGCATGAACGTCGCCCGACTGAACATGAGCCACGGCACCCACGCGGACCACGAGGAGCGGTACCGCAAGGTCCGCCAGGTCTCGGAGGACACCGGCAAGGCCATCGGCGTCCTGGCCGACCTCCAGGGTCCCAAGATCCGTCTGGCGACCTTCGCCAACGGCCCGGTGACCGTCGACAACGGCGACGAGTTCACCATCACCACCGAGGACGTCCCCGGTGACCAGCACATCTGCGGAACCACCTACAAGGGCCTGCCCGGCGACGTCAAGCCCGGCGACCCGATCCTGATCAACGACGGCGTCATCGCCCTGGAGGTCGTCAGCGTCGACGGCCCCCGCGTGAAGACCGTCGTCGTCGAGGGCGGCGTGCTCTCGAACAACAAGGGCATCAACCTCCCCGGCGCGGCCGTCAACGTGCCCGCCCTGTCCGAGAAGGACAAGGACGACCTGCGCTTCGCGCTGGCGCTGGGCGTCGACATGGTCGCCCTGTCCTTCGTCCGCAACGCGGCCGACATCAAGGACGTCCACGCCGTCATGGACGAGGTCGGCATCCGCGTGCCGGTCATCGCCAAGATCGAGAAGCCGCAGGCCGTCGAGGCCATGGAGGAGATCGTCCTCGCCTTCGACGCCATCATGGTCGCCCGCGGTGACCTGGCCGTCGAGTACCCGCTGGAGCGGGTGCCGCTGGTCCAGAAGCGGCTGATCACCCTGGCCCGCCGCAACGCGAAGCCGGTCATCGTCGCCACCCAGATGATGGAGTCGATGATCCACGCCTCGCGCCCGACCCGCGCCGAGGTCTCCGACGTCGCCAACGCCATCCTGGACGGCACCGACGCGGTGATGCTCTCCGCCGAGTCCAGCGTCGGCAAGTACCCGATCGAGACCGTGCGCACCATGAGCCGGATCGCCGAGAAGGCCGAGGAGGAGCTGCTCTCGCAGGGCCTCCAGCCGCTGAACCCGGGCCGCAAGCCGCGCACGCAGGGCGGTTCCATCGCCCGCGCCGCGTGCGAGCTGGGCGACTTCCTCAACGGCAAGGCCCTGGTCGCGTTCACCAAGTCCGGCGACACCGCGCGCCGGCTCTCCCGGTACCGCTCGCCGATCCCGGTGATCGCGTTCACCCCGGACAACGCCACCCGCAACCAGCTCTCGCTGAGCTGGGGCGTCGAGGCGCACGTCACCGAGCAGGTCGGCTCGACCGACGCGATGGTGGCCCAGGTCGACGGCGAGCTGCTCCGCATCGGCGAGCTGAACGAGGGCGACACCGTCATCGTCACCGCCGGCTCCCCGCCCGGCATCCCCGGCAACACCAACATGGTCCAGGTGCACCACCTGGGCACCCGGAGCGAGTAAGGCCCCGGAAAACGCCCGTGGGGCGGTCCCTCCTCAGCGGAGGGGCCGCCCCACGGGCGTTCCATGGCCGGCCTACTTGTTGCCGACGTAGGGCTTGTCGTCGTTGTAGAGCTGCATGCCGGGGATCTTCAGCGTGCCGCCGAACTGGCCGGACTGGATCGCGGTGACGTTGGTCATCTGCATCCAGAGCGGGATCTCCAGCTTGCCGATCAGGTCGTACAGCCACTGCGGCAGCGGCCCGTCCGGGGTGAGGGTGAGCTCGCCCAGGTCGATCGGGATCGGTATGCCGAGCACCTGGGACAGGTGGCCGGACATGCGCTCCACGTACATGGTGACCGGGCCCGTGCGCATGGTGGAGACCGAACCCGGCGCGCCCTTCACGTGGAAGGTCTTGCCGTTGCCCTCCAGTGTCGACATGTCGAGGTTCTCGATGTCCACGCTCTCGACCACGAACTTCAGCACGCGCTTGGTGGTGGTCGGCGTCTGGACCTTGACCACGCCCATCAGGACGGCGTGGTTCAGGGTCAGCCGGCTGGTCTGCAGGGTCCAGTTCTGGTCCGGGACGAGGATCGGGTTGTCCGGGTGCTCCCCGGCGGCGAGGCCCTTCAGCGGGACCAGGCAGTTCGGATCGGCACTCGGCGAGGACGAAGCGGACGGTGTGGCCGAGGACGACGGGGTGGCCGAACCGGTGGCCTTGGCACCCGCGGACGGCTTGGCGGCGGTGCCCGCCTTGCCGCTCGGCGAGGCGGAGGCAGCCGGGCTCTGCGCAGCCGACGGGGCGGTCGGCGGCGGCGTGGCGGCGGACGACTGCGCGGGCGGGGCGGGCGGCTGGGTGCCTGCGGCCGGAGCGGCCGGGGCCACCGCGTGGTTGCCCGCGACAGGCGCGGCAGGTGCCGCCGGTGCCGGGCTCGCGGTGGTCGCGGACGCCGACGGGCTCGGTGGACTGCTGGGGTGGATCAGGTTGGTGATGCCGCCGACGAGATCGTCGATCAGCCCGGCCTGGACGACGCCGCCGGAGCCACCGGTGGTCGCGGACCGGACGGGGCCCGCGGCGGACGCCGACGCCGGTGCCGGGGCCGGGGCCGTCGGGGCCGTCGTCGTGGGCGTGCTCGCCGGTGCGGCCGTCGTCGTGGGCGTGCTCGTCGGTGCGGCCGTCGTGGCGTCGGGGAGCGGCACGGACGGGCCGGGCAGCGGCGGGGGCAGCTCGCTCTTGGGAACGGGCGTCTCCGCCACCTTCGGCGGCTGTGGGGCGACGTCCGGCGCGGTGGCGCACGGCTTGCCCGCGGAGGTCTCGGCGATCGCCGCGTTCGGCGTGTAGGCGGCGGCCATCAGCAACGCGGTCGGCACCGCGGCCATCGCCAGCGCGCGGCCTCTCAGCCGGACCCGGACGGGCGTCCGGGGTGCCGCGTGCCGGCCGGAGCGCTGCTCCGGCAGGGCGGGCCGGCCCTGCTGGTCCTGCGAGGTCACCGTGCCTCCTCGGGGTCACCGGCCTGCTGCGGGACGGTGCCCTCGGCGGTGGCGGGGGCCTTGTCCAGGAGCGGCGGCTCGGCCTGGCCCGGGACGACCGGCAGCGGCGCGGTGGCGGGCTCGGCGGCAGTACCGTCAGCGGCGGGCTCGGCGGTGGCGGTCCGCTCGGCGACCGCGGCCTCGGCGGCGACGGCCTCCTCCGGCGGGTTGGGCGCCCAGGAGAGCATCAGCCCGCCGCCGATCAGGCCCGGCAGCAGTGCCATGCCGAAGCCGGACAGGTTGGAGACCGGGATCGAGACCAGCGTCAGCAGCATGGTGGCGACGCCCGCGAAGAAGCGGACGGCCGGCTGGAACCAGGCGGTCAGGCCCAGCACGATCAGCAGGACCCCGATGATCAATGACCCGGCACCGGCCGTGGTCGCCATGGTGACCGTCATGCCGTTCAACGACAGCTTGGCGTAAGGGAAGTACATGATCGGGACGCCGGCGATCATGGCCATGAGGCCGCCCCAGAACGGGCGGGACCGGCGGAAGTGACGGAACACCCGAAGCACCCAGTGGACGGTGTTCTCGTGCTCGGCGGGCCGCAGCTCGGCAAGGGCGCTGGACACGGTGCAGCTCCTCGATGGTGTGAACGAGGCGAAAAACGGGAGGGGGAGGGCCCGGGACGGCGCAATGCACCGCCCCCGACCCCCCGGGTGCCGTGGTCGGCGGCGGGTCAGCAGACCCACCACCGGTCAACGGCCTAGAAGCACTCGTGCCCGCCGTCGGTGTGCAGCGCGAGCTTCAGGCCCTGGAGCTTGAAGGTGCCGGCCGAGGTGGCCCAGGCGGTCTGCTGCACGTTCGACAGGTCGGCCTTGTCGGCGGCCTGGGCGAAGCCGACGCCGCCCGAGGGCAGGCCGGTGCCGAGCTTGGACTTCCAGCCCTGGGTGGCGCTGCCCTTCAGGGTGGAGGCGTCCTGGCCGATGTTGATGTTGGTGAAGGTGGCGTCCGCGCTCAGCTGGTCGAGGTCGATCAGCAGGTTCTTCGCGGAGACCTGCTTCGCGACGTCGTCGCTCTGGCCGGCCTCAAGGCGCAGGGTGATCTTCGGCAGCTTCCACGGCAGGCCGGGGATGATGTTCGGGTCGGTCACCACCGACTGGCAGAGACCCTTGATCGTGGCCTCGTCGAACGCCGAGACGGCGACCGGGTGCGGCGTGCCGTTGGACTCGGCGTCGATCGAACCGAACTGCGCGAAGTTCGTACCGTGCAGCTCCTGCGTGGAGACCTTGAAGTTCTGGCCGGAGACGCTGAACGAAGCCGCCAGCGCGTTGTTGGCCATCGCGACGCCGACCGCGGCGGTGGCGGCGAGGCCGGGCACCATCACGAGGGCGAAGCGCTTCCAGCGGGTCTTGCCGTAGGTCTGGGACATGCGAGTCCTCCTTCTAGGACGTACATCTCCGGCGCCCGGCGGTGCGTCCCGCACCGGTGGGGGCCTGGGATGGGAGAGAGCTACGTCCTCGGTAGCGGAGAGCGCCTTGGGCGTCGTCGGACGCGGGAGCGGCCGGCACACAGCGGCACTCCCGTCCCTTCACCGGCCGCCTTTGCGGGGCGGCGGGCAGGACCGACGACATCGGCGATCACCCCCGAGCGACAACCAGCGACCGCGCGGGCCGCGCGGCCGGATCGAAGGACAGGAACCGCCGTGGGACCGCGGATACCCCCCTGCCCTCCCTACCGCCGGCCACGGCCGACGGCTCACCCGGTGGGGATCCCTCGCTCCGTTTCGCCGACCGGCTGTCGGCGGGGTGAAGTCTGGGACCGGGCGTCGCCGATGCTGCTTGAATCCCGGGCGAAGCACAAGGGGTTCGTTACTGACGGGTAATCCAACATCCAATGACAATGATCATGAAAATGGACGCTCGAACACCCTGAGTGATGGATTGAAGGAATCGTGACGGCGAAATCCCCCGGAAACACCAGCGAAACACCCGTGGGCGGTCACGCGAAGTGACCACCCACGGGTGTTGTCAAGATTTGGTAAACCTCTTACGCGATGACCGGATTGTCGCCAAATCTCCAGCGACACCGCAGGTCACCCGCCGTGCCAGTACGTACCGGCAGGACCACTCCGACCGGGCTCAGAAGAGGACGCGGGCCAGCGCGGTGCGCGCCGCCGTCACCCTCGGGTCATCCGTACCGATCACCTCGAACAGCTCCAGCAGCCGGAGCCGAGCGGTGTCCCGGTCCTCGCCGAACGTCCGCCCGACGGTGTCCACCAGACGCCCGAAGGCGTCCTCGACATGGCCGCCGACCAGGTCCAGGTCGGCCGCCTGGAGCTGGATCTCGACGTCCTTCGGGGCGGCCGCGGCCGCTGCCCGGACGGCCTGCAGGTCCAGCCCCTCCACCCGGCGCAGCAGCTGCGCCTGGGCCAGGCCGAGCTTCGCCTCGGTGTTGCCCGGCTGGTCCGCCAGCACGTTCTGGTACGCCTGGATCGCGCCGCCCAGGTCCCCGCGGTCCAGCGCATCGTGCGCGGCCGCCAGGGCCGGGTCCTCCGGAACGTACGACGCGGCCTCGCCCGGCTCGCCGGCCGGCGCCCCCGCGCCGCCGACCACGCCGAAGCGCTGCTCGGCCACGAGGATCAGCTGGTCCAGCACCTTGCGGACGTTGGCCTCGCTCTCGGCGCCCTGGAACAGCGGCACCAGCTGGCCGGCCACCACGGCCATCACGGCCGGGATGCCCTGGATGCCGAACTGCTGCGCGATCAGCTGGTTGGCCTCGACGTCGATCTTGGCGAGCACGATCCGGCCGGCGTACTCCTCGGCCAGGTGCTCCAGGATCGGACTGAGCTGCTTGCAGGGCCCGCACCACTCGGCCCAGAAGTCGATGACCACCGGCACTTCGGTGGAGCGCTGGACGACCTCGGCCTCGAAGGTGTCCTCGGTAACGTCGATGACGAGCTCGTACGGGGCCTGGGGGGCCGCCACGCCGGATGCTTCGGCGGCGGCCGCCTGGCGGGCCCGCTCGGCCCGGGCCTGCTCGGCCTTCTGGGCAGCCTCGCCGGCTGCCTTCACTGCGGCGAGGTCGACCGCACCGCGCAGAGCGGAGCTGTTGGGACGCGAATTCCGTGGCTGCATGGCACTATCCTCCCCCGTCCGCGCTTCCGGCGGGCACCATCCTCCGGAAAGTCGCCCCGCGCGGGCTGCGCGGTACCGAATCCCGAGGTGGACGGCCCGGCCCCCGGTAGCCTGAACCTTTCGGCGCGGATCCCCACCCGCACCCGCGCCGCTCCCGTCCCACGGGGTCGCGGCGCCTGGTTGTCACTGCTTTCGCTACGAGTCGTAGCGTAACTGGATCGAGGGCCCCCGCCGCAACCCCATCCGGCGTTCCCGGGACGTGAGCTGTCCCACTTTCCCGGGTGGCCAGGCTGACCTGGACGGCGAGGAGTCGCTACCGTTGCCGGTCCCACCCATGTTACTTACCAGTAAATCGCAAGGAGGCCCGGTGCCGGCCGCCCAGCCCCCCACCCCGGCCCGCCCGGCCCACCGGGAAGACCCCCCACAGGCCCCTGAGGGCCCCGAGGGCACCACCACCGCCCGGGCCAAGGGCAGACCGCGCAGCGCCGCCGCCGACCTCGCCATCCTGGACGCCACCCGCGAGGCCCTCGCCGAGCTCGGCTGGGGTGGGCTGACCATGGGCCACGTGGCCACCCGCGCCAAGGTCGCCAAGACCACCCTGTACCGCCGCTGGCCGTCCAAGAACGAGCTGGTGGTGGACGCCGTCGCCAGCCTCTTCGACGAGCTGGTGATGCCCGACCTCGGCAGCCTGCGGGCCGACATCGAGGCGGTGGTCGCCCAGTTCGCCGACCTGCTGGCCCGCCCGGAGAGCCAGGCCGCACTGCTCGCGCTGTTCGCCGAGGGCACCCGTGACCGGCAGCTGCGGCGGCGGATCCGGGAGGCCATCGTCGACCCGCAGAAGCGCCTGGTCCGGCAGGGCCGCGCGGCCGCCCAGGCCCGCGGCGAGCTCGCCCCGGACGACGACGAGGTGACCGCCGGCGAGGAGATCGACATCATCTTCGACACCATCGCCGGGACGGTCGAGCACCGGGTGCTGGTCAGCGGCGAGCCCATCACCGCCGACTGGACCCGGCGCTTCACCAACCTGCTGCTCGGGCCCTACCCCAGCCTGACCGGAGGCTGAGCACGGCAGATCGAAGCAGGCGCAGCACGGAGCCGCCCCGCACGTGGGAACGTGCGGGGCGGCTCTCTGCGTGCACGCGGCTTAGAAGCGCGCGGTCTCGCGGTAGATCCCCCACTCCTCGCGCAGCGCGTTGCAGATCTCGCCCAGGGTGGCCTCGGCCCGCACCGCGTCCAGCATCGGCGGGATCATCGACTCGCCCGAGCGCGCCGCCGCCAGCATCGCGTCCAGCCCGGCCCGCACCGCCGCGTCGTCCCGGCCGGCCTTCCGCTCGGCCAGCACGCGCACCTGCTCGCGCTCGACCTCGTGGCTGACCCGCAGGATCTCCAGCTCGGGGGTGACGCTGCGCGGGTGGCAGTTGACGCCGACGACCCGCTTGTCGCCCTTCTCCACCGACTGCTGGTACTGGAAGGCTGCCTCGGCGATCTCCCCGGTGAACCAACCGTCCTCGATCCCGCGCAGGATGCCGGAGGTGATCGGGCCGATCTCGTGGTCCTCGCGGCCCTTGTCCAGGATCCGCTGGAAGATCGCCTCGGCCTGCTCCTCGATCCGGTCGGTGAGCGCCTCGACGTACCAGGAACCGCCCAGCGGGTCGGCCACGTTGGTGACGCCGGTCTCCTCCATCAGCACCTGCTGGGTGCGCAGGGCGATCTCGGCGGCCTGCTCGGAGGGCAGCGCCAGGGTCTCGTCCAGGGCGTTGGTGTGCAGCGAGTTGGTGCCGCCGAGCACCGCCGAGAGCGCCTCGACGGCGGTGCGGACCACGTTGTTGTACGGCTGCTGGGCGGTCAGCGAGACGCCGGCGGTCTGGGTGTGGAACCGCAGCCACTGCGCCTTGTCGGTCTTGGCGCCGAAGCGGTCGCGCATCCAGCGGGCCCAGATCCGGCGGGCGGCGCGGAACTTGGCGATCTCCTCGAAGAAGTCCAGGTGCGCGTCGAAGAAGAAGGAGAGCCCGGGCGCGAAGACGTCCACGTCCAGGCCGCGGGAGAGGCCCAGCTCGACGTAGGCGAAGCCGTCCGCCAGCGTGTACGCCAGCTCCTGCGCGGCCGTCGCCCCGGCCTCGCGGATGTGGTAGCCGGAGACGGAGAGCGGCTTGTACGCCGGGATGCCCTCGGCGCAGTACGCCATCAGGTCGCCGATCAGGCGCAGGTGCGGCTCGGGGGCGAAGAGCCACTCCTTCTGGGCGATGTACTCCTTGAAGATGTCCGTCTGCAGGGTGCCGTTGAGCACCGTCGGGTCGACGCCCTGGCGCTCGGCGGCGACCAGGTACATGCAGAAGATCGGGACGGCCGGGCCGCTGATCGTCATCGAGGTGGTGACCTCGCCGAGCGGGATGCCCTTGAACAGGACCTCCATGTCGGCGGCCGAGTCGATGGCCACGCCGCAGTGGCCGACCTCACCGAGCGACTTGGCGTCGTCGGAGTCGTAACCCATCAGGGTGGGCATGTCGAAGGCGACCGAGAGGCCGCCGCCGCCCGCCTCCAGGATCATCCGGTAGCGCTCGTTGGTCTGCTCCGCGTTGCCGAAGCCGGCGAACTGGCGGATGGTCCACGTCCGGCCTCGGTAGCCGGTGGCGTGCAGACCACGGGTGTACGGGTACTCGCCCGGCCAGCCGATCCGCTCGAAGCCCTCGACGGGCTGCCCGGCGGGCGGGCCGTAGACCGGCTCGACCTCGTCGCCGGAGAGGGTGGTGAAGTCCGCGTCCCGCTTGCGGGCGCTGTCGTACCGCTGCTGCCAGCGCTGGCGTCCGCGCTCGATCTCCTCGGCGTCCATGGACCCGAACTCCGCTCCGTACGGCCGCCACGTCATCGGGACGGCACAGCTATTAGGACGTCCTACTAATTTACTCGGACGTCCTAGTACTTGTCGACGGAAGCCGGGCCGAAACGCCGAAACGCCCCTCCCCGGCACGGGGAGGGGCGTACGCGCAGGCTCTGCGGCCGGACGCCGGGGGTCAGACGCCGGCGGTCTGCCGGGCCGCGCCGCCGGCCGGGAGCTGCTCGGCGGCCTCGCGGACCACCCGGCGCTCGGCGACGAAGGAGGCGAACGGGATGCAGCCGGCGGCCAGGGTGAGGATCATCCGGCCGAGCGGCCACTTGAGCTTCTGGCCGAGCAGGAAGGTGACCACGAAGTACCCGATGTAGAGGTAGCCGTGCAGCATCGCGACGTAGGTGGTGACGTCCTCGGCGGTGTCGAAGCCGTACTTCGCGACCATGAAGCCGCAGAACACCAGCAGCGCCACACCGGTCGCGATGGCCAGGGCCCGGTACCAGCCCAGCAGGGGGTTCGACTTCATACTCTTCATCGCCTCGCTCGGCAGGGATCGGCCGGTGCGCCCGGTTCCGCGCACCGCTCCCACGAGGGTAGCCGCCGCTTACGGGTGCGCCGTGCAGCGGCCCGCCCGGCCGCGGCCGCGCCCTACTCGGCCGTGGCCGCGTCCGGCTCGGTGAAGTCGCCGGCCGCCACCCGCAGCGGCCGGAGCAGCTCGAACACCTGGCGGCACTGCCCGGCGTCGTACTCCTCCAGGCCGAACTCCATCGCCATCAGCTCCCGGGTCGCCTCCTCGACCACCTCGCGGCCGCGGTCGGTGATCGAGGCGAGTACGCCGCGGCCGTCCAGCGGGTTGGGCCGGCGGGCGACCAGGCCGGCCCGCTCCAGGCGGTCGACGGTGTTGGTGACGCTGGTCGGGTGGACCATCAGCCGCTCGCCGATCTTGGAGAGCGAGAGCTCGCCGGTCCGGCTGAAGGTGAGCAGCACCAGCGCCTCGTAGCGCGCGAAGGTCAGCCCGTATGGCTTGAGCACCGTGTCCACCCGCGAGAGCAGGATCTGGTGGGCGCGCATGATCGAGGTGATCGCCGCCATCGAGGGGACCCCGCCCCAGCGGCGGGTCCAGAGCTCGTCGGCGCGGGCGATCGGGTCGAAGTCGAGTGCGAGGGGCTTGGCCACCTCCTTACCGTACCGGCGGGTGGGACTGCCGCTATCAGGCGTCCTGATGGTGGACAAGTGAGACACGTGGCGGGATCCCGCCAGTGGGGTGGCCAGGTACGTACCAGGACATTGCAGGGGTGTGAACGCACGCCAACCCGCCGACGTCGGCGCGGGGTTGGCTCCCGGCCCGGCGCCCGGCCCGCTATCAGGCCTCGGTTCGGACGGTAACCCGCTGCAAGACGGGGTGATTTGACGGATTTGTCGCCCTGTTCACAATCCGCCGGACTGGCGAGACCTGGCCAATTGATGAACCAGACCTGTCATTTCACTTGTTGGATTGTCATGCTTTCGGCCAGCCCCGTAAGGCAGCCACCGCCCCACTCACCGGTGGTCTGCCGCTCGACCGCACGGAGCAGCCCGTCAGCGCCCGTTCCGCCCCTCAGGTGTCACCCCCGGCACCCCGGGACGAGGTGCGACCGCGCACACGCGGTTTCCCGGAAGGACCTGTACGTGAAGCGAAAGCTCGCAGCCGGCGCCGTACTCTCCGCCACCGCGCTCCTCACCGGCGTCATCCAGGTGAGCACCGCCGCCCAGGCCACCCCGGCCCCCTCGGCCCAGGCGCAGGCATCGCAGCAGCGCGAGGCCGTCCTCGCCGTGGCGAAGGGTCAGGCCGACCCGCTGGCGAAGGCGCTGGCGCTGGGCGGCCAGGAGAAGCTGGTCGCCAAGGACGCCGTGGTGGACGCCAACGGCACCCGCCACCTCCGCTTCGAGCGCACCTTCGCCGGCCTGCCCGTCCTCGGCGGCGACCTGGTGGTCCACCAGGCCGCCGACGGCGCCGTGAAGGCCGTGGACAAGGCCGTCGGCGCCACGATCGCGCTGCCCAGCCTCACCCCGCAGATCCCCGCCGACAAGGCGGCCGCACAGGCCTCCGGCGCCGTGCAGGCCACCGTCGGCATCACCGCCGACAAGGACGAGTCCCCGCTGAAGGAGGTCCACCAGACCGGCGCCGCCGAGCTGGTGGTCTGGGCCGCGGACGGCAACCCGCGCCTCGCGTACCGCACGACCGTCGAGGGCGTCCGCGCCGACGGCACCCCGAGCAGCCAGCTGCTGGTCACCGACGCCGCCAGCGGCGAGGTGCTCTCCACCCACGAGCAGGTCCAGACCGCGACCGGCAGCGGCAAGGGCGTCTTCGTCGGCTCCGTCCCGCTGACCACCACCAGCGTCTCCGGCGGCTACTCGCTGAAGGACGCCTCGCGCGGCGGCCAGTCCACCGTCGACTTCAAGGGCCGGACCTCCGGCTCGGGCACCCTGTACACCGACGCGGACAACGTCTGGGGCACCGGCACCGTCTCCAGCGGTCAGTCCGCCGCGGTGGACGCCCAGTACGGCGCGGCGGCCACCTGGGACTTCTACAAGAACACCTTCGGCCGCAACGGCATCAAGAACAACGGCGTCGGCGCCACCAGCCGCGTTCACTACGGCAAGAACTACGTGAACGCGTTCTGGAGCGACCAGTGCTTCTGCATGTCGTACGGTGACGGCGCGAGCAACACCCACCCGCTGACCGAGATCGACGTGGCGGGCCACGAGATGACCCACGGCGTCACCTCGGCCACCGCCGGCCTCAACTACTCGGGCGAGTCCGGCGGCCTCAACGAGGCCACCTCGGACATCTTCGGCACCATGGTCGAGTTCTACGCCAACCTCGCCACCGACACGCCGGACTACCTGATCGGCGAGGAGATCGACCTCAACGGCGACGGCACCCCGCTGCGCTACATGGACAAGCCCTCCAAGGACGGCGGCTCGGCCGACTCCTGGTCGTCCGGCGTGGGCAACCTCGACGTCCACTACTCCTCGGGCGTGGCCAACCACTTCTTCTACCTGCTGGCCGAGGGCAGCGGCGCCAAGACCATCAACGGTGTCAGCTACAACAGCCCGACCTCCAACGGCTCGACGGTCACCGGCATCGGCCGGGACAAGGCCGCGGCCATCTGGTACCGCGCGCTGACCGTCTACTTCACCTCCACCACCAACTACAAGGCGGCCCGCACCGGCACGCTGAGCGCGGCGGCGGACCTCTACGGCTCGGGCAGCGCCGAGTACAACGCGGTGGCGGCCGCGTGGAGCGGCGTCAACGTCAACTGACGCAACGCGCCCAGGGCCTGGCGGCCCTGCGAACGCCCGGGGACCTCACTGGGAGGGGAGGCCCCGGGCGTGGGGGGGGGCCGGGGAAAGACCCGCCCGGGCGGGTTGTCGGGATGGGGGGGAAAGGGAGGGGGGGACTGCACAAGAAGGGGGCGGTGGGAGGCGTTCCCACAGGGGGAAGGAACCAAAGCAGAAACC
>NZ_JBVJCO010000030.1:0-44199 GCF_055588525.1 Kitasatospora sp. NPDC041988
GTATGTAGCTTCACCCCCCGGCCGGGTGTTGTCCCCCCCCGTACCCCCCCCCCCCCCGGCCCGCGGCCCGGCCAGCCGGATGTCGAGCCGGCGCGGCCCGGCGCCGCCCGTGGCGTCGGCGCCGGCCTGGTCGTCCAGGTTGTCCAGCAGCCAGAGGTCACCGGCCCGGTGCCAGACCACCCGGGTGCCGTCGGTGGTGGCGTTGCGGGCGTAGAAGCCCTCCGGGGAGGTGGTGTGACGGCGCAGGTCGGTCCCGTCCGGGAGGCTGGAGTACAGCTCGCCGACGCCCTCGTGGTCCGAGAGGAAGGCGATCCTGGCGGTGCCGGGCCCGCCCACCCAGAGCGGGGAGTCGAGCTGCCCGTCCAGCTCCTCGTGGACGCGGACGAACTCGTCGCGGCCGATCCAGAGCTTGCCGGCCTGGCCGCCCCGGTACCGCTTCCACCAGGCCGGGTCCCGGTTGTTCGCCGAGACCAGCAGCACCCGGTCGCCGTCCGGCTCGAACGCCAGGCCCCCGACCGGCCCGTACGGCAGCCGGACCGGCTCTCCGCCGTCCAGCGGCACGGCGTGCGCCCAGGTGCGGCGCAGGGTGGCCTGCCCGGCGGTGGTGGTGGCGATCGGGCGGCCGTCGGCCGTCCAGCCCTGCAGCTGGGTCTGGTCGCTGCCCCAGTACGTCAGCCGCCGGGACGGGCCGCCGTCCACCGGCGCGAGGTGCACCTCCGGCGCGCCGTCCCGGGTGGAGGTGAAGGCGATGTGCCGCCCGTCCGGGGAGAACCGCGGTCTGCGGACGGGGACATGATCGGCCGTCAGCCGCCAGGCCCGGCCGCCGTCCAGCGGGGCGAGCCAGACGTCGTTCTCGGCCACGAAGGTGACCAGGTCACCGTGCAGGTGCGGGTGGCGCAGGTAGGCGCCGGCAGGGGTGCTCGGAGATTCGCTCACGCAGTCAGCCTAGGCACGTCCGCACACGATGCACCGGGGTTTTCCGGAACAGCCAACCCGGGTGGGGGACGCCCGCCCACGGCCCCGGGACCTCAGGACCCGGGGCTGACGGCCCCGGGGCTGACGGCCCCGGGGCTGACGGCTCAGCTCCAGCGGCCGGTGCGGCCCAGCAGCAGGGCGCCGGCGGCCACGCCCGCCGTGGAGGTGCGCAGCACCGACGGACCGAGCCGGTACGGCCTGGCACCGGCCTCGGCGAAGGCGGCCAGCTCGTCCGGGGAGACCCCGCCCTCGGGGCCGATCACCAGCACGATGTCCCCGCTCGCCGGCAGGGTTGCACCGGCCAGCGGCTCGGCGCCGTCCTCGTGCAGCACGGCGGCGAGCGCGGCACCGGCCAGGACGGGCGCCAGCTGCCGGGTGGTCACCGGCTCGCGGACGTCGGGGAAGCGCAGCCGGCGGGACTGCTTGCCCGCCTCGCGGGCGGTGGCCCGCCACTTGGCCAGCGCCTTGGCGCCGCGCTCGCCCTTCCACTGGGTGATGCAGCGCGAGGCGGCCCAGGGGATCACCACGTCCACGCCGACCTCGGTCATGGTCTCCACGGCGAGCTCGCCGCGGTCGCCCTTGGGCAGCGCCTGGACGACGACGATCCGCGGCGCCGGCTCGGGCTCCCGCCGGACGGCGGTCACGGCCACGTCGATCGCGTCCTTGCCGTGCACCGCCGCCACCGTGCCGTCCACGCCGAGGCCCAGCCCGTCCGCGAGGGTCACCGCCTCGCCGGGCTCCAGCCGCTTCACGGCGGCGGCGTGCCGCCCCTCCGGACCGTCCAGCCGGACCACCGCGCCGGGGGCGGCGGTGGCGAGCTGCGCGGTCTCGACGACGAACACGGGCGCGGTCATGGGGGTTCCCCTGAGATCTCTGTGCGATGGAACGACGGCGCCCGGTGACCCGGTCCGGGTCACCGGGCGCCGGTGCGGTCAGCGGCCGTTGAAGGCGTCCTTCAGACGGGAGAACAGCCCCTGCTGGCCCGGCGCGAACTGGCCTGAGGGCCGTTCCTCGCCGCGCAGCACCGCGAGGCGGCGCAGCAGGTCCTCCTGCTCGGCGTCGAGCTTGGTGGGCGTCTGCACCTCGACATGCACTATCAGGTCGCCCCGGCCGCCGCCGCGCAGGTGGGTGATGCCGCGGCCGTGCAGCGGGATCGACTGGCCGGACTGGGTGCCGGGCCGGATGTCGACCTCCTCCAGCCCGTCCAGGGTCTGCAGCGGCACCTGGGTACCGAGCGAGGCGGCCGTCATCGGGATGGTGACGGTGCAGTGCAGGTCGTCGCCGCGCCGCTGGAACACCGTGTGGCTGGTCTCGGCGATCTCGACGTAGAGGTCGCCGGCGGGGCCGCCGCCGGGGCCGACCTCGCCCTCGCCGGCCAGCTGGATCCGGGTGCCGTTGTCGACACCGGCCGGGATCTTGACGGTCAGGGTGCGGCGGGCGCGGACGCGGCCGTCACCGGCGCACTCCGGGCACGGGGTCGGCACCACGGTGCCGAAGCCCTGGCACTGCGGGCAGGGGCGGGAGGTCATGACCTGGCCCAGGAAGGACCGGGTGACCTGGGAGACCTCGCCCTTGCCGCGGCACATGTCACAGGTCTGCGCGGAGGTACCGGGGGCCGCGCCCTCGCCGCTGCAGGTGGTGCAGGTGACGGCCGTGTCGACCTGGAGTTCCTTGGTGGTGCCGAAGGCGGCCTCCTCCAGGGTGATCTCCAGCCGGATCATGGCGTCCTGGCCACGCCTGGTCCGGGAGCGCGGGCCGCGCTGACCGGAGGCGGCGCCGAAGAAGGCGTCCATGATGTCGGAGAAGCCGAAGCCCGCCGCGCCCGCGCCGAATCCGCCCGCGCCGCCGCCGCTGGGCGACAGGGGGTCGCCGCCGAGGTCGTAGACCTGGCGCTTCTGCGGATCGGAGAGCACCTCGTAGGCGGCGTTGATCTCCTTGAACCGCTCCTGCGTCTTCGGGTCCGGGTTGACGTCCGGGTGCAGTTCGCGTGCCAGGCGCCGGAACGCCTTCTTGATCTCGTCCTGCCCCGCATCCCGTCGGACGCCGAGTACCGCGTAGTAGTCCGTGGCCACCAAATGCTCCGCTTGTTCCGCCTGTTGAAGTGCTTGCGACTGGTACCACCATCGGCCGTCCGATGGTGGCCGTTCCTACGACTCGGCCAGGATCTGGCCCACGTACCGTGCCACCGCTCGCACCGCCCCCATTGTGCCCGGGTAGTCCATCCGGGTCGGACCGATCACACCCAGCTTGGCCACGCTCTCGTCGCCCGAACCGTAGCCCACGGAGACGATCGAGGTGGAATTGAGCCCTTCGTACGCGTTCTCCCGGCCGATCCGGACCGTCATCCCGGCGTCGGCCGTCTCACCCAGGAGGCGGAGCAGGACGACCTGCTCCTCCAGCGCCTCCAGCACCGGCTGGATGGTGAGCGGGAAGTCGTGCCCGAAGCGGGTCAGGTTGGCCGTGCCGGCCAGCATGATCCGCTCCTCGTTCTGCTCGGCGAGCGCCTCGAAGAGCGTCGCCAGGACGGTGGTGACGGCCGGCCGGTCGGCCGCCTCGAACTGGGACGGCAGCTCGTCCAGCAGCTCCGGGACCTCGGGCAGGCGCTGCCCGACGGCCCTTGTGTTGATCTTGGCACGCAGGTCTGCCAGGACGGTCTCGCCGACCGTGCCCGGGCAGTCCACGAGCCGCTGCTCGACCCGGCCGGTGTTGGTGATCAGGACCAGCATGACCTTGGCCGGGGCCAGCGCCACCAGTTCGATGTGGCGCACGGTGGACCGGGAGAGCGAGGGGTACTGGACCACCGCGACCTGCCGGGTGAGCTGGGCGAGCAGCCGAACCGTACGGGCGACCACGTCGTCGAGGTCGACCGCGCCGTCCAGGAAGTGCCGGATCGCCCGCCGCTCGGGCGCGCTCATCGGCTTGACCTCGGCCAGCCGGTCGACGAACAGGCGGTACCCCTTGTCGGTGGGGATCCGCCCGGCGCTGGTGTGCGGCTGGTGGATGTAGCCGTCGTCCTCCAGCGCCGCCATGTCGTTGCGAACGGTGGCCGGGGACACGCCCAGGCTGTGCCGCTCCACGAGGGCCTTGGAGCCGACCGGCTCCTCGGTGCCCACGTAGTCCTGGACGATGGCGCGAAGCACCGCGAGTTTGCGGTCGTCGAGCTGGCGGACCTCACCGGCCATGGGGCACGCACCTCCGTCTTCGCACGTTGTCCGATGTGACATGTGTCCGTATGTCCCGCTGCGGACCCCACTGCGGGCCCCGGCTTTGGCACTCTGAACACACGAGTGCCAGAACCGTACCTGCCAGTGTAAGGCCCGGGTCCGACGGCAGGAACGGCCCGGCCACAGTGATCCTGCCCGCAGTCCGTGGCGCGGGGGTGATGCCCCGCGCCCGTCCGGGTGGCAGCATCGATAGCGGACGGCGAACAGAGGAGCAGAGATGTCGACCTCGGGCCAGCACACCCGCTTCGCACCGGACCGCGGCCTGACCGGCCGGATGGTCGGGACCATGTTCGTGATCGGGCTGTTGTACGTCGGTTTCACCGGTCTGCTGATCGCACTGCTGCGCGGGGCCTGGCCGCTGATCGTGCTGATCTCGGGCGGGCTGTTCGTCGCGCAGTTCTGGTTCAGCGACAAGATCACCGAACGGGCGATGGGCGCCCACCGGGTCACCCCGGAGCAGTACCCCCAGCTGCACGGCACCGTCGACCGGCTCTGCGCACTCGCCGACATGCCCAAACCCCGGGTGGCGGTCGCCGACAACGACATGCCGAACGCCTTCGCGACCGGCCGCAACCCGCAGAACGCCGTGGTCTGCGTCACCACCGGGCTGCTGCGACGGCTGGATCCGGAGGAGCTGGAGGGCGTGCTCGCGCACGAGCTGTCGCACGTCGCCCACCGGGACGTCGCGGTGATGACCATCGCCGGGTTCCTCGGGGTGCTGGCCGGGGCGATGACCCGGATCGCGATGTACGGCGGCTTCATGGGCGGCGGCCGGAACAACAGCGACTCCAACGCCGCGATCGCCGCGCTGATCATCCCGCTGGTGTCGGTGGTGGTGTACGCGATCAGCTTCCTGCTGACCAGGCTGCTCTCCCGCTACCGCGAGCTGGCCGCCGACCGGGCCGCCGCCCAGCTCACCGGCCGGCCCAGCGCGCTCGCCTCGGCGCTGACCAAGGTGACCGGCCAGATCGCCGCGATCCCCACCAAGGACCTGCGCAAGGCGCAGCCGTACAACGCCTTCTACTTCGCCCCGGCGCTGAGCGCCCGGGACGCCGCCTCGCAGCTGCTCTCCACCCACCCGTCGCTGGAGCAGCGGCTGGCGCAGCTGGCGAAGATCTCGGCCCAGCTCGGCCGCTGAACCGCCTCAGGCGGCCGGGCCGCTCCGGCCGCCGGGACCACCTCCGGAAGGGACCGCCGTGGGATTCCTGGACACGCTGTTCGGCCGCACCAAGCCGGTCAGGCCCGACCTCGACCAGCTGTTCGGCGTACCGTCCGCCGCGCTGACCCTGGAGGCGGCCTCCGGCTTCCGCCCCACCGGCGTCGGGTCGGTCTGCTTCGCCTCCGTCGAGGGCGGGGCGTTCGGCGAGGTCGAGCGGCAGGTGCGGGCGCTGCTGGACGCCGACACCGAACGCGGCGGCGTGCCGGTCGAGGCCTCCAAGGACGCGTACGGGTACTCCTGGCTGCTCGCCCGGCACACGCCCGAGGAGCTGCCGGAGCTGGTCAACGACCTGCACGCGGTCAACAGCGAGCTGGAGGCGAACGGCTTCGGGCCGCAGCTGCTCTGCTCGCTGGTCGCCTTCCGCGACGCCGAGGGGCAGCCGCTGGCGCTGGTCTACCTGTACAAGCGCGGCACCTTCTACCCGTTCGCGCCGGTGCCGGGCGGCGGGGAGAAGCGGAACAGCCCGCTGGAGCTGCAGGTCAACGCCATGCTCGGGAACGACCTGCGGCTGGAGAAGGACCTCACCCGCTGGTTCCCGGTCTGGGGCGCGCCGGGTCTGTGACGGCTGTCGGGGCCCGTGACGGTCCCGCTGCCTATAGTCGGCTGCATGCGCAGCCGCCAGTACGGACCCGACCTCACCCCGCCGTGGAAGATGGGGGCACCTCCCAGCCGCCAGGCTGCGGGACGACAGCCCGCCCCGGAGGTGCCCGCCGAGCGGGACCTCGTCGTGGAGGAGGCGGCGACGGGCTTCTGCGGGGCGGTGGTGCGCTGCGAGAAGACCGCCGAGGGCCTCACCGTCACCCTGGAGGACCGCTTCGGCAAGCACCGGGTCTTCCCGCTGGTGCCACGCGGCTTCCTGCTGGAGGGCACGGTCGTCACGCTGGTCCGGCCCGCGGCCGCCTCGCCCGCGCCCGCCCGCACGCCCGGCCGGACGGCCTCCGGCTCGGTGGCCGTCCCCGGTGCCCGCGCCCGGGTGGCCCGGGAGTCCCGGATCTACGTGGAGGGCCGGCACGACGCCGAACTGGTCGAGCGGGTCTGGGGCGACGACCTGCGGATCGAGGGCGTGGTGGTCGAGTACCTGGAGGGCATCGACGACCTGCCCGCGATCGTCGCCGACTTCGCCCCCGGCCCCGGCCGACGCCTCGGCGTCCTGGTCGACCACCTGCTCCCCGGCACCAAGGAGCACCGCATCGCGGCCCGGGTGACCGGCGACGCCGTCCTGGTCGTCGGCCACCCCTACATCGACATCTGGCAGGCCGTGAAGCCCGCCTCCGTCGGCATCCCCGGCTGGCCCGACGTCCCGTACGGCGAGGTCTGGAAGGAGGGCATCTGCCGCCGCCTCGGCTGGCCGGTGGACAGCCCCTCCGCGTGGAAGCGGATCCTGGCCTCGGTCGACTCCTACAAGGACCTGGAGCCGGCCCTGCTGGCGAAGGTCGAGGAACTGATCGACTTCGTGACCCTGCCCGAGTGACTACACGTAAGCCTGGAACTCCGAGGTGTCGAGGGCGAGGCCGAGCAGGTCGATCGGAACCGGCTCACCGAACTTGGTGGTCCGCTCGACCACGTAGTCCGGCAGCCCCGAGGCAGCCGCCCTGCTCGGTTCGGTCAACAGCACGCAGACGCCCTTGATCGGATCGACGATCAGGTACGTCAGTCCACCAGGTCACGCACGACCGCGTCGGCCAGCAGGCGGCCCTGGAGGGTGAGGGTGGCACGGCCCTCGGCGTAGGTGACGGGGTCGAGCAGGCCCTCGCTGCGGGCCCGCTCGGCGGCCTTCAGGCCGGTCTCCGTCAGGAGGGCGAGCGGGATGCCCTCGGCGAGGCGGAGTTCGAGGAGGATGCGCTCGACCCGGCGGTCCTCGTCGGTGAGCAGTTCGCGGCCCTGGGCGGGGGTGCGCTGCTCGGCGAGGGAGCCGGCGTACGCGGCGGGGTGCTTGGCGTTCCACCAGCGGACGCCGCCGACGTGGCTGTGGGCGCCGGGACCGGCGCCCCACCAGTCGGCGCCCGTCCAGTACAGCTCGTTGTGGCGGCAGCGGCCCTCGGGGGTGGTGGCCCAGTTGGAGACCTCGTACCAGGAGTAGCCGGCGGCGGCGAGCGCCTGCTCGGCGATCAGGTAGCGGTCGGCGTGCACGTCGTCGTCGATCATCGGGAGTTCGCCGCGCTTGACCCGGGCGGCCAGCTTGGTGCCGTCCTCGACGATCAGCGAGTAGGCCGAGACGTGGTCGGGGCCCGCGGAGATGGCGGCGTCCAGGGAGGCCCGCCAGTCGTCGTCGGACTCGCCGGGGGTGCCGTAGATGAGGTCCAGGTTGACGTGCTCGAAGCCGGCCGCGCGGGCCTCGGCGACGCAGGCCTCGGGGCGGCCCGGGGTGTGGTGGCGGTCGAGCAGCCGGAGCACGTGCGGGCGGGCGCTCTGCATGCCGAAGGAGACCCGGTTGTAGCCGCCCGCGCGCAGCTCCGCGAGGTAGGCCGGGTCGACGGACTCGGGGTTGGCCTCGGTGGTGACCTCGGCGCCCTCCGCCAGCCCGAACTCGTCGCGGATCGCGGCGAGCATCTTCACCAGATCCCGGGCGGGCAGCAGGGTGGGCGTGCCGCCGCCGAGGAAGACGGTCTGCACGGGCAGGTCGGCGTCGCCCAGCACCCTGCGGGCCAGCCTGATCTCCGCGACCACGTTGTCGGCGTACGTCTCCTGGGAGGCGACAGCCCCGGAGGAGCGCAGCTCGGTGGCGGTGTAGGTGTTGAAGTCGCAGTAGCCGCAGCGGCTCGCGCAGTACGGCACGTGCAGGTAGAAGCCGAACGGCCGCGACCCGAGCCCGGCGAGGGCGTGTGCGGGCAGGGAACCGTCGGACGGCACGGGTTCGCCGTCGGGGAGTGCGGAGGGCATGACCCCATTGTCCCGTACGGCCCGGGCAGCCCCGAAACGATCGGGCTGCCCGGGCCGTACGGGGCGGAAGCGGGTCAGGCCTCGTTGGCGCCCGCGTACATCTCGGTGACGGCGTCGGCGTACGTCCGCTCGACCACCGGGCGCTTGATCTTCAGGCTCGGCGTGAGCTCGCCGTGCTCGATGTCCAGGTCGCGCGGGAGCAGGGTGAACTTCTTGATCGTCTGCCAGCGCTGGAGACCGGAGTTGAGGCGCTGCACGAAGCCGTCGATCAGCTTGTGCACCTGCGGGTCGGCGACCACCTCGGCGTAGGACTTGCCGGCCAGGCCGTGCTCGGCGGCCCACGGCATGATCACCGACTCGTCGAGGCCGATCAGCGCGGTGCAGAAGTTGCGGCCGTTGCCGATCACCAGGATGTTGCTGACGAACGGGCAGACCGCCTTGAACTTGCCCTCGACCTCGCTGGGCGCGACGTACTTGCCGCCGGAGGTCTTGAACATGTCCTTCTTGCGGTCGGTGATCCGCAGGAAGCCGTCCGCGGACAGTTCGCCGATGTCCTCGGTGTGGAACCAGCCGTCGGCCTCCAGCACCTCGGCGGTCTTCTCCGGCAGGTTGTGGTAGCCGCGCATGATGCCGGGGCCGCGCAGCAGGATCTCGCCGTCCTCGGCGATCCGGACCTCGGTGCCGGGCAGCGCGCGGCCGACCGTGCCGACCCGGACGTCCTCCGCACGGTTGACGGACGAGCCGGCGCTGGTCTCGCTCAGGCCGTAGCCCTCCAGGATCGGCACCCCGGCGCCGACGAAGAAGTAGCCGATCTCGGGGGCGAGCGCGGCACTGCCGGAGACCGCGCCGCGCAGCCGCCCGCCGAAGGCGGCCCGGATCTTGGCGAACACCAGCTTGTCGGCGAGCGCGTGCTGCAGCCGCAGGCCCAGCGGGGCACTGCCGACACCGGTGGCGACCCGGTTGTCCTGGACGACCCGGGCGTACTCCCGGGCGGTCTGCGCCGCCCACATGAAGATCCTGTACTTGGCGCCGCCCTCGGCCCGGGCCTTGCCGGCGATGCCGTTGTAGACCTTCTCGAAGATGCGCGGCGCCGAGGCCATGACGGTCGGCCGGATGACCGGCAGGTTGTGGATGATCCGGTCGACCCTGCCGTCCACGGCCATCACGTGGCCGGTGGCGATCTGCCCCGAGATCAGCGTCTTGCCGAAGACGTGCGAGAGCGGCAGCCACATGAACTGCACGTCGTCGGCGGCCAGCAGCCCGCTGGCCTCCTGGGCCCGTCCCTCGTACGCCCAGCAGTCGTGCACCAGACGCACGCCCTTGGGACGCCCGGTCGTGCCGGAGGTGTAGATGAGGGTGGCCAGCTGCTCCTTGTCGAGCGCGGCGATGGTCTTCTCGACGGCGTCCGGGTGCTGCACCAGGTACTCGGCGCCGAGCTGCTCCAGCTCGGCCAGGGTGAGCACGTTCAGCCCGCCGGTCTCGGGAGCCTCGGCGGGCGCGTCGAAGAGGACGACGGTGCGCAGCTCGGGCAGCCGGTCGGCCTCGGCGACGGCCTTGGCGAGCTGGGCGGCGTTCTCGGCGAACAGGGCCCTGGAGCCGGAGTCGGAGAGGATGAACGCCGTCTCGTCGGCGTTGGTGCTCGGGTAGACGGCGGTGGTGGCCGCGCCCGCGCACATGTTGCCGAGGTCGGCGATGACCCACTCCAGCCGGGTGGAGGAGGCCAGCGCGACCCGGTCCTCGGGCTGGATGCCCAGCGACAGCAGGCCTGCGGCCACCGCGTACACCCGGGTGGCGGTCTGCGCCCAGGTCAGCGAGCGCCACTGCTCGGCGCCGGGGGTGCTGTCCGCCGCGTGCTCGTCCACCGGGACGGGAAAGCGGTACGCCTCACCGGCCGGGGTGGCGGCGACCCGCTCCTGGAACAGGTGGGCGACGGAGGCGGGACGCGCGGCAACGATGTCGGCACGGCCGGAGTCGATCAGGGACTGCGCGGAACTCAACGAGGACCTCCGGGGGCGGGTGGCCGTCTGAGGGATTGTCGCGGCTCCCGTGGGGGCGGTCGCCGGGCCCCCGACCGACCGGACTGGTACCGGTGAGTAACAAGGGGGCAATCAGCAGCCTAGGGGGAAACCGGTCATTCCGTAAGAGGGCGGGACAGCCTGGCACGCCTCCGGGCGCCGGGTGCAGCCTGCGAGAGCGCCCGCAACCGGCTCCACCGCAACACCGGGCAAAGGAGGCAAAGGACTGGACAAACATCCGGGCGGCGTACCCAGAATCGCCTGTACGAGTCCACCAAAGAACGAGAATCGGGATGCGAATCCCACTGCCGACGACAAGAGTGTGCCAGTGCTGATCAGACTGCTCCGGGCGTACCTGCGCCCCTACTCCCGACCGATCACCCTGCTGGTGCTGCTCCAGCTGGTCTCGACGCTCGCCCTGCTCTACCTGCCCACACTCAACGCCGACATCATCGACGACGGTGTGGTGAAGGGCGACACGGGGACCATCCTGCGGCTCGGCGGCGTGATGATCGCCATCACCGTGGCCCAGGCGTTCTGCTCGATCGGCGCCGTCTACTACGGCGCGCGCACCGCGATGGCCGTCGGCCGGGACGTCCGGGCCGCCGTCTTCGACCGGGTGCAGAGCTTCTCCGCCCGCGAACTCGGCCAGTTCGGCGCCCCCTCGCTGATCACCCGCACCACCAACGACGTCCAGCAGGTCCAGATGCTGGTCCTGATGTCCTTCACGCTGATGGTCGCCGCGCCGATCATGTGCGTCGGCGGCATCATCATGGCGCTCAACCAGGACGTCCCGCTCTCCGGGCTGCTGCTCGCCGTCGTCCCGGTGCTCGGCATCGTCGTCACCCTGCTGGTCCGCTCGCTGCGCCCCAAGTTCCGCAGCATGCAGACGAAGATCGACACCGTGAACCGGGTTCTGCGCGAGCAGATCACCGGCATCCGGGTCATCCGAGCCTTCGTCAAAGACGACCACGAGCAGACCCGGTTCGCCGGCGCCAACGGGGAGCTGACCGACGTCTCGCTCCAGGTCGGCCGGTTGATGTCGCTGATGTTCCCGCTCGTGATGCTGGTGGTGAACGTCTCCAGCGTCGCCGTGCTCTGGTTCGGCGCACAGCGGATCGACAGCGGCGGCATGGAGATCGGCGCGCTGACCGCCTTCCTCTCCTACCTGATGCAGATCCTGATGAGCGTCATGATGGCCACCTTCATGTTCATGATGGTGCCGCGCGCCGAGGTCTGCGCCGAGCGTATCCAGGAGGTGCTGGACACCCGCTCCAGCGTCGTCCCGCCGTCCGCTCCGGTCACCGAGGTGCTGGCCCGGGGCAACCTGGAGCTGCGCGACGTCGAATTCCGCTACCCGGGCGCCGAGGCCTCCGTACTGCGCGGCATCGACATCACCGCCCGCCCCGGCCAGACCACCGCCGTCATCGGCTCCACCGGCAGCGGCAAGTCCACCCTGCTCGGCCTCGTCCCCCGGCTCTTCGACGCCACCTCCGGGCAGGTCCTGCTGGACGGCGTCGACGTGCGCGACCTCGCCCCCGAGGCCATCGCCGAGACCGTCGGCCTCGTGCCGCAGAAGCCC
This sequence comes from Kitasatospora sp. NPDC041988, assembly GCF_055588525.1. NCBI lineage: Bacteria > Bacillati > Actinomycetota > Actinomycetes > Kitasatosporales > Streptomycetaceae > Kitasatospora > Kitasatospora sp. NPDC041988. Next base: position 11,896 of record NZ_JBVJCO010000030.1, read on the forward strand.
TACCTGTTCACCGGCACCGTCGCCAGCAACCTGCGCTACGGCCGGCCCGACGCCACCGACGAGGAGCTCTGGCACGCCCTCGACGTCGCCCAGGCCAGGGACTTCGTCGAGCTCCTCCCCGAAGGCCTGGACGCGCCCATCGCCCAGGGCGGCAGCAACGTCTCCGGCGGCCAGCGCCAGCGCCTCGCGATCGCCCGCGCACTGGTCCGCAAGCCCGGCGTCTACCTGTTCGACGACTCCTTCTCGGCGCTCGACTACGCCACCGACGCCAGGCTCCGCAAGGCGCTCGCCCGGGAGACCTCCGACGCCACCGTGCTGATCGTCGCCCAGCGCGTCTCCACCATCCGCGACGCCGACCGGATCATCGTCCTGGACGAGGGCGCCGTCGTCGGCAGCGGCACCCACGGCGAGCTGATGGCCGGCAACCCGACATACCGGGAGATCGTGCTCTCCCAGCTCACCGAGCAGGAGGCGGCGTGACCACCGCGGACAAGAAGACGCCCTTGACGAAGGGCCCGGCACAGCAGGGCCCGGGCCCCGGCGCGGCGGGCCCCGGCGAGCCGCGCAGCGACTCGCAGTCCGCCGCCGCCCGCCGCGGCCCGGCCGGCCCCGGCCGGTTCATGGGCGGCCAGGGCGCCGAGAAGTCGATGGACTTCAAGGGCTCCGGCAAACGCGTCCTCAAGCTGCTGCGCCCGGAACGCGCCCTGCTCTCCGGCGTCCTCGCGCTCGGCGTGCTCAGCATCGGCTGCGCCGTCACCGGCCCCAAGATCCTCGGCAACGCCACCGACCTGATCTTCGCCGGCGTGGTCGGCGACAAGTTCCCGGCCGGCACCACCAAGGAGCAGGTCATCGCGGGCCTGCGCGCCGGCGGCGACGGCAACGTCGCCGACGTGCTCTCCTCGATCGACTTCACCCCCGGCCAGGGCATGGACTTCGGGGCGATCGGCACCGTGCTGCTCTGGGTGCTGGCGATCTACGTCGCCTCCGCCGTCTTCGGCATCGTCCAGGGCCGGCTCGCCACCACCGCCATCCAGCGGGCCGGCTACCGGCTGCGCCAGGACGTCGAGGCCAAGCTCGCCCGGCTGCCGCTCAGCTACTTCGACAAGCAGCCGCGCGGCGAGGTGCTCAGCCGGGTCACCAACGACATCGACAACATCGGCCAGTCCATGCAGCAGACCATGGGCCAGGTGGTGAACTCGCTGCTCACCGTGGTCGGCGTGCTGGCCATGATGTTCTGGATCTCGCCGCTGCTCGCCCTGATCGCGCTGGTCTCGGTGCCGCTCTCGGTGGTCGTGGCGACCAAGGTCGGCAAGCGGGCCCAGCCGCAGTTCGTCCAGCAGTGGAAGTCCACCGGCCAGCTGAACGCGCACATCGAGGAGATGTACACCGGGCACGCCCTGGTCAAGGTCTTCGGCCGGCAGAAGGAGTCCGCCGAGACCTTCCGCGAGCACAACGAGTCGCTCTTCGAGTCCAGCTTCCGGGCCCAGTTCATCTCCGGGATCATCCAGCCCGCGATGATACTGCTCGCAAACCTCCAGTACGTGCTGGTCGCCGTGGTCGGCGGGCTCCGGGTGGCCAGCGGCGCGCTGTCCATCGGCGACGTACAGGCCTTCATCCAGTACTCGCGGCAGTTCAGCCAGCCGCTCACCCAGGTCGCCAGCATGGCCAACCTGGTGCAGTCCGGCATCGCCTCCGCCGAACGCGTCTTCGAACTGCTGGACGCTCCCGAGCAGACCCCCGAGCCGGCCATGCCGGAACGTCCCGACGCCGTCCGCGGCCGGGTCTCCTTCCAGGACGTCTCCTTCCGCTACGAGCCCGACACGCCGCTCATCGAGGACCTCTCGCTCAAGGTCGAACCCGGGCAGACCGTCGCCATCGTCGGCCCCACCGGCGCCGGCAAGACCACCATGGTCAACCTGCTGATGCGGTTCTACGAGGTCAGCGGCGGACGGATCACCCTCGACGGGGTGGACATCGCCGCCATGTCCCGCGAGGAGCTGCGCTCCGGCATCGGCATGGTCCTCCAGGACACCTGGCTGTTCGGCGGCACCATCGCCGAGAACATCGCGTACGGCGCCGACGGCGCCACCCGCGAGCAGGTCATCGAGGCGGCCAAGGCCGCGCACGTCGACCGCTTCGTCCGCACCCTGCCGGACGGCTACGACACCCGGATCGACGACGAGGGCACCGGCGTCAGCGCCGGCGAGAAGCAGCTCATCACCATCGCCCGGGCGTTCCTCGCACAGCCGTCGATCCTCGTCCTGGACGAGGCGACCAGCTCGGTCGACACCCGCACCGAGGTACTGATCCAGCGCGCCATGGCCCGGCTGCGCACCGGCCGCACCAGCTTCGTGATCGCCCACCGGCTCTCCACCATCCGGGACGCCGACGTGATCCTGGTGATGGAGAACGGCTCGATCGTCGAGCAGGGCACGCACGACGAGCTGATCGCCACCGACGCCGCGTACGCGCGGCTGTACAAGGCGCAGTTCGCCGAGGCGGTGGCCGAGGTCGACTGACCGGGCACGCCCGGCGAGGAGCCGGAGGGGGACGCCGGCCACTGCGGCGCCCCCCTCCGGCTCTTCATCTTCCGGTCTTCGCCTTCCGATCTTCGCCTTCCGGGCGGCGGGCGCTACCGTGGGGCCTGTGAGTGACGACCCGTCGGCTGCAGCCGTGCCGAGCCCGGACGCGACCCCTGACGCCTTCGAGGTGAACCGGCGCTACCTGGGCTCGGTCGCCTACCGGCTGCTCGGGTCGTTCAGCGACGCCGAGGACGTACTGCAGGAGGCCTGGCTGCGCTGGCGGTCCGCCGACCAGTCCGCCGTCACCGACCCGCGGGCCTTCCTCACCACCGTCGTCACCCGGCTCTGCTACGACCAGCTGGGCTCCGCCCGGGCCCGCCGGGAGGCCTACTTCGGCGAGTGGCTGCCCGAACCGGCCGTCTCCTACCAGGACTCCCCCTCCTCCCCCGCCGAGCTGGCCGAACTCGGCGAGTCGGTCTCGCTGGCACTGCTCGCCGTCCTGGAACAGCTCACCCCGGCCGAACGCGCCGCGTTCGTGCTGCACGACGTGTTCGCGGTCGGCTTCGACGAGATCGCCGCCTCGCTCGACCGCTCCACCGAGGCCACCCGCCAGCTCGCCTCCCGGGCCCGGCGCCGGGTGAAGGACGGCGGCCGCCGCGCCACCGCCGACCGCGCCGAGCACCGGCAGGCGGTGGAGGCGTTCGCCGCGGCGTCCACGCGCGGCGACATCGAGGGCCTGCTCGCCGTGCTCGACCCGGAGGTCGTCTGGCACTCCGACGGCGGCGGGGTCGTCACCGCCGGTGCCCGTCCGGTGTTCGGCGCCGACAAGGTCTCCCGACTGGTCGCCGGCCTGGTCGCGAAGTGGTTCACCCCGGACATGGGCCTCGCGTTCGCCCTGGTCAACGGCGAGCCGGGCCTGCTCTGGCACGACGCAGACGGCGCGGTCGGCGGTGTGCTCGCCTTCACCGTCGCCGACGGCCGGATCACCGAGGCGTACGTGGTGGTCAACCCCGAGAAGCTCACCCGGATCGCGCCGATCGCCGGCTAGCCCGACCCCGCGCGCCATGTGACGCAGGTCACTGTCACGGTTCGACCGGCCGCGTCGTCCCCTTCCCGAAAACGCAGCGAGCGCTTCGAGAAGGCGCTTCGAAGGAGGCGGACGACATGACCGAGAAGCAGATCGTCGTACTGGGCGCCGGCTACGCGGGACTGACCGCGGCGACCCGGGCGCGGCAAGCACAACCGGGTGACTCTGATCGCCCCGGAAACCCGCTTCCTGCACCGCGTCCGCCAGCACGAGACCGCCGCCGGCCGGCCCGCACACCGGCCCACCGTCGCCGAGGTCGTCCGCGGCCGCGGCGTGCGACACATCGCGGCCCGCGCCACCGCCCTCGACCTCAACGCCCGCAAGGTCTTCCTGGACACCGGCGAGGCCGTCCCCTACGACACCCTGGTCTACGCCCTCGGCAGCCGCACCGCCTGGCACGGCGTCCCCGGCGCCGCCGAGCACGCCTACCCCGTCGAGCGGGCCGCCGAACTGGGCCGGCGGCTGCGCACCGCCGGCCGCCCCGGCACCGTCGCCGTGGTCGGCGGCGGCGCCACCGGCATCGAACTGGCCACCGAGATCGCCGAGGCCAACCCCGGCTGGAAGGTCCGGATCGTCGCCGCCGGCCAGGTCGGCGGCTGGTTCTCGGCCCGCGGCCGCCGCCACGTCCTGGACGTGATGGGCCGGCTCGGCGTCGAGGTGCACGAGCAGAGCACCGTCACCGCCGTCGACCCGGACGGCCTGGAGACCACCGCCGGCCGGATCCCCGCCGACGTGGTCGCCTGGGCCGCCGCTCTGGAGCCGCACCCGCTGGCCGCCGAGGCCGGCCTGACCGTCAACGCGGCCGGCCAGGCCGTGGTCGACAGCCACCTGCGCTCGGTCTCGCACCCCGACGTCCACGTGATCGGCGACGCCGCCGAGGTCACCGTCCCCGGCACCGGCACCCTGCGGATGGCCTGCGCCACCGCCCAGCCGATGGGCCGCTACCTCGGCAAGCTGCTCGCCGGGGGCACCGACAAGCCCTTCGCGTTCCGGTACGCGGTGCAGTGCCTGAGCCTCGGCCGCCGGGACGGCATGGTCCAGCTGATCCACGGCGACGACTCGATGCGGCCCACCGTGCTCACCGGCCTGACCGGGCGGCTGACCAAGGCGCTCATCGTCAACGGCGTGGTGTGGTCGCTGCGGTGACCCCGGCGGGCCCGGGCGTGGCACCCCCGGCCGGCCGGACACGCCGAGGGCCCGGGGCTGATCAGATCGCCCCGGGCCCCTCGTGCGCCGTCGGTTACTTCTTCTCCTTCGGCGCCTCGGCGTCGGTGGACAGCGCGGCGATGAAGGCCTCCTGCGGGACCTCCACGCGACCGACCATCTTCATCCGCTTCTTGCCTTCCTTCTGCTTCTCCAGCAGCTTGCGCTTACGCGAGATGTCACCGCCGTAGCACTTGGCGAGGACGTCCTTGCGGATCGCGCGGACCGTCTCGCGGGCGATCACCCGGGAGCCGATCGCCGCCTGGATCGGCACCTCGAACTGCTGGCGCGGGATCAGCTTCTGCAGCTTGCCGGCCATCATCACGCCGTAGTTGTAGGCCTTGTCCTTGTGCACGATCGCGGAGAACGCGTCCACCGCGTCGCCGTGCAGCAGGATGTCGACCTTCACCAGGTCGGCCGTCTGCTCGCCGATCGGCTCGTAGTCGAAGGAGCCGTAACCACGGGTCTTGGACTTCAGGTGGTCGAAGAAGTCGAAGACGATCTCCGCGAGCGGCAGGGTGTAGCGCAGCTCGACCCGGTCCTCGGAGAGGTAGTCCATGCCCTGGAGGTTGCCGCGGCGGCTCTGGCAGAGCTCCATGATCGCGCCGACGAACTCGTTCGGCGCCAGGATGGTGCCGCGCACGACCGGCTCGTGCACTTCGGCGATCTTGCCGGTCGGGAACTCGCTCGGGTTGGTGACGGTGTGCTCGGTGCCGTCCTCCATCACGACGCGGTAGACCACGTTCGGGGCGGTGGAGATCAGGTCGAGGTTGAACTCGCGCTCCAGGCGCTCCCGGATGATCTCCAGGTGCAGCAGGCCGAGGAAGCCACAGCGGTAGCCGAAGCCGAGCGCGACCGAGGTCTCCGGCTCGTAGACCAGCGCGGCATCGTTCAGGCGCAGCTTGTCGAGGGCGTCGCGCAGCAGCGGGTAGTCCGAACCGTCCAGCGGGTAGAGGCCGGAGAACACCATCGGGCGCGGGTCCTTGTAGCCGCCCAGCGGCTCGGTCGCGCCCTTGTGCATCGAGGTGATGGTGTCACCGACCTTGGACTGCCGGACGTCCTTCACACCGGTGATGATGTAGCCCACCTCGCCGACGCCGAGGCCGTCGGCGACCTTCGGCTCGGGCGAGATGACGCCGATCTCCAGCAGCTCGTGGGTCGCGCCGGTGGACATCATCGCGATCCGCTCACGCTTGGTGAGCTGGCCGTCGACGACACGGACGTAGGTGACCACGCCGCGGTAGGAGTCGTAGACCGAGTCGAAGATCATCGCGCGGGCCGGGGCGTCCTTGACGCCGACCGGCGCCGGGATCCGGTCGACCACGTGGTCGAGCAGCTCCGGCACGCCGAGGCCGCTCTTGGCGCTGACCTTGAGGACGTCCTCCGGGTCGCACCCGATGATGTGGGCGAGCTCGGCGGCGTACTTCTCCGGCTGGGCGGCCGGCAGGTCGATCTTGTTCAGCACCGGGACGATCGTGAGGTCGTTCTCCAGCGCCAGGTACAGGTTGGCGAGGGTCTGCGCCTCGATGCCCTGGGCGGCGTCCACCACGAGGATGGTGCCCTCGCACGCGGCGAGCGAGCGGGAGACCTCGTACGTGAAGTCCACGTGGCCCGGGGTGTCGATCATGTTGAGGATGTGCGTCGTGCCGGCGTCAGCCCCGGTCTTCGGCGCCCACGGGAGGCGGACGGCCTGCGACTTGATCGTGATGCCGCGCTCGCGCTCGATGTCCATCCGGTCGAGGTACTGGGCGCGCATCTGCCGCGGGTCGACCACACCGGTGATCTGGAGCATCCGGTCTGCGAGCGTCGACTTGCCGTGGTCGATGTGGGCGATGATGCAGAAGTTGCGGATCAGCGCCGGGTCGGTACGGCTGGGCTCTGGCACATTGCTGGGGGTCGCGGGCACCTTGGTCCGATTCTCCGTTGGTCCGGGGGCCGGGGGTGTCCTGGTCATCGCTGACCGGTTTCCCGGGGACCGGACAGTCGTCCGATCGAAATAGTTCCTCCCATACTCCCACGAGCGCGACGTGCCCCGCCGTTCGGTTCTTCCCGGGGGCTCCGGCGGGCCTTCCGGTGGGGGCGACCGGCTGTCCCCCGCAGGGGCGGTCGGCTGTTGCCCGGGCGTCGGTCGGCCGTTCCCCGGGCGGGCGATCGGTTGCGCCGGGGCGTCGGATGGCCGTTCCCCCGGCGTCCGGGTGTGCGGCAGGATGCCGTCGCATGATCCTGGAAAGTGCGCTGCTCGACGTCGTTCCCGGCCAGGAGGAGGTCTTCCTCGCCGCCTTCGCCGAGGCCCGGCCGCTGATCGCGGTCCAGGCCGGTTTCCGCTCCCTGGAGCTGCGGCGCTGCCTGGACGAGGGCCGCGGCTCGCGGTTCCTGCTCCAGGTGGAGTGGGAACAGCTGGAGGACCACACGGAGGGGTTCCGCCGCTCCCCCGAGTACCAGCGGTGGCGGGAGCTGCTGCACCGCTTCTACGAGCCGTTCCCCGAGGTCGAGCACTACGGGGAGCCAGTGCTCCGGGCCTGACCCGGCCCCGGCCCGGCTGCGACGGAGTCGGCTGCCCGGGGCCACTCGGGACGTGAACGCTTCCCGCGGCGTCCGGTTTGGGGCAGGCGGTGCGCCCCTGGTAGCGTGGGGCGCTGCACCTGGCCTCGGCATGCCCTCTCAGCTGGTCCGACGGCCGCGCGGTGCAACCTCCCCCAGCCTCCGGCCGGGGGGACCCCAGAATCGTTTAACACACAAGACTGAGGCTCTTTCGTGGCGAACATCAAGTCCCAGATCAAGCGCAACAAGACCAACGAGAAGGCGCGCCTGCGCAACAAGGCCGTCAAGTCCTCGCTGAAGACCGCTCTGCGCAAGGCCCGTGAGGCCGCTGCCGCCGGCGAGACCGAGAAGGCCGTCGTGCTGGCCCGCGCCGCCTCCAAGGCGCTCGACAAGGCCGTGAGCAAGGGCGTCATCCACGCCAACCAGGCCGCCAACAAGAAGTCGGCCATCACCAAGCGCGTCAACGCCACCCAGGCCTGACGCCCCCGGGGCCCCAGGGCCCCAACCACCTCGGGACGAACCGGCCCTCTACCCGGATCCCCGAGGCGAGAACCAAGACTCGCACCGCACGCGGCCTGCGTTCGCCACGCGGGTGCGGTGCACATGCAGTGCGGCAGGCGCCGCAGCAGACCTCTTCCCCGAGGCTGCTGCGGCGCCTGTCGCGTTCTGTGGTCCGACCGCTATGGTCGGTCACGGCAGTTTCGGGATCACGGTCGCAGGGACCGCCATCGTGGAGAGCGCCGGCCGGCGATCACCTTCGCCGGTCCGTGGAAGCCGCCGAGTTCGCCGAGTTCGGACATCCCCGAGTTCGCCGAAATCGCCGAGTTCGACGGAATCCTTGAAAGCGTTGAAGGCTCAGGGGGGCAGCACCTATGGCGACGCCACCGCCACCACCGCCGACCCAGGGCGAGCCGGGGTTCACCGGCTTTCCGCGGCAGCAACCGCCGCCGGCGGGCGCCCCCGGGTTCGGCCCGCCGCCCGGACTGCCCACCTCGCCGGGGCTGCCGCCCACCTCCCCCGGAGTGCCGCCGGTTTCGCCCGGCGCGGCGGGCGGGCCGGGCGGGTCCGGCCGTCAGCGCGGGAACCTGCGGCGGAACGCCGTCTGGGCGTTCGTGGGCGCCATCCTCGCCTCGGTCGTCTGGTCCGGCACCGTGGCCGTCGTGCCCAGGATGGTGCAGGGCCACTCCTCGGCGCAGAGCATCCACGGGTACCACGCCATCGACAAGATCTGCGAGACGGGCAAGCTCACCGCGTTCCGGCAGAAGTACAAGATGGTGGACAACTACCCGCTGGAGCACACCGGCCGCAGCGGGTCCATGGACATCATGCGGTGCTACGCCCTGATGAAACGCTCCGTCAGCGGGAGCGACACCCCGGACTACGCCACCCTCGACATCCGCGTCGAGCTGCACAAGGCTGTCGACTCCTCGCCCGAATACGCCGCCACCCGGCACTACTTCGAGCAGCAGAAGTACGAGATCGCCGACGTGCCGAACCTCGGCCAGGAGGCCTACTACGCCTACGGCGACGAGCCGACCAGCTCCGACAGGACCTACCACGACATCAACTACTACCTGCAGGTCCTGGACGGCGGAATGACGTTCTCGCTCTACTGGACCGACAACTACCAGGTCGGCAAGGACTACACGCTGGACCGCGACTCCGTCCGGCGGGCCATGCTCGACGACACCCGGGACATCCTCAAGGCCATCGGCGGGAAGTAGGCGAGGCCATCTGCCTCGCCCGTTCTCCCGCTCCGGTCAGTACGGGCGGGAGCCGGCCCGGGCGGCCCGGGCGACGGCCACCACGGCCCGCTCCAGGGCGTAGGCAGGGTCGTCGGAGCCGCCCTTGACGGCGGCGTCCGCCTGCGCGATCGCCGTCAGCGCGGTGGCCACGCCATCGCCCGTCCAACCGCGCATCTGCTGGCGGACCCGCTCGACCTTCCACGGCGGCATGCCCAGCTCACGCGCCAGATCGGCCGGGCGCATGTTCCGCCCGGTCGTCGCCAGCCGGCCGATGCTGCGCACCCCGGACGCCAGCGCGTAGGTGATGCCGGTCGGCGGCTGCCCCACGGCCAGCGCCCAGCGCAGCCGCTCCAGCGCCTCGGCCGCCCGGCCGGTGACCGCCAGGTCCGCCACCTCGAAGCCGGTCGCCTCGGCCCGGCCACTGTAGTAGCGCGCCACCACGGTGTCGTCGATGGTGCCCTCGACGTCCGAGGTGAGCTGGCTGCACGCGGCTGCCAGCTCGCGCAGGTCGCTGCCGAGCGCGTCCAGAAGTGCCTGGCACGCTTCCGGGGTCGCCGACCGCCCGAGCGTGCGGAACTCGCCCTTCACGAAGGCCAACCGCTCCGACGCCTTGGCCAGCTTCGCGCAGGCGACCTCGCGGCCGCCGGCCTTCCGCCCCGCGTCCAGCAACCCCTTGCCCTTGGCGCCGCCCGCATGCACCAGCACCATGATCACTTCTTCGGCCGGTGCCTCGATGTACGCCTTGACCTCCTTCACGGAGTCGGCACCGAGATCCTGGGCGGCCCGGACCACGATCACCTTGCGCTCGGCAAAGAGCGAGGGCGTGGTCAGCTCGGCCAGACTGCCGGGCTGGAGGCTCCCGGGCGCGAGATCCCGTACGTCGGTGTCGGGGTCCGCCGCCTTCGCCGCGGCCACCACCTGGGCGACCGCACGGTCCAGCAGCAGCTCCTCCTGGCCGACCACGAGGGTCAGCGGGGCGAGCAGGTCGTCGGGTGCACTCTTCCTGGCCATCGCCTACCAGCATCCCACGCGGTACGGACAGGCCCGCCCGGCCCGGAGTCCGGGGGTGCGCGCAGGCGCCGGGCGCGCGCCTGGAAAATGGACGGGTGACCGAACACTCCACCACCGACCAGCCGGACGCCTTCGACCCGAACGCCCGGCAGCTCCTCGTCCTGCCCGACCGCGACGCCGCCCAGGAGGCCGCGGAGGAGCTCAGCGCCAACCACCCCGACCTCGGCGAGCTCGAAATCGTCCGGGACGCCCTGGCCGGCGAGGACGACGCCGAGGACGCCCAGTGGCTGGTCGTCGTGGAACCCCCAGAGAACGGCTGGACCCCCGCCCACCTGCGCGCCCTCGACGCCATCGCCGCCGAGGCCGAAGGCTGGCGCGAGGAGAGCTGACCGTCCGTCCCGGTCCCCCATTCGCCCCCACCTCACCCCCCGGGTCGGGCTGGTCCTGCTGAGCCGGACTGGTCCTCCCGGGCCGGGCGGTCGCTGGGCGGGGCGGTCCGGCTGGGCCGGGCGGTCCGGCTGGGCGGGGTCGGGTCGTCGTGTCGCCTCCGGCCCTTCCGACGGGGCCGACCGCCGCAGTCCCCGGAGTAGGAAGTCGGCCTGTCCGACTTCCTACTCCTCCACGCTGTGGGCCCTCCGGGCCCGCTTCGGAAGTGCCAGGCCAGGGCCGAAGCGGTGGCCTGGTCTCTTCTCGCGCCGGCCCGGGCAGTGCCCGGGCCGGCGTGTCACCTTGGGCCCCGCCCCCACCCCCTCCCTCCCTCCCTCCCCACCCTGTCCCCTTCCTCCCGGTGAGGAGGGCAGGAGAGCGGGCGACGGTCAGGCCGGCGGGCCGCGCGGCCCGCCGGCCGGGTGGAGGCCATGGGAAGCGCGGGGCCCGTGCACGGCATGGGCGTCGTGCGGGTGGACGACTGCGGCGAGGTGGGCCGGGGCGTCGCCCGTCACGGCGATGTCCCCGGCACGGTCCGTACGCAGCACCGTGGCACCCAGAGAACGCAAGTGATCGACCGTCCTGGCCGACGGGTGACCGTACGGGTTGCCCTCGCCGCAGGAGACCAACGCCAACCGGGGGCGTAGCGCCGCGGCCAACTCCCAGTCCTGGTGCGCCGAACCGTGATGAGCCACCTTCAGAACGTCCACCTTGACCCCACCTCCCAACCTCCCCAGCAGCGCCGACTGGGCCGGCGGTTCGAGATCACCCAGGAGAGCAAGCCGCAACCCGCCCGCAAGGGTTACCAACAACGCCACACTGGCGTTGTTGGCGCCGGACGCCTCCACCGGCAGCTCCGCTTCCGGCCAGACCACCTGCCAGGACAACTCCGGCCCGGCCGCCCGTCGTTCACCCCGCCGGGCCCGCAGCAACGGGATCCCGGCGGCGGCCGCCCACCCGGACACCCGGGCCGCCTCGCCCGGCGGATCGTTCACGCTCGTTCCCTCGATCGCCCCGACCGCGCGACCCCGCAGCACCCCCGGCACACCCTCCACGTGATCGGCATGAAAGTGGGTCACCAACAGGAGCGGGACCCGGGTGATCCCGAGATCGCGGAGACACCGGTCGGCCGCCTGCGGATCCGGACCGGCATCGACCACCAACGCACTGTCCGGAGCGGAATCGCCGTCCGAAGCCACCGGCAGCACCAGCATGTCGCCCTGGCCCACGTCGCACATGACCAGCCGCCACCCCGGGGGTGGCCAGCCGGTCGCGAGCCGGGTGAGCAGGGGCGGGCGCAACAGCACGGCCAGCAGGACGAGGAAGAGCAGGCCCGCGACCACCGGACGGATCCACCCGCCACGAACGCGGCGGCCGGCCGCTCGGGCCCGCCGGGGCAGCAGGAGCGGCACCGTCCAGCACAGCGCCACGGTGGCAAGCCCGAGCGTCACCGTGCCGAGGAGTCCGCCCGGCCAGGAGAGCTGCCCGCCCGGCAGATCGGCGCCGTGCCGGGCCACCGCCGCCAGCCAGCCGGCCGGGAGGCCCGCCACCTCCGCGAGCAGCCGGGCCGCTGCCGGGGAGAGCGGATCCAGCACGAGCGCCGCGAAGCCGAGCAGCGTCGCCGGGGCCACGGCCAGCTCGGCCAGCAGGTTGCACGGGACGGCGACGAGGCTGACGTGCCCGGACAGCACCACCGTCACGGGTGCGCAGAGCGCCTGCGCCGCGGCCGTCGCCCCGACGGCGCCCGCCAGGTGGTGCGGCCAGCCCCGTGCCCGCAGGGCCTGGGCCCAGTGCGGGCCGAGGGCCAGCAGCCCGGTGGTGGCGAGCACCGAGAGCAGGAAGCCGAAGGACCGCGCCAGGTAGGGGTCGACGAGCACCAGGAGCAGGACGGTGCCGGCCAGGGCGGGCACCGCCTGGCGGGGACGGCCGGTGGCCAGCCCGAGCAGGCCGAGAAGACCGGTGCCGGCGGCCCGCAGCACGCTGGGTTCGGGCCGGCAGATGGTGACGAAGGCCAGCGTGACCGCCGCGCCGAGCAGCGCGGTGGTGCGCAGCGGAATCCCGAACAGGGCGGCCAGGCCTCGCCGTTCGGGCGTGCCGGCCTGGCCGGGCGCGCCGAGCAGGAGGCCGAGGACGATCGCGAGGTTGGCACCGCTCACCGCGACCAGATGCGCCATGTCGGTGGCCCGGAAGGCGTCCAGGAGGTCACCGGGCAGCCGCGAGGTGTCCCCGACGACCAGCCCCGGGAGCAGTCCTCGCGCGTCCGGCGGGAGCCCGTCGCTCGCGGACCGCAGGCCCGCGCGCAGCTGGCCGGCGATCCGCTGCGGCAGGCTCGGCGGCGCGAGCTCGCGGGGCGGCCCGTGCGCGACCAGCAGCGCGGCCGACTCGTCGTCGTGGCCTTCCCCCGCGGGGCGGACGTCGGCCTCGACGGCGACCCGGGCCGACGGAAGCAGTCGCCGCCACCGCTCGATGTCCGGCCCGCGTGCCAGGACCGTCACCGGGGTTCGGGTCCTGGTCGCGCCGGTGCCCAGCCACGGTTCGGGACCGGCCAGGACGGTGACCTGGTCCACCACGGCGTCCAGGGTGACGACGGCCTGCCCGGCGGCCGTCCCTCTGGTCCGGGAGGTGCGGGCCTCCGGGTCGCCGCTGACGGTCAGCTCGACGCCCACCTCGGGGGCGGGGCCGGCCACCTGGGCCAGTGCCGGCAGCGGGCCCCGGTGCAGGTCGGCGGTGTGGAGCATGGTCACGACGGTGGCCGCCGCACCGGTGAGCAGCACCGCGGCCAGCGTCAGGCCTGCGCCCCGGCGACGGCGCACGCCCGGGCGGGCGATCAGGAGGACGGCGGCGAGCGCGGCCGCAGCCGCTGCCGGGAGCAGCAGGGAGCGGTGGCACGCGCCGGGGCCGAGGACGGCCGCCGTGACGGACCACGCCGCGACGGCGGGAAGGAGGAGTCGAAGGTCGCCGACCGGCGGTGGGGTCGAGGACGGGCGGACGGGCGACTGGACGGTGACGGTCATGGTGGCGGCGATGACGGCACCTCCCTTCGGCGGGGTCGGCGGGGCGGTGGGGGAACGGCGACGGGCAAGACGCACGGGCCGGACCAGGCCGCTGGTCAGAGGGTGAGCATCGGCTTGATCTCCGCATAGGTGCGCTCGCCGATGCCGCTCACCTGCCGGAGCTGGTCGAGCGAGCGGAACGATCCGTGGGCCGCGCGGAACGCGATGATGCGCTGGGCAAGCGTCGGACCGACCCCGGGGAGCGTGTCGAGTTGTTCGGGGGTGGCGTGGTTCAGGCTGACCGGCTGTTTCGGCCCAGCCGGAGCGGGAGGCCCGGCACCCGCGCCGCCGGCCGGCGGGGCCGCGGGCTCGCCGACGAGGATCTGCTCACCGTCAGTCAGCACCCTTGCCAGGTTGAGGTTCTTGGTCTCCGTCTCGGGCAAGGGGCCACCGGCCACGCGGAGGGCGTCGGCCACCCGGGAGCCGCCGGGGAGGGCGTGCAGGCCGGGCGAGTGCACCCGGCCGCCGATGTCGACCACCACCACGGTGCTCGCGTCCGGGCTGCCCGCAGTGGGCGGAGCCGGGCCGGGGGCGGCTTCGGGCGAGCCGGGAACGCGCACCTCCGGCTCCGCCGAGGCGACCGCCATCGCCGGCACGTCGACGGGTTGGGGCCGGGCCAGCCAGAAGTGCTGCACGCCGTAGCCCGCGGCAAGCAGCAGCAGGACGATCAGCCCCACCACGGCCCGCCGGTCGAGCATCACCGCCGGGCCGAACCGGAACGGCACACGGCCGGGCTCGCCCGCCACCGGGCCGCTCGCGGGCACCGCACCCGCGGCGGCCGGACCGCCTGCCACCTCAGCGGTCGCCCCACCGGGCAGCACACCGAACGGCAGCCCGGAGGATGCCTGGGCCGGCGAACCGGACGACGCCTCGGACAACGACTCGAAGGACGACTCGGCCGACCCACCGGGCGGCGGCCCGGTGGTCGTCGGCTCCCCCGCCCCGACCTGTGCATCGGCCGCCGGCAACAGGGCCGCCATCCGCAGGCGCGCGGCCTCAATCACCTCTTGGCGCTTGCGCGCGCCGGTCTTCGTGCTTGTCAGGCTCGTCATGCGGAGCACGGTAGGAGCGGTCCGACGCCCGCGCGAGAATTTCCGAAAGCCTGTGGACAACCCGGGGGTTGTGGATAAATCAGGTCACTCACACGAGGGAGGAGCGCCCCTCAGAGTTGACTACTCGCCACCCGATCCCGCCTCAGCGCGGCGAGACCACCACCGCCAGCAGCCCCGGCCCGACATGCGCACCGATCACAGCGCCGACCTCGCCCACGTACAGCTCCCGCAACCCGGGGACCCGGCCCCGCAGCCGCTCCGCGAGGGGTTCGGCACGGTCCTCGGCCGCCAGGTGGTGGACGGCGATGTCGACCTCCCGCTCCCCCGCCTGCTCGACCGCGACCTCCTCCAGCCGGGCGATCGCCCGCGAGGCCGTCCGCACCTTCTCCAGCGGCTCGATCCGCCCACCGTCCAGGTGCAGCAGCGGCTTCACCGCCAGGGCCGACCCGAGCAGCGCCCGAGCCGCCCCGATCCGGCCACCGCGGCGCAGGTACTCAAGGGTGTCCACGTAGAAGAAACCGCTGGTCAGCGCCGTACGCCGAGTGACGGCCGCGGCCACCTCGGCCAGCTCCTGCCCGGCCGCGATCGCCTCCGCCGCAGCCAGCACGCCGTACCCGAGGGCCATGCCGACCAGCCGGCTGTCCACCACCTGCACCGGGACGGACGCCTCGGCGGCCGCCAGTCGCGCCGCCTCCACGGTGCCGGACAGCTCGCCGGAGATGTGCACCGAGACGATCCCCGGCGCGCCCGCCTCGGCGGCCGCCCGGTAGGCGGCGGCGAAGGCCTCGGGGCTGGGCCGGGACGTCGTCACCCGCTGCTTGCCACGCAGCGCCTCGGCCACGTCCTTGGGGGAGATCTCCACGCCCTCGGCGAGGACCGCGTCACCGACCGCGACGCTCAGCGGGACCACGGAAATTCCGTACCGGTCGACGGCCTCCTGCGGCAGATAGGCCGTGGAATCGGTGACAAGCGCGAGGTCGGCGGGCATGAGGCGGAGGTTACTCCGCGCCCGGCCCGGAGGACAGCGCCCGGACCGGCTCGGAGGCGACCCCGGAACCCCGGACGCAACCCGAAGGCCCGGACGCAACTCGAAGCCCCACACCCTCTCGACCCTCAAGCCCACAACCGCTCAGCCCCACCACCCCGGCCCACAACCGCTCAAGCCCGTGACCGCTCAGGCCACAACCACTCCGACCCACGGCCCCGCGGGCCGCTCGGTCCTAACGGCCCGCAGGCCCCGCTGCCGCTCAGCCGGCCGAAGGGCCCGTCGACGGCTTCCGCAGCCGGTCCGCCAGCCGCGCCAGCGGGTCGGCCAGCCCCAGCAGCTCCTCGGCGCTCGGCCGCCCGCCCTTGCCGTCGGTCAGCCCGGCCCGCTGCACCTGCTCGCGCCCGGTGGCGGGCCCCCCGGTGGCGGGCCTCCCGGTGGCGGAACCCTGGGCAGGACCCCCGTCCGCGCCACTCCCGGCACCAGCCCCGCCCGAGCCCCCGACACCACCCGCCGAAGCCCCGCCCGAGGAGTCCCAGTGCCGCAGCGCGCCCGCCTCGCTCTCGCACTCCTGGCTGAGCCGGCTCAGCTCGTCGTCCGCGAAGCGCTGCATCCGGTCCTGGGCGGCCCAGCGCATGGTCTCGGCGGAGTGCGTGATCCGCTCAGCCCGCTCCCGCAGCTCGGGCAGCTTGGCCGCGATCCGCCCGGAGTCCGGCTCGCGCTCCAGGATCCGCAGCTCCCCGTCCAGCTCCGCCGCGTGGGCGTCCAGCCGCCGCAGCAGGGCGAGCGCCTCGCCGAGCTGACCGTCCTGGGTGAGGCCGCTCTCCAGGACCTGGCGGGTGCCGTCGAGGGAGGTCCGCAGCCCGAGCCGGACGGCCGAGATCTGGCCCTGCGGGCCGGGTTTGGTGTACGTCTTCGCCTTGAGGGTGACGTTCTCGACCGCGCGCCGGGCGTTGGCCTCGTGCCGCTCGACCTTCTGGGCCACCGCCTTCGCCGCCTTCACGGTGCCGACCACGGCCAACACCACCACCGCGAGCCCGAAGAGCAGGGCCAGGCCGAGCATCACGCCGAGCACGTCCATCACGAGCCACCTTCCGCCAGCCGAACCGGCCCCCACCCGGCCCAACGCGGACCGGCCCACCGAGGGTTCCACCGTAGCGGCCACACCGGGGCCGGGGGCAGGGCAAACGGGGCTCTGCGCCGGAGATCAGGGACAGATCGGGGATCTCCCCCAGAGCCCGGCCCCGGCGGCGCCGACACCCCGCCCCGCCACCCTGACACCCCCGACACCCCACCTCACCCCCGCCTCACCCCCGCGGCCGCGCCGCGAGCAGCTCCCGCACCAGCCGCGCCGCCTCCGGCACCTCCACGTGGTCGTCCGGCGTCGCCCCGAAGTGCGCGCCCTCCGCGGTGATCACGGCCGTGGCGCCCAGCCCGGCCACCAGGTCGCGGGCGTGCGCGGCCGGGTCCGGCCGGTTGACCGGGTCGTCCAGGGCCTGGAGCACACGGAAGCCTTCCGCGGTGGCCCGGATCCGCTCCCAGTCGAACGGCTCGGCGAAGAACTCCTTCAGTACGTCGTAGCCGACGTCCCTGGCCGGCGTGGCGACCAGCAGCACACCGGCGAAGCGGCCGTGTGCCTCGGCGTCGTACTGCTCCAGGAAGCGGAGCACATTGGCCCCGCCGACGCTGTGGCCGACCAGCACGGTGTCCGCGGCCGGGCCGGCGGCCCCGGCGGCGTCGCCGAAGGTGCGCCGCCAGGCGGTCAGGTCCGGCGTCTGCGGGCCGGGCAGCGAGGGCACCGTGACGGTGTCGCCCGACTTCGCCAACTCCCGCGCCAGGTACGGAAACCAGACACTGTCCTCACGAGCCCCCAGGCCGTGGGACACAACGATCGCGCTCATGACTCTCCCCTTAATCAAAACGATCCGTTGCGTTTCGATTGAAGCTAGCACCGCTGCTACCGTGCTGTCATGCCAGAGCAGAAAACCCGCCGCGCCGGCGGGCGAATCCGCAGCGAGGAAGCCCACCAGGCCATCCTCGCCGCCACCGCCGCGCTCCTGGAGGAGAGCGGCTACCAGGCCGTCACCATCGAGCGGGTGGCCGCACGGGCCGCGGTCGCCAAGAGCACGATCTACCGCTGGTGGAGCTCGAAAGCCGTGCTCGTCCTCGACTCCTATCAGGAGACGGTCGCGCAGCGCATGCCCGAACCGGACACCGGTAGCACCGCCGAGGACCTCACCGTCTTCGTCGCCGCCCTCCACTCGGTCACGCGGCACCCGCTCCGGGTGCGTGCGCTGCGCGGGCTGATGGCCGAGGCCCAGCTCGACCCGGCGTTCGAGGAGCCGTTCCGCGCCTGGGTGCAGAGCCGGCGGGCGGTGGTGCTGCGGATCCTCGCCCGCGGGGTCGACCGCGGCGAACTGCCCGCCACCGCGGACCTGGAGGCCGCCACCGACCAGCTCTTCGGCCTCTTCTGGTACCGCCTGCTGGTCGGCCACGCCCCGCTCGAACCGGCCGGGGCACCCACCCACGTCGCCCGCCTCCTCGACGGGCTCAAGCACACCTGATCAGCCCTGACGCCCACCGCGCCACCAGGCCACCGGCCCCCACGCCCCCAAACGAACGGGCGGGCGCCCCGAAGGACGCCCGCCCACCCAGCAGCAACCGTCAGCCGGTGACGATGTTCACCAGCTTCGGCGCCCGCGCGATCACCTTGCGCACCGGCGCGTCCCCGATCGCCGCGACGACGGCCGGGTCGGCCAGGGCCAGCGCCTCCAGCTCGGCGTCGGAGATCGACGGCGCGACCTCCAGCCGGGCCTTGACCTTGCCCTTGATCTGCACGACGCAGGTCACCGCCTCGTCCACCACGTACGCCGGGTCGGCGACCGGGTAGTCGGTGTGCGCCAGCGACTCGCCGTGGCCCAGGCGGCGCCACAGCTCCTCGGCGATGTGCGGGGCCAGCGGGGCGACGATCAGCACCAGCTGGTCGGCCACCGACCGCGGCGTGGAACCGCGCTTCACCAGGAAGTTGTTCAGCTCGATCGCCTTGGCCACGGCCGTGTTGAAGCGCAGCCCGGCCATGTCGCCGCGGATGCCGTCGATGGCCTTGTGCAACACGCGCAGCGTCGCCTCGTCCGGCTCCTCGTCGGTGACGACCAGTTCGCCGGTGGCCTCGGAGACGATGTTGCGCCACAGCCGCTGCAGGAAGCGGTACGAGCCGACGACCGCGCGGGTGTCCCAGGGGCGGGAGACGTCCAGCGGGCCCATCGACATCTCGTACAGGCGCAGCGTGTCGGCGCCGTACTCGTCGGCGATCTCGTCGGGGGCGACGGCGTTCTTCAGGGACTTGCCCATCTTGCCGGCCTCGCGCTTGACCGGCTCGCCCTGCCAGAAGTACGCGCCGTCGCGCTCCTCGACCTCGGCGGCGGGCACCGGGAAGCCGCGCTCGTCGCGGTAGACGTCGGCGGTGATCATGCCCTGGTTGAACAGCTTGTGGAACGGCTCGACCGAGGAGACGTGGCCCAGGTCGTGCAGCACCTTGTGCCAGAAGCGGGCGTACAGCAGGTGCAGTACGGCGTGCTCGGCACCGCCGACGTACAGGTCGACGCCGCCGGCCGGCTTCTGCTCGGTCGGGCCCAGCCAGTACTGCTCGTTGGCGGGGTCGACGACGCGCGAGCCGTTGGTCGGGTCGACGTAGCGCAGCTCGTACCAGCACGAACCGGCCCAGTTGGGCATGGTGTTGGTCTCGCGGCGGTAGGTCTTCGGTCCGTCGCCCAGGTCCAGCTCGACGTTGACCCAGGCCTCGTTGCGCGACAGCGGGGTCTTCGGCGAGGAGGTGGAGTCGTACGGGTCGTAGGTGTGCGGCGAGTAGTCGTCGACCTCGGGGACCTCGACGGGCAGCATCGACTCGGGCAGCGCGTGCATGACGCCGTCCTCGTCGTAGACGATCGGGAAGGGCTCGCCCCAGTACCGCTGACGGCTGAACAGCCAGTCGCGCAGGCGGTAGTTGACGGTGCCCTCGCCGATGCCGCGCTCGGCCAGCCAGGCGGTGACGGCGGCCTTGGCGTCGACCACGCTCAGGCCGTCCAGCGAGACACCGTCCGGAGTGCCCTCGTCGTGCGCCGAGTTGACGATGACGGAGTCGTAGGTGTCGAACGCGTCGTCCCACTGCGCGGGGTCGTCGCCGCGGCCGTCGGTCGGGCGGACGACGCAGCGCATCGGCAGCTCGAAGGCGCGGGCGAACGCGAAGTCGCGGTGGTCGTGGGCGGGGACGGCCATGATGGCGCCGGTGCCGTAGCCCATCAGCACGTAGTCGGCGATGAAGACCGGGACGGGCTCGCCGCTGACCGGGTTCACCGCGTACGCGCCGGTGAAGACGCCGGTCTTGACCTTGGCCTCGACCTGGCGCTCGACGTCGGACTTGGCGGCGGCCGTGGCGCGGTAGGCGGCGACGGCCTCGGCGGGGGTGGCGGCGCCGCCGGTCCACTCGTCCCGGGTGCCGGCGGGCCAGGCGGCCGGGACGATCGTGTCGACCAGACCGTGCTCGGGGGCCAGCACCATGTAGGTGGCGCCGAACAGGGTGTCGGGGCGGGTGGTGAAGACGGTGATCTTCTCACCGTCCACCGCGAAGTCGACCCGGGCACCCTCGGAGCGGCCGATCCAGTTGCGCTGCTGCAGCTTGATGGCCTCGGGCCAGTCCAGCAGGTCCAGGTCGGAGATCAGCCGGTCCGAGTAGGCGGTGATCCGCATCATCCACTGGCGCAGGTTGGACTTGAACACCGGGAAGTTGCCGCGCTCGGAGCGGCCGTCCGCGGTGACCTCCTCGTTGGACAGCACGGTGCCCAGGCCGGGGCACCAGTTGACCGGCACCTCCTTGGAGTACGCCAGCCGGTACTCGCCCAGCAGTTCGTCACGCTCGGCGGCGGACAGTTCCGTCCAGGCGCGGCCGCCCGGCACCTCACGGGTGCCGGCCTCGAACTGCGCGATCAGCTCGGCGATCGGGCGGGCTTTGCCGGCCTCCTGGTCGTACCAGGAGTTGAAGATCTGCAGGAAGATCCACTGGGTCCAGCGGTAGTACTCCGGGTCGATCGTGGCGATCGAGCGGCGCGGGTCGTGGCCCAGGCCCAGCCGGCGCAGCTGCTGGCGCATGTTGGCGATGTTGGCCTCGGTGGAGACCCGCGGGTGCGTGCCGGTCTGCACCGCGTACTGCTCGGCGGGCAGGCCGAAGGCGTCGTAGCCCAGCGTGTGCAGCACGTTGTGGCCGGTCATCCGCTGGTAGCGGGCGTAGACGTCGGTGGCGATGTAGCCCAGCGGGTGGCCGACGTGCAGGCCCGCGCCCGAGGGGTACGGGAACATGTCCATGATGAAGCTGTGCGGCTTCGCGGCGACGTCACCGGCGGCCGGGTCGGCCAGGTCGCCGGCCGGGTTGGGGGCGTGGAACGTCCCTTCCTTCTCCCAGATGTCCTGCCAGCGGGACTCGATCTCCGCCGCCAGGGTGGCGCTGTACCGGAACGGCTCGGTTGCGGCCTCGGCCGCGCCGGAAGCAGGGGTCGTCTCGCTCATGGTCCTTCTGGCTCCATCGATGTCAGTTGGCGAACCGCGGCCGGTGACCGGACGGGTGACCGGCCGCGGACGGCCGTGCCGGTGAGGCGGTTGCGGAAAAGGCGGTGGAAAACAAAAAAGCCCCTCGCAGGAGGGGATGCCACGCCGACTCCGGCAGCCGCCCGTGAGCGGGGCCGGTCCTGGTCAGCGCGGCCGGCTAAGGAGCAGGCGCACAGTTCGCATGGGCTCAGGGTACCGCAAGGGCATCAGGCCTCTCCCGGCAATCCCGCCCGGGAGGCCGCGTCGAAGTCGCGCAGTGCCCGGGCGACCCGCTCGGACTGCATGCCGGCGGCCAGCGCGCGGGCCCGGTCGGCGGTGGTGGCGGCCTCCTGGTGGCGGCCGGTGCGGCGCTGCGAGTCGGCCAGTCGGACCATCAACAGTGCCCTGGCCCGGGCCCGGCCGTCACCGAGGCCGGCCACCGCCTCGGTGAGCAGGGACTGGGCGCGCCGGTGGTCGCCGAGGAAGAGGTACCCCTCCCCCACCATGCCCGCGAGGTCCGCCCGCGCCTGCCCGAACCCGTCGCCCGCCACCGAGGCGGCCCCGGCACCCCCGGCCACACCCCCGGTCCGCCCACCCGGCCCCGCGAAAGCCTGCACGTCCGGCGCCGCGAAAGCCTGCTGGGCGGGCCCCGCGAACCCCCGCCCGTCCAGCTCCGCGAACGCGAGCTCGGCCGCCGCCCGTACCTCCTCCGGCTCGCCGCGCCGCCCGTGCGCCCGGGCGATCCGGCCGAGCTGCAGCGCCCGGTCGGCCGGGCCCAGCGCGTCCCCGGCCGCCTCCAGCGCCCCGGCGAGCGCGCCGACGGCGTCCAGCCCCCGCGCGTCCAGCCCCCGTCCGCCCGTGCTCTGGGTGGCCAGCACCACCAGGCAGCCGACCACGCCCACCCCGAGCCGGAGGTCCCCGCTGAGGTGCGCGGCCCGCAGCGCGGCGACGAACGCCCGCTGGGCGGCGGCCTCGTGCCCGAGGTCGTACGCGGCCCAGCCGGCCAGCCGGGCAAACCGGGCGGCCGTCCCGTACAGCGCGCGGCCGAGCTGCTCGTCGTACCCGCCGAGTTCCAGCAGTTTGGCGACCATGGCCAGCTCGGCCCGGGCCGGGCCGAGCACCAGCCCGCCGCCACAGGCCCGCTCCAGCCGCAGCTTGCTCTGGTGGGAGAGCCCGAGGTCGCCCACCAGGCCGGGGTCGATCCGCAGCGCGCCCTCGCCGCCGCCGACCGGTGGTGGCGGGGTGGCCAGCCGCCGGGCGGCCTGGTCGAGGTCGGCGCCGCGGAAGAGATCGGTGAGGCGGACCGGTCCGGCGTCGGTGGCCGCCTCGCGCAGCGCGGTCTGGGCGGTGTCGGCGGTCCACGGGTCGGTGAGCAGGTGCGGCGAGAGGATCTTGGCGCCCCGATTGCCGCCCATCCGGCCCCAGAGCTGCTCGTAGGTGACGGCGATGCCGAGGGCGCGGCCGAGCACCTCGCAGACGGTCTGGTCGTGCGGGCTGCGCGGGACCATGCCGCGGTCGCGCCACTTGTACGGGGCGGTGGAGCTGATGGCCAGGCCGGGCGACAGGGTGAGGTTCACCTCGCGGGCGAGCCGCTCCGGGTTCCAGCCCAGCTGGTGGAGTATCCGGGCCAACTCCTCGTTGCGCCTGCGCTCCAGATCGGCCATGACACGACGGTAGCGGTCCTCCGGGGCCGGCCGCCGAGCCGTTCACGAAAACCGGCCTCCACCGGAAGACCGGAGAACCCCCGTGAACCCGAACCACCCCGAAGCACCCCGACGAACACCGGGAACACCCGGAACTCCGAGAACCCCAGGAACGCCGAGGACTCCGGACGACTCCAGGAACGCCGAAGGCCGCCCCCCGAAACGGGAGGCGGCCTTCGATTCCTGTGGAGCTACGGGGAATTGAACCCCGGACCTCTTGCATGCCATGCAAGCGCTCTACCAACTGAGCTACAGCCCCTTGACCTGCGTTGTCACCGGAGGTTTTCTTCCGTTTCCCTCGGCGACATCGACTACTTTACACGGTCGAAGGGGTGCTCCACGAATCCATTGACCGGACGTACGTCCGGGAGGTGCCGCCCCTCCCGGACGTGCCGCCGAAAGGCCCGACGGGCGGGCGCACGGGCACGTGCACGGGCACGTACGCCGGCGGGGTACGCGGCAGGTGGGCGGGCGGATTCGCGGGCACCCCCCGCATGCGCCTACCCCGCCGACCGCCGGGTGCGGGCGGCGAAGACCGCTGCGAGCGCGACGGCGCCCGCGATCACGCCGGTGGTCACCAGCAGCGCGTGCCCGGAGTCGCGGGCCGGGGCCGGGAGGTCGACCCCGCCGAGGAAGACCGAGCCGAGCACCGCCACCCCGACCACCTGGCCGAGCTGGATGACCGTCACCATCACGCCACTGGCGTCCGCCGCGTCCGCCGGGGCGACGCCGCCCAGCGCCCGGGCGAACAGCGGCGCGTACCCGAAGCCCGCGACCAGCCCGAGCACGGTCATCTCCAGCAGCGCGGCCGCGCCGATCTCCGCGCCGTCGCCGAGCAGTACGCCGAGCAGCAGGTAGCCGGGGGCGAGCAGGACGGTGGCGAGCACCGGCAGGACGCCGTGCAACCGGGCGGGCAGCCGCTGCCAGCGCAGGCTGGAGGCCCCGAACCCGACCGCGACCGGCGCCGAGCAGAGCCCGGCCCGCAGCGCGCTGTGGCCGAGCCCGGCCTGCTGGTGGAGGGCGAAGGCGAACAGGAAGCCCGAGAAGGCCGCCATGATCATGAACAGGCCGCCGGCCGCCGGGCGCAGCCCGGGTGCCCGCAGTACCCGGCCGGAGATCAGTGGCTGGCCTCCTCGCCGGGCGATCCGCCGCTCGACGACCGCGAACAGGACGAGCAGGACGGCGCTGCCGGCGAGCATCACCCAGCCCCAGACCGGCCAGCCCAGTTCGTGGCCGAGCACCAGCGGCACCACCAGCAGCCCGAGGGCCGCACCGAGCACGACCAGGCCGGGGATGTCGAAGCCGCGGTCGCGGTCGCCCGGAACATTCGGCAGCAGCCGGGCGCCGGCCGCCAGCAGGGCCAGCCCGATCGGGACGTTGACCAGGAACACCGGGCGCCAGCCCGTGCCGAACAGGTCGGCGCTGACCAGCACCCCGCCGAGCACCTGGCCGATCGCCATGCCCCCGGCCAGGACCGCCGAGTAGAGGCCGAGCACCCGGGCGCGGGCGGCGCCGGTGAAGGTCCGCTGGAGCAGGCTCATCACCTGCGGCACCATCAGGGCCGAGCCGGCGCCCTGGAGCAGCCGGAAGGCGATCAGCCAGCCGGTGGCCGGGGCGAGGCCGCAGGCGAGCGAGGCGGCGGTGAAGACGGCCAGGCCGAGCTGGAACAGCCGGCTGTAGCCGTAGCGGGCGCCGAGCCGGGCGCCGGTGATGAGCAGCACCGCGTACGCGATGGTGTAGCCGGCGATGACCAGTTGGAGTGCTGCGCCGGAGGCGTGCAGGTCGGTGCGGATGGTCGGGACCGCGACGTTGACGATGGAGACGTCCAGGACGGCCATGAACTGGCCGCAGAGGACGAGGGCGAGGAGCATCCCGGGCCGGGTGGCCGGGCCGGGGGTGGTGCCGCCGGCCACGCCGGGCCGGATCTGAAGGTCCGTCATGGCTCCAGCGTGGGCCCCGGCCGGTACTGGTGGTTAGAGCCTGCTGATCCTGGTACTGGCAGCACCTGTCTGCGCCGCGCGGTCTGCGGCACGATGGCGGGTATGACCGTTCTGGACGACCGCACCGTGACCGCCGTCGAGCCGCGCCGGCAGGACCGCCGCCGAACGGAGCTGGCCCGGTTCCTGAAGGCCTGCCGGGCCCGGGTCACGCCCGAGGACGTCGGCCTGCCGCCCGGCCTGCGCCGCCGGACACCGGGGCTGCGCCGCGAGGAGGTGGCGCAGCTCGCCGGGGTGGGGGTCACCTGGTACACGTGGCTGGAGCAGGGGCGGCCGATCAACGCCAGTGAGCAGGTGCTGCTGGCGGTGGCCCGGGCGCTGCGGCTGGACGCGACCGAGCGGGAGCACCTGTTCCGGCTGGCCGGGGTGGCCGCCGTTCCCCGCTCGCCGTCCGACCCGCCGGTCCTCGAACCGTCCACCCAGGTCATCCTGGACGCGCTCGCGCCGCTGCCGGCGGCGGTCTCCAACACCCGGTTCGACGTGCTGATGTACAACCGGGGGTACGAGTCGCTGTTCGGCACCGACCGGAGCGTCACCCCCAACGGCACCTTCAACAGCATCTGGTGCACGCTCTTCTCGGATCCGTGCTGCAACCCCTTCCTGAACCGGGACGAGGCGCTGCCCCGGATGGTCGCGGTGCTGCGCTCGGCGTACGGCAAGCACGTCGGCGAGCCGGCCTGGGAGGAGCACGTGCAGCAGCTCTCCGCGCGCAGCGAGCTGTTCCGGGAGCTGTGGGACCGGCAGGAGGTGGCGCCGCCGGCGACCTGGCTGCGGGTGTTCCGGCACCCGGAGGTCGGGGTGCTGCGGCTGAACGCCTCGTACCTGACGATGCCGGGGGTGCCCGAGACGTACATCGTGGTCTACCTGCCGGAGGGTCCGGAGGACCGTGAGCGGATCGAGCAGCTCGCCGCCCTGCCGCCCGGCCGCTGGAAGCACAGCTGCGCCTCCTGAGCGCCGGTCGGGGGCGCGGCAGGTGATCCGCCGCGGCGGGTGGCCCCCGGTGACCGCAGACGGTCCCGGTCCCCCGGGAACGCCGAAGGCCGCCACCCGGTGGGTGGCGGCCTTCCTGCTGTCTGTGGAGCTACGGGGAATTGAACCCCGGACCTCTTGCATGCCATGCAAGCGCTCTACCAACTGAGCTACAGCCCCGCGACACGCACGGCCCTCGCGGACCGCAGGTGCGGAGTGGAGCTACGGGGAATTGAACCCCGGACCTCTTGCATGCCATGCAAGCGCTCTACCAACTGAGCTACAGCCCCGCACTCACCGGATTTCCCGCTTCCCGTTTTCCGGGCCGCGTTCCCTCCGTGCGAACGAGGAAGACTCTAACTGGTCAGGCCCGGAACTGCGAAATCCGCCCCCGCAGGTACCGCTCCGGCGTCTCTCAGGTGTCGTCGCCGATGACCGGCTGCGGCAGGGTGCCCGCGTTGTGCTCCAGCAGGCGCCAGCCGCGCGCGCCCCGGCCCAGCACGGACCAGCAGCAGTTGGACAGGCCACCGAAGCACTCCCAGAGCGCCGGCTCCAGGCCGAGCAGCCGCCCGAGCATGGTGCGGATGGTGCCACCGTGGCTGACCACCACCAGGGTGCCGTTCTCCGGCAGCTTCCCGACCGCGTCGAGCACCACCGGCACCGAGCGGTCGGCGACCTCGGTGGAGAGCTCGCCCCCGCCGCGACGGACCGGCTCGCCCTGCGCCCAGGCCTCGTACTCCTCGGGGAAGCGCGCGCGGATCTCGGCGTTGGTGAGCCCCTGCCAGGAGCCGGCGTAGGTCTCGCGCAGCCCCTCGTGGTGCTGCACGTCCAGGCCGGTGACCTCGGCCAGCTCGTCGGCGGTGCGCCGGGCGCGCTGGAGGTCGGAGGAGATCAGCAGGTCGGGGCGCAGGCCGGAGAGCAGCCGGGCCGCCCGCTGGGCCTGCAGGACGCCCTGGCCGGTCAGCTCGATGTCCGTGGTGCCCTGGAAGCGCGATTCGAGGTTCCAGGAGGTCTGGCCGTGCCGCCAGAAGACGATGCGCGGGCCCCGCGCGTCCCGGCTCAGCTGTTGTCCTCGGCGGTGTAGTCCTCGGCGCCGAAGTTGTCCGCCGGGGCGACCTCGGCCGGGGAGACGGCGTTGCCGGCCGCGTCGGTGTCCGCGTCGGGGCGGTTGCGCGAGGCGAGCGCGTCGGCCGGCAGCGGCAGCTCGGGGCAGTCCTTCCAGAGGCGGTCCAGGGAGTAGAAGGAGCGCTCCTCGGAGTGCTGGACGTGCACCACGATGTCCAGGTAGTCGAGCAGGATCCAGCGGCCCTCGCGCTCGCCCTCGCGGCGCACCGGCTTGATGTCCAGCTGCTCGCGCAGCTGGTCCTCGATCTCCTCGGCGATCGACTTGACCTGGCGGTCGTTGTTCGCGGAGGCGATCAGGAAGGCGTCGGTGATCGACAGCACCTCGCTGACGTCGAACGCGATGATGTTGTGCGCCAGCTTGTCGGCCGCCGCCTGGGCGGCGACGGTGATGAGGTTCTGGCTGTGCTCGGTGACGGTCACGGTGTTCTTCCGGCTCGACTGCTTGGGGGCGAGCCCGGCGCGCGGCCGGGCATCGCCTTCCAGGATCTCACGCCGCCCGGGCGGCCCCGGAACCGTTTTCCGGGGCCGCCCGGGCCCGCCGTGCCGGGCCGGGCCGCGTTACTGGGCCTTCGGCGGCTGGTAGTCCTTGCCGAGGACGACCACCAGGTCGGCGTTCTGCGCGTCGGTGACCTTCTTGGCCGCCGTCTCCGGCAGGTTGAGGCTGATCGCCAGGGACTTCGCCGCGGCCTGCCGGGCGTCGTCGGTGTAGCGGATCTCACTGGCCGCCTGCGGCGCTGCCTTCGCCCCGCCGGGGATGAAGGTGAGGCCCGCGTTGACCACCTGGACCTGCGCGGCGGCGGCCGCCTGGTCGTTGCCGGTGGCGTCCTGGATGGCGACCCGGGCCGGGGCGTCGCCGGCGGCGGCGGACTTCACCGTGCTACCGAGGACGTCCTTGACCTGCTTGCCGGCGGTGGCCTCGTCCAGGGAGCCGTCCGGCTTGACGGTCAGCGAGGTGGTGCCGAGGTGACCGTCCTTGGCCTGCTGGGCGAGCTGGACGAGCACCCCGGCCAGGGCGTCCTCCGGCAGCGACGGGTCGAGCACCGCGTTCATCCGGTGCACGTCGTCCTTGGCGTCCTTGAACTCGGTCGGCATGGTGTGCACCACCGCGTCCATCACCTGGCCGAACCGGGCCAGCTGGGTGTCCCGGTTCTCGCCGGGCGCCTGGAGGGTGGCGTAGGCGACCGCCGCCTTTCCGCTGAGCAGGGTGTTCTTGCCCACGGCGGAGAGCAGCTTGCCGTCGGGCTTGCCGCCCTCGTGGGTCTCGGCGTTGGTGTCGACCCGGACGCCGCCGAGCTGGGCGACCAGCAGTTCCAGGTACGGGGTGTCCAGCCGCCAGGTACCGGCCACGGGGGCGCCGAGCACGGTGGTGAGGCCGTCGCGGGTGGCGGACGGGCCGATGCTGTCCATGGCCTGGCCGACGGTGGTGACCGGCGGGTCGCCGGGGCCGGGCAGCCGCAGGGTGTCGGGCAGCAGCAGCACGGTGCCCTTGTGCCCGGCGGAGTCGTTGACCAGCAGCGCGCTGGAGACCTTGCCCTGCAGGTCGCGCAGGTGCACCACGTTGACCTGGCGGGGGCCGGCCGCGCCGGCGGCGCTCTGCTTGTCGTCGCCGGTGAACCAGAGGTAGCCGCCGGTGCCGGCCGCCGCGAGTGCCAGCACCACGCCCACGCCGATCAGCCGGTTGCGCAGTTTGCGGCGGCGCTCGGCGCGCACCTCGCTGCGGGACTCGGCGAACTTCAGCCAGTCGATGACGTCCTCGGACTCCTCCGCCTCCTCGTCGACGAAGGTGAACTCGCCGGTGGGGTAGTCGTCCTTGGACACCTTGCCGGCGGCGGCCCTGGCCGCGCGGCTCCCGCCGACCTGCTCGGACGGCGGCTCGGGCCGGGCGGGCGGCTCGCCGGCGGCGGGCCGGGGCGTGCGCGGGCGCGGCGGCACCGGGGCCGCCGCCGGGACGGCTGCGGGCGCCGCGGCGGCGGGCCCGGGCTCCGGCTCGGTGACCACCGGCATCGGCGCGGTCGCGTACTGCCGCGGCTGCTCGTAGGGCTGGTAGGCCTGCTGGTACTGGTCCTGGCCCTGCCCCTGGTAGGGCGCGTACTGGTCCTGCCCGTACGGCTGCTGCACGGGCTGCCCGTACTGGTCGTACTGGTCGTACTGCTGCCCGTGCTGCTGTTCGTAGCCGCCGCCCTGCTGCGGCTGCTCGTAGGGCTGGTAGGCCTGCTGGTACTGGTCCTGGCCCTGCCCCTGGTAGGGCGCGTACTGGTCCTGCCCGTACGGCTGCTGGACCGGCTGCCCGTACTGGTCGTACTGGTCGTACTGGTCGTACTGCTGCTCGTAACCGCCACCCTGCACCGGCTGCCCGTACTGGTCGTACTGCTGCCCGTGCTGGGAGTGCTGCGGGTACTGTCCGGTGGACCAGTCGTCCTGCGGTCCCCTGCGATCGCTCATCGGTCGGCCCCTCCGGGGATCAGGTCCGGTGCGGCGCGTAGAGCGCCCGCTTGTCGATGTAGCGGACCACGCCGTCCGGGACGAGGTACCAGACCGGTTCGCCCTTGGCGACCCGGTTGCGGCAGTCCGTGGAGGAGATGGCCAGCGCCGGGACCTCCACCAGGGAGACCCCGCCCACCGGAAGCCCGGCGTCCGAAAGAGTGTGCCCCGGCCGGGTGCAGCCGATGAAGTGGGCGAGCGAGAAAAGCTCCTCGGAGTCCCGCCAGGACAGGATCTGGGCGAGCGCGTCGGCGCCGGTGATGAAGAACAGGTCGGCGTCCGGGTGCATGGCCCGCAGGTCGCGCAGGGTGTCGACGGTGTACGTCGGGCCCTCGCGGTCGATGTCGATCCGGCTGACCGAGAACTGCGGGTTCTCCGCGGTGGCGATGACCGTCATCAGGTAGCGGTCCTCGGCCGGGGTGACGTGCCGGTCGGTCTTCTGCCACGGCTGCCCGGTCGGAACGAAGACCACCTCGTCCAGGTGGAACGCGCTCGCCACCTCACTGGCGGCGACCAGGTGCCCGTGGTGGATCGGGTCGAAGGTGCCGCCCATGACGCCGAGGCGCTTCTTCACCGGTGCCGGTCCGCCGGGATTCCCGGCCTGCTCTCCCATGGCGTCACACCATACGCGACGCCCGTTACGGTGCGGGAACGCCCGGGTGCGGGCTCCCTGGAGATGCGTGAGGGAGCGGCCGGCACACCT
Source organism: Kitasatospora sp. NPDC041988 (assembly GCF_055588525.1). Classification (NCBI taxonomy): domain Bacteria; kingdom Bacillati; phylum Actinomycetota; class Actinomycetes; order Kitasatosporales; family Streptomycetaceae; genus Kitasatospora; species Kitasatospora sp. NPDC041988. The sequence goes on from NZ_JBVJCO010000030.1 coordinate 42,076, forward strand.
GCCGGACGCTCCCCGAGCGGCCCGGGCCGCGCGGCTCAGCGGCCCCGGAGCAAAGCTCAGCGGTCCCCGAGCGAGGCTCAGCGGTCCCGGTTGAACCGGGTGGTCACGTAGAGCAGCAGCAGCAGGATGAACAGCGCGGCGCCACCCGTCAGATACGGGCTGAGGCTCTCGTGGTTGCCCCCCTCGCCCTCGGAGGCGAGCAGGTTCAGGACGGGAAGTGCGGCGGCAGTGCTCATGGTCGGCGGACCTTCTCGGCTCGGATGACGGACCAGGGGGTGTGCGGGCCGGTGAGGGCCCACCTGTCATCGTACGGGGGCCTACAAGGCAACCGCTCGGCGGCCCACCGCGTCTGATCCGGTGTGAGCCGGGCCCCGACGGTGAGGGAGGGGTGCCGGACGTCCGGAGGGCGGTGGGGGATGCTCGGTGGGGTGCTCAGTTGTTGCGGCCGGCCCGCAGCAGGATCCAGGCCAGCAGGCCGACCCCGACGAACGAGGCCACCACGATGATCCGCAGGAAGAGCCCCGGGCCGTTCTCCGTGGAGATCGGGCCGGCCAGGCTGACAAGGGCGTCGGTGGACATCTGCGGGCTCCTCGGACTGCTCGGTACCGCGGCCAGGTCTGGTCTCGGCTCTCCAGGGCATTCAGGGTAAACCGGCCTCACACCCGCGCCGCCCACCGCCCCCTCGGGCCCCGTCCGCGGCGCGCCGCGGACCGCGCTCCCGGGCGCGGCCGGGCCCGCTCCGGGGCGGATTCCGTGCCGCGTAAGGTGAACGCGGGGACGAGTACGCAACCACGGACGTTGCACAGACAGTCGTTGCAGGCGAAGACCAGCGGGGGCCGGCCGGCGGCCGGAGCCGCCGTCGACCAGGAGGTACTCACACCAATGACCGACATCACCGCGAAGACCCCCAGCCGGCGTCGCCAGCGCTTCCCGGAGATCTCCACCAGGGCCTGGGAGCACCCGGCGGACCGCTCCGCCCTGGTCGCCCTGCGCAAGCTGACCGGCTTCGACGACGTGCTGAAGAAGCTCGCCGGCCTGGTCTCCGAGCGCGCGATCCGGCTGATGTTCCTGGCCACCGCCGTGAAGACCTCCGAGCGGCAGTTCCCCGAGCTGTACGAGATGGTGCGCGACGCCGCCTACGTGCTCGACCTGGAGAAGGTCCCGGACCTCTACGTCAGCCAGGACCCGACGGTCAACGCGTACTGCATCGGTATCGACACCCCGATCATCGTGGTCACCAGCGGCCTGGTGGAGCTGCTGGACGAGGAGGAGCTGCGCTCCGTCATCGGCCACGAGGTCGGCCACGCGATGTCCGGCCACGCGGTCTACCGGACGATGCTGCTGATCCTCACCAACATCGCCGCCCGGATCGCCTGGGTGCCGCTCGGCAACCTGGCGATCATGGCGATCGTCACCGCGCTCAAGGAGTGGTTCCGCAAGGCCGAGCTCTCCAGTGACCGGGCCGGGCTGCTCGCCGGGCAGGACCTCCAGGCGTCCATGCGGGCCCTGATGAAGCTGGCCGGTGGCCACAACCTGGCCGAGATGAACGTCGACGCCTTCCTGGAGCAGGCCGAGGAGTACGAGAAGGCCGGGGACCTGCGCGACGGCGTGCTCAAGCTGCTCCAGGTGCTGCCGCAGAGCCACCCCTTCGCCGTGGTGCGGGTCGCCAAGCTGAAGAAGTGGGCGGAGAGCGAGGAGTACCGCTCGATCATGGCCGGTGCCTACCCGCGCCGCACCGACGACGCCGACACCTCGGTCGGCGAGCAGTGGAAGGCCGCCGCCGACCACTACAGCAGCTCGGTGAAGGAGAGCAAGGACCCGCTGATGGGCCTGATCCGCGACGTCGCCGGCGGCGCGGCCACCGTCGGCGGCAAGCTCCGCGACACCTTCGCCGGTGCCGCGCGTGGCACCAACTCGGCGCCCCGTGACGGGCAAGGCGCGCGCGACCAGGACTGACGCCGCTCCGCCCGACGGCCCCCGGCTCCCGGCTCCCGCCCCCGCCGGGGGCCGTCGGCGGGGGGGGGGGGGGGGGGGGGGGGGGGGCAGGGGAGACAGGGAGGACGTCGACACGCCACAGACCGGCCAGGCAGGCCAGGCGTCGGTGCGCGGGTCGGTTGCCGTCGG
>NZ_JBVJCO010000030.1:44209-82217 GCF_055588525.1 Kitasatospora sp. NPDC041988
CGAAACAACGGAGCGGACGACGCCCCGCAGGACGGCCCCCGGCTCCGTCCCCCCCCCCCCGCGGGGGTCTTTGGGCGCGTCCGGCCCCGCCCGCGGCACCGGAACAGGACCGCTCAGCCGCCCGCCAGCACGCCGCAGACCTGCCAGGCCGGCCGGGCGTGGTTGCCCGGGTCGATCGCCGTCGGGCTGGGCACCTGGGTGCCGTCCGGCCCGGCCAGCACCGGCTGGACGAAGGCCGCCAGCGAGCCGGTGCACGGCACCGGCCCGGCCTGCAGCACCGAGTCCACCAGCCGCAGTTGGGCGGAGGCCAGGTCGAGCCGGTCGAACTGGAAGGTCAGCTGCCGCCGCACGGTCTCCAGCGTCACCGGTGCGCCGCTCGGCGCCCCGGCCGGCTTCAGCGCGTAGGCGAAGGTGTGGTCGGTGGTGATCTGCAGCGTGCCGCCGTCCGCCTCGTCGATCCGCATCGCGCCCGCCACCTTCACGGTGTCGGCCGCCAGCGCGACCTGCGCCGGGTCGAAGCGGACCACCCAGCCGGTCAGCGCGTGGTGCCGGTCGTCGACCGGCTGCGCCACGCTCGTGTCGAACTGGGCCTGCTCGCCGGGCGTGACGAATGCCTTCACCTCGGCGGTGGCCCCCTGGACCAGCGCCGCCGGCGCCAGCGAGGAGGCGACCAGGTAGCGCTGCACGGTGTCGAGCGCCTTGGTCACCTCGACCCTGCTGAAGTGCTCGGTGGCCGCCCCCGCGGGCGTCCCGAGGCCGAGCGCGCCGTCACCGTAACCGGCGGGCAGCCCGGCGAACGGACTGGCCGGGTCGGCGACCGGCCGGACCGCCGAAGCCGGGCTCAACGCCACCAGACTGACGGTCAGTTGGCTGCCCTCGGGCCGCGCGGCCTGCCGGTTCGGCGCGCTGATGCCGAAGTACACGGCGGCGGCGAAGGCCACCAGGATCAGCAGCAGCAGCGCGAGCGCCTGCCGGGGCACGGTGCCCAGCGGCCCGAGCCGCACGCGCGGGCGGGTGGCCCGGCCGAAGGAGCCGGCCAGCCGCTCCCGGGCGGACAGCTCCTGGATGCGGGCAGCCCGGACGAACGATTCGTCGAACACGACGGACCGGTACTCGTCCTCGTTTCCGGAACCACCGTCGGGCGTACCCTCCGGAGGCTCTCGCGGGTCACCCATGACACCAGGGTAAGACGCATCCGCCCCCCGCCACGAGGGTGCCGGCGCACATTCCCGGGGGCACTCCGTGACCGCCCGCCCCGGGGCGCACCACCCCCAGCGATCAGCCCGCCGGCGCGGTGACCACGAGCGACGGCTCGGCCGGCGAGGACGCCGGGTCGGCCCCCACGCTGCTGCTGCCGGACTCGGGCCGCCGGGGCGTACCGCCGCCGGCCCCGCCCACGCCCTGGTAGACCGCCGCGACCGCCACCGCGACCAGGCTCACGCCCATGATCACGGCGAGCACCCAGGCGATCGGCCGGTGCCAGCGCTGCTGGGCGACGTAGCGCCCGCTCGGCGCCCGCACCGGATCGTAACCGCCGGCCCGGCCCCACCGGCGGGTCCGGCGCCCGGCCGCCCGGCCGGGGCCCGACCACGGGTCGGGGTAGAGGCGGTCGTCGTCGAGCCCGCTCGGGTACGGGCGCAGCTCCAGCGGGAGCCCGTCACCGACCGGGACGTCATAGCCCCAGCCCGCTGCCGCCGTGTCCGGCTCGAACCGGGCCTCGGCGGCGGCGAGCTGCCGCTCCTTGGCCGTCGGCTCGTGCACGGCGGCGGAGCGGACGAAGGCCTCATCGAAGACCACGGTGGCGAACTCGTCGTCCGCACCACCGTGGTCGGCGCCGTCGGGGTACGGCAAGCCCCCCACATCCTCAGCCACGGATTCAGCGTATTACCGGGCGGGCGTTTTGTCTGTGGCTCCTCGCAGTTGGTCCGTCACACGTGTGACGGAGCCCGTCGCGAAGGGGCTCAGCCGGCGTCGGCCGCGCCGCCCACGGTCTGCGTCGCCTCGCCCCGGACATGCCCGTCACCAGTGACGATGTACTTGGTGCTGGTCAGCTCGGGCAGTCCCATCGGGCCGCGGGCATGCAGCTTCTGGGTGGAGATGCCGATCTCGGCACCGAAACCGAACTCACCGCCGTCGGTGAACCGGGTCGAGGCGTTGACGGCCACCGTGGTGGCGTCGACCAGCTGGGTGAAGCGGCGGGCGGCGGCCTGCGAGGTGGTGACGATCGCCTCGGTGTGGCCGGAGGACCAGCGGCGGATGTGCGCGACGGCGGCGTCCAGCGAGGGCACCACGGCGGCGGCGAGGTCGTAGGAGAGGTACTCCGTCTCCCAGTCCTCCTCGGTGGCCGGCACCACGGTGGCGGGCGAGCCCTCGGCGGCCTTGAGCACCGCGTCGTCGCCGTGCACCGTCACCCCGGCCCCGGCCAGCGCGGCGAGCGCGAGCGGCAGGAAGGTGTCGGCGATGTCCTGGTGGACGAGCAGGGTCTCGGCGGAGTTGCAGACGCTGACCCGCTGGGCCTTGGAGTTCAGCAGGATGCCGACGGCCATCGCCAGGTCGGCCTGGGCGTCCACGTAGACGTGGCAGTTGCCGGTGCCGGTCTCGATGACGGGGACGGTCGAGCCCTCGACCACGGTGCGGATCAGCGAGGCGCCGCCGCGCGGGATCAGCACGTCCACCAGCCCGCGGGCGCGCATCAGCTCCTGCACGGAGTCCCGGCTCTCGCCGGGGACGAGCTGGATCGCGTCGGCGGGCAGGCCGGCCGAGGCCACGGCGTCGCGCAGCACGGCGATCAGCGCGGTGTTGGAGCGGTACGCGGAGGCCGAGCCGCGCAGCAGCACGGCGTTGCCGGACTTCAGGCAGAGGGCGGCGGCGTCCACGGTGACGTTCGGGCGGGCCTCGTAGATGATGCCGACGACGCCGAGCGGCACCCGGACCTGCCGGACGTCCAGGCCGTTGGGCAGCGTGTAGCCGCGGACCACCTCGCCGACCGGGTCGGGCAGGCCGGCCACGTCACGGACGTCGGAGGCGATCGCGGCGATCCGCTCGTCGGTGAGGGTCAGCCGGTCGATCACCGACTCGGCGGTGCCGGCCTCGCGGGCCCGCGCGACGTCCTCGGCGTTGGCGGCGGTGATCTCGGCGCTGCGGGCCACCAGGGCGTCCGCGACCGCCAGCAGCGCGGCGTCCTTCGCCCGGCGCGGCAGCGGGGCGAGCTCGGCGGCGGCCTCCCGGGCTCGGCGCGCTACGGCGAGGACGGGGCTGTCGGCGGTGGCGAGGTCGCTGGTCATGCGCCAAGGGTAGCGACTCCGCAACCGCCGCCCGCCGGGTATTTCGCCCGGTGAGACACGCGCCGAACGAGGCCGAAGGGGCGCGCCGGTGCCGCAGGGGAGGAACGAGGCGGCCCCGGGGGCCTGGGAGCGCCGGCCGTCGGCACCGTACCGGAGCGCCCCGGAGGCGGGCCGAGGCCCGGAGGTCAGTAGGGGTGGACGCCGCCCAGGTGCGGCGGCGGATCGCCGAAGCCCTCGGCGACCCGCTTGTGGTACGTCGCCCGGTCGACCACCTCCAGGCCGACGATCTCCCACGGCGGCAGCTTCGCCGTCGCCTTGTGCTCGCCCCACAGCCGCAGGGCGATCGCCGCCGCGTCGTGGAGGTCGCGGGCCTGCTCCCAGTAGCGGATCTCCGCGTGGTCGGCGGCGTAGCGGGCGGTCAGGAAGAACGAGTGGTCGTGCGCCAGCCGCTCCAGCCCGGCCCGCAGCTCGGACAGCGGGGTGACCGGCCCGGAGACGCTCAGCACCACGTGCCAGAGCCGGGCCTGCTCGGGCACGGTGGGCGGATCGCCCTCGCCCCGCCGGTCCGGCCGGATGCTGCGTACCGCGCCGGGCCCGTGCGGTGGCGGACCCGCCGGCTCGGCGGGGCCGTCGCTCCCGCGTCCGCCGTCGATGCTGGTCAGCCGCCGGCCCGCCGTTCCTCCGGTCAGCGCTGCCTCGCGCCTGCGTTCCACCGGCGGCCTCCTGTTCGGCGATGTCGTGTCGTCGTACCCGCCGGCCCCGGCCCGGCGCGTACGGCTGAGCCCCTCCTCGCCCGCGGCCGGGCGTGCACCCCGTGCGGAGCCGCCCGTGCCGCCCGCGGCCCGGTCAGCCGCGCAGGACGACCAGGTCGTCGCGGTGGACGACCTCCCGCTCGTACGCGGCGCCGAGCTCCTGGGCCAGGTCGCGGGTGGACCGGCCGAGCAGGCGGGGCAACTCCCTCGCATCAAAGTTGACCAGTCCGCGCGCCACGATGTGGCCGTTTTCGGCAAGAAGGTCCACCGGATCGCCCGCGGCGAACTCGCCGTCGACCTTGGTGACCCCGGCCGGCAGCAGCGAGGCGCCCCCGGAGACGACCGCCTCGACCGCGCCGTCGTCCAGGTGCAGGGAGCCGCGGGGGCTGCTGGCGTGGGCCAGCCAGAGCAGCCGGTCGGAGGAGCGGCTGCCGGTGCGCAGGAACAGCGTGCCGGTGGGCCGGCCGGCCAGTGCGTCGGCGGCCTGGCTGGCGGCGGTGAGCACCACGGGGATGCCCGCGCCGGTGGCGATCCGGGCCGCCTCGACCTTGGTGACCATGCCGCCGGTGCCGACGCCGGCCTTGCCCGCGCTGCCGATCTCGATGCCGTCCAGGTCGTGCGGGCCGGCCACCTCGGCGATCCGGCTGGTGCCGGGGCGGCTCGGGTCTCCGTCGTAGAGGCCGTCCACGTCGGAGAGCAGCACCAGGAGGTCGGCCCGGACGAGGTGGGCGACGAGGGCGGCCAGCCGGTCGTTGTCCCCGAACTTGATTTCGGCGGTGGCGACGGTGTCGTTCTCGTTGACGATCGGCATGGCGCCCATCGCCAGCAGCTGGTCGAGCGTCCGGTAGGCGTTGCGGTAGTGGGCGCGGCGGCTGGCGTCCTCGGCGGTGAGCAGCACCTGGCCGACCCGGAGGCCGTACCGGGCGAAGGAGGCGGTGTACCGGGCGACCAGCAGGCCCTGGCCGACGCTGGCGGCGGCCTGCTGGCGGGCGAGGTCCTTGGGCCGTTTGTCGAGGCCGAGCGGGGCGAGGCCGGCGGCGATGGCACCGGAGGAGACCAGCACCACCTCGGGGGCGTCCGGGCGGCTGCGGATCTTGGCGAGTGCGTCGACCAGGGCGTCGACCCGGTCGGCGTCCAGGCCGCCGGCCGCCGTGGTGAGTGAGGAGGAGCCGACCTTGACGACGATCCGGCGTGCGGTCAGCACCTCCTCCCGCAGTGAGTCCTCGCTCATCTCGCTGTACGCCCTTCCGGTGTGGTGCGGGTACGACGGGCCGGGGCCCTGCCGTTATCCGCAATCTACGCGATCGGCGCACTCCGCCCGCAGGGCATTTCACCGGCTGGACCCGGCCTGGTCACGGCCTCGCCACAGGGCGTACGGCAATCCGGCCGACTGGTATGGTCCCTGACCGAAAGCCAGATCGGGGGACGGCTTCTTGCCCGCTGTACCCATGTCTCCAATCATTCGTGGATCGGGCACCGCCGCATGGGCAGGCCGGGAACGGTTCGCGGGCGCGTGCCCAGGAGTTAGCGCACAGATGCGTTCGAACAGCATGAAGCTCACCGTCGCCGTCCTGGCCACGGCCACCGCCTTCTCGCTCGCCGCCTGCGGCCCGGACAACTCGGACGCCGCCGGCGCCGGGTCGGCCGCGACCACGCCGGCCGGCGGCGCCGCTGCCGGTGGTGCCGCCACCGGTGGTGCCGCCGCGGGCGGGGCCGGCGGTACCGCCACCTCCCCGGCCGCCGCGGGCGGGGCCGCCGGTGGCGCGACCACCGCTCCGTCCGCCGGGGCGACCGGCGCTGCCGCGGGCGGGGCAGCCGCAGGCGGGGCAGCCGCCGGTGGTGCGGCCGGTGGCGGTGCGGCCGCCGGCCTGCCGAAGGCCGCCAACGCGGTCAAGGTCGGCCAGCCGGCCACCGTCGAGTACATCGACAAGACATTCGACATGAACAACAAGCTGGAGATCACCGTCACCGGCTACGAGACGGGTTCCATTGAGGACCTCAAGGCCGCCGGCGTCAGCACCGCGGGCCTGGAGGGCCGCACCCTCGTGTACCTCAGCTACAACATCAAGAACCTCGGCGACAAGAAGCTCTCCTTCAGCGCGCCGAACTCCAAGTTCCTGGTGTTCGACCAGGAGGGCAAGCAGGGCTCCTTCGCGGGGAATTCCGCGAAGCCGCTCCCCAAGTGCGCCGCCCCCACGTTCCAGGGCGCGGGCAAGGGCATGGAGGTCAAGGGCTGTGACGTCGTGAGCCTCCCCGGCAAGGCGCCGGTCGCCCTGGTCGCCTACACGGACAATGTCGACCGGACCAAGTACCAGGCCTCCTGGGCGAAGTGACGTTCCGCCAGGCCCGAACAACGCCGCGGCCCCCGTCACCTCGAAAGGTGGCGGGGGCCGCGGCGTTCAGGCTCATTCGTCCTCGTCGTCGCCCTCGATGGCGGCCTGGCGGCCGCTGGAGAGCGCCTCGAAGGCGAGGAACTCGGACTCGGCCGCGTCCCGGCCCTTCTGCTTCTCGCGGCGGCGGTCGACCGCCGGGCGCGGGTTCTCGAAGCGGTGGTCCTCGCCACGGCGGCCGAGCATCTCCGCACCGGCGGCCATGGTCGGCTCCCAGTCGAAGACGACGGCGTTCTCCTCGGGGCCGATGATGACGGTGTCGCCCTCGTGGGCGCCGACCTTCCAGAGCCTGTCCTCGATGCCGAGGCGGGCCAGCCGGTCGGCGAGGTAGCCGACGGCCTCGTCGTTGGAGAAGTCGGTCTGGCGGACCCAGCGCTCCGGCTTGGTGCCGCGGATGCGGAAGGCGCCGTCCTCCTCGGTGATGGTGAAGCCCTCGTCGTCGACGGCCGTCGGCCGCAGCACGATCCGGGTGGACTCCTCCAGCGGCTTGGCGGCCCGGGCCTCGGCGACGATCTGCGCCATCGCGAAGTTCAGCTCGCGCAGGCCCTTGCGGGAGGCGGCGGACACCTCGAAGACGCGGTAGCCGCGCTCCTCCAGCGACGCCCGGGTGAGGTCGGCGATGTCCTGGCCGTCCGGCACGTCGATCTTGTTGAGCGCGACCAGGCGCGGGCGGTCTTCGAGGCCGCCGTACTCGGACAGCTCGGCCTCGATGGTCTCCAGGTCGGTCAGCGGGTCGCGGCCGGGCTCCAGGGTGGCGCAGTCCAGCACGTGCACCAGCACCGAGCAGCGCTCGACGTGCCGCAGGAACTCCAGGCCGAGGCCGCGGCCCTGGCTGGCGCCCGGGATCAGGCCGGGAACGTCGGCGACGGTGTAGACGGTGTCGCCGGCGGTCACCACGCCGAGGTTGGGGATCAGGGTGGTGAACGGATAGTCCGCGATCTTCGGCTTGGCGGCGGAGAGCACCGAGATCAGCGAGGACTTGCCCGCGCTCGGGTAGCCCACCAGGGCCACGTCGGCGACGGACTTGAGCTCCATGACGATGTCACGGGCTTCGCCGGGCTCGCCGAGCAGCGCGAAGCCGGGCGCCTTGCGGCGGGCCGAGGCCAGCGCCGCGTTGCCCAGGCCGCCGCGGCCGCCGGCGGCGGCGACGAAGCTGGTGCCGTGGCCGACCAGGTCGGCGAGGACGTTGCCCTGCCGGTCCATCACGACGGTGCCGTCCGGCACCGACAGTACGAGGTCCTGACCCTCGGCGCCGGTCCGGTTGCCGCCCGCGCCGGGCTTGCCGTTGGTCGCCTTGCGCTTGGGCGAGTGGTGGTACTCCAGCAGGGTGGTGATCTGCGCGTCCACGGTGAGGATGACGCTGCCGCCCTCCCCGCCGTTGCCGCCGTCGGGGCCTCCCAGCGGCTTGAACTTCTCCCGGTGCACGGAGGCGCAGCCGTGGCCCCCGTTACCCGCGGCGACGTACAGCTCGACGCGGTCCACGAAGGTGGTCATGGGTGTGCCTCCAGTGCGAAGAAAGTGTTGACCTGCTGTAAAGCATGAAGGGTGGACCGGATCATTCCGGCCCACCCTTCATTGTGAGTCTTGTCGGACTCAGGCCTCGACGGCCACGATGTTGACGACCTTGCGGCCGCGACGGGTACCGAACTGCACGGCACCGGCGGTCAGCGCGAACAGGGTGTCGTCGCCACCACGGCCGACGTTGGCGCCCGGGTGGAAGTGGGTGCCACGCTGGCGAACGATGATCTCGCCGGCGTTGACGGTCTGGCCGCCGAAGCGCTTGACGCCGAGGCGCTGGGCGTTCGAGTCACGGCCGTTACGGGTAGAGCTTGCGCCCTTCTTGTGTGCCATCTCGCTATCCCCTTACTTGCTGACGGAGTCGATGCTCGTGATCCGCACAGCGGTGTGACGCTGGCGGTGACCCTGGCGACGACGGTAGCCGGTCTTGTTCTTGTAGCGCAGGATGACGATCTTGTCGCCCTTGGTCTGGTCGACCACCTCGGCGTGAGCCTTCACGCCGGCCAGCACCCACGGGTCGGAGGTGACAGCGTCACCGTCGACGACCAGGATGGTGGAGAGCTCCACCGAGTCACCCGGCTTGGCCTCGATACGGTCGATCTCCAGCACGTCGCCGACGGCGACCTTGTGCTGGCGGCCGCCTGCGCGAACGATCGCGTACATGCGGTACCCACTTTCCTAACTCGGTCGGAGCTCCTGATGCCAGCCACCTGGGTACGGACACAGGGACCTCTCCCGGGCATCTCTGACGAGTGGCCCGGGAGGTGATGTGCTCGGGAGCAAAAGGCGTAGACACGCCGAGGGTCAAGAATACGGACCAGCCGCCGCGGGGGCAAACCGGACCGTACGGGCCCGGAGGCGGGCGGTCACCCGCCCCCGGACCACGGGCACTACTCGGCTGCCGAATCACCCTCGGCGGCCGCGGCCTTCTTGGCCGCCGCGCTGGTCCGCTTGGTGGCGGTCTTGCGGGCGGTGGTCTTCTTCGCGGCGGCCGCCGTGGTCTTCTTGGCGGCCGTCTTCTTCGCGGCGGTCTTGCGCGCGGCCCGCTTCTTCGGCGCCGGCGCCTCCTCGGCGGGCTCCTCGGTCGCGGCCTCGGTCGCGGCCTCGGCCGGGGCCTCGGCCGGGGCCTCGGTCGGCTCGGCAGGAGCCTCGACGGGGGCCTCGGCCACCGGCTCGGCGACCGGCTCCGCCTCGGCCGGCGTCTCGACCGGAGCCTCCGCAGGGGTCTCGGCCGGCGTCTCGGCGGCCGCGAAGGCCGCCTCGAGCGCGGCGTCGGCCCGGGCCTGGAGCACCACGATCTCGGCCTCGGCGGGCGCACCCGCCGGAGCCGTCGCCTTGCGCACCGCACGGCGGCGGGTGCGGCCGGCGGGCGCCGCGGTGGCGGCCGGGATCTCGACCAGGCTCGGCCGGTCGGGCGCCTCGGCGACGACCTCGGCTGCCTCGGTCTGCGGCTCGGCGACGACCTCGGCCTCCGCTACCTCAAGCGCCAGCTGGCCTTCGATCTCCTCGCGCTCGGGCGCCTCGGTGAGGGCCTCGGCGACCTCCAGGGCCTCCACGGCCGCCTCGGCGGCGTGCGGCTCCTCCTGGCCCGCCCCGCCCTTGCCCCGGCGCCGGCGCTTGCCGCCGCCCGCGCCCGCCTCGACGGCCGGAGCCGCCGGGGCGTGGACGTGGGTGCTCGGCTGCTCCATATGGACGATCACGCCGCGGCCGTTGCAGTGCACGCACGGCTCGGAGAAGGACTCCAGCAGGCCCTGGCCGACCCGCTTGCGGGTCATCTGCACCAGGCCCAGCGAGGTGACCTCGGCCACCTGGTGCTTGGTCCGGTCCCGGCCCAGGCACTCCAGCAGCCGGCGCAGCACCAGGTCGCGGTTGGACTCCAGCACCATGTCGATGAAGTCGATCACGATGATGCCGCCGAGGTCGCGCAGCCGCAGCTGGCGCACGATCTCCTCGGCCGCCTCGATGTTGTTCCGGGTGACGGTCTCTTCGAGGTTGCCGCCCTGGCCGACGAACTTGCCGGTGTTGACGTCGATGACGACCATCGCCTCGGTGCGGTCGATCACCAGCGAACCGCCGCTGGGCAGCCAGACCTTGCGGTCCAGCGCCTTCATCAGCTGCTCGTCGATCCGGTAGGTGGCGAACACGTCCACCTCGGAGGTCCACCGCTGGAGCCGCTCGGTGAGGTCCGGGGCCACATTGGAGACGTAGTCGTGGATGGTGCTCCACGCCTCGGTGCCGGAGACGATGACCTTGGTGAAGTCCTCGTTGAAGATGTCGCGGACGACCCGGACGGTCATGTCCGGCTCGCCGTACAGCAGCGCGGGGGCGTTGCCGGTCGCAGCCTTCTTCTGGATGTCCTCCCACTGCTGCTGGAGGCGCTGGACGTCCCGGGTCAGCTCCTCCTCGGAGGCGCCCTCGGCGGCGGTGCGCACGATGACGCCCGCGTCGTCCGGGACGATCTTCTTGAGGATCTGCTTCAGGCGGGCGCGCTCGTTCTCCGGCAGCTTGCGGGAGATGCCGGTCATCGAGCCCTCGGGCACGTACACCAGGTAGCGGCCGGGCAGCGAGATCTGGCTGGTCAGGCGGGCGCCCTTGTGGCCGATCGGGTCCTTGGAGACCTGCACCAGCACGGACTGGCCGGACTTCAGCACCGACTCGATCCGGCGCGGGCCGCCGTGGCCGCCCAGCGAGCCGAAGTTGACCTCACCGGCGTACAGCACCGCGTTGCGGCCCTTGCCGATGTCGACGAAGGCGGCCTCCATCGACGGCAGCACGTTCTGGACCTTGCCCAGGTAGACGTTGCCGACGTACGAGGTGGCCTGCTCCTTGTTGACGTAGTGCTCGACCAGCACGCCGTCCTCGAGGACGCCGATCTGGGTGCGCTGGCCGTTCTGGCGCACCACCATGACGCGCTCGACCGACTCGCGGCGGGCCAGGAACTCGGCCTCGGTGATGATCGGCACCCGGCGGCGGCCCAGCTCGCGGCCCTCGCGGCGGCGCTGCTTCTTGGCCTCCAGGCGGGTGGAGCCCTTGATGGACTGCACCTCGTCCGGGTCGAACGACGGCTCGGTGGAGCGGCGGCGCGGCTCGCGCACCTTCACGACCGTGCGGACGCCGTCCTCGGTGGTCTCGGCGGCCTCGGTGGCGCCGGCCTCACCGCTGCGGCGGCGACGGCGGCGACGGCGGCGAGACGAGGCCAGGCCGGCGGACAGGTCGTCCTCGTCCTCGCCCTCCTCCTCGTCGGCGGCGGCCGGCTCCTCGACGGGCTGCTCGGCCTCGGCCGTCTCGGCCTCGAACTCCTCGGCCTCGCCACGACGGCGGCGACGGCCGCCCCGGCGGCGACGGCGGGACGGACGGCCGTCCTCCTCCCACTCGCCCTCGGCCTCGGGGCCGGTGGCGGCGGGCGCCTCGACGGCGGCGGGCGCCTCCACGACGGGCGCCTTGACCGGCTCCTCGACGACGGGGGCGGCCTGGGCGGCGGGAGCGGCGGCCTTGCGGCGCGACGGGGTCTGGACCCGCACCTGGGTGCGGGTACGACGACGGCGGCCGACGCCGCTGTACTCGAACTCGTCCTCGGTCTCCGAAGCCTGCACGGCCGGGGCCGGAGCCGGGGACTCGGCCGGGGCCGCCGCGGCGGCGGGCTGCGCGGCAGCCGGGGTGGCCGGGGCGACGAAGGGGGCCGGCTCCTGGAAGACCGGGGCCTGGAAGATCGCGGTGGACGGGCGGACCGCGCGGCGGCGCACCCGCTGCGGCGGCTCGGCCTCGGCGGCGACGGGGGCCGGGGCGGGCTCCGGGGCGGCGGCCGGCTCGGGCGCGACGGCCTCGGCCTCCTCCTCGGCGGGCTCCTCCTCGGCGGCCGGCTCCTCAACCGGAGTCTCCTCGACGACCGGCGCGGCCTCGACCACACGGCGGCGGCGGGCGCGGCGGGCCGGCGCGGCCGGGGCCTCCTCGGCGGGCGCGGCCTCGACGGCGGCGGGCGCCTCGGCGGGTGCGGCGGCGGGCTCCTCCGCGGCGGCGGGCGCACTGACCGGCGCCTCGGCACGCTTGCGGGCCCGGCGAGCCCGGGCGGGCTTCTCGGCGGCGGGCTCGGCCTCGACGGGCGCGGCCTCGACGGCGGCGGGCGCCTCGGCGGCGGCCTCCGGCGCGGTGACGACGATCGGGCTGGCCTCCGGCGCCCCGGCGGGGGCCTCGGCGCGCTTGCGGGTCCGGCGGGCCCGGACCGGCTTCTCGGCGGCCGGCTCGGCCTCGACGGGCGCGGCCTCGACGGCGGCGGGCGCCTCGGCGGCCTGCGCCTCGGCCGGGATCACCGTCTCGGCGCCCTCGGCGGCCGCCCCCTGCGGGGTGCCCGCCGGGCGGGACACCGCACGGCGACGGCGGCGCGGCGGCGCGGCGGACGCGCCCTCGCCACCGGTGACGGCGGATTCGTTCTGTTCCGTTGCCGCAGACTGCTGCGGATCGGTGTTATCGAGCATGCGGGTGGATCTCCCGTCAGGCCCCCGGGCTCCGTATCCGGGCACGGCAGGGCACCGGTGGCCGGCCGGCATCGCGACGGATGCTCGGGCCGGACCTTTTCTCGGTGCCGCCGTGCGGACGCGAGGCCGCACAGGGGCTCGTAGTCTCGCTCGGCGCCCCGCCCTCGGCGGGGTGTCGAAAGTCTTCTGGTCTGACCAGTCTTCTGAGGTTTTCCCAAGCTTCGCCGTCCCCCAACCCCGGGTGGCTCCCGGACGGGGTCCTCGGGCCCACCGACCATCGGGGTCGGCGGGCCGCAAGAGGCCGGCCTGTGCTTCGACGACGCTCGCTCCCCTGGGGAGCCGCGGGGGCCTGGAGGAACAGCGGGCCCAGTGGGTACTGGTCCCGGCCTCCGCCCGCTAGGCGGACGCGGTTGCGCGCGGCTCGCCGGCCGCCACTGGGCCGGCCGGGGCCGCGGCGCGGTCGAGCGCCAGCGGGTCGGTCACCGTGCCGGTCTCCTCGTCGAGCGGCCCCTGCGCCAGCCTGGTCACCTCTGCGGGGACCGGCGGCGCCAGGTCGGCCGTCGCACGGAGACCGGACAATACGTCGTCGGGTCGTACGGCGGGTGTGGCGTGTCGTACTACCAGGCGCAGTATCGCACAGGGACGGCCGGTCCGAACATCGCGGGCCCCTTCGCCATCCGTGTCCGCACCGCCGTCGACCTGCGGCGGGAGGATTTCCAGCGCCGCGACCGCGCCGCGCGCGTCAAAGACCCGCACGCCGTTCTTGGTGAGGCGTTCGACCTCGACCCGCTCCTCGGCCAGGAAAAGACCGGCCGCGCGGACCGCCTCCTCCCGGGTGACACCGTCCAGTCGGACCTGCCACTCGGAGGCCTCCAGGCGCTCCACGAAGTTCGGCGTCCGGACCTCGACCGCGTCGATGATGTCCAGGCCGTTCGGCAGCGACTCGTCGAGCTGCGCACGCAGCTCCTCCGGGTCGCGGACCGCGGCGAGCCCGATCTCCAGGTACTCCGCCTCGCTCGCCACCCCGGTGGGAGCGGCGTTGGCGTACGACACCTTGGGGTGCGGGGTGAAGCCGGCCGAATAGGCCATCGGCACGGCCGACCGGCGCAGGGCACGCTCGAAGGCGCGCTGGAAATCGCGGTGGCTGGTGAAGCGGAGCCGGCCGCGCTTGGTGTAGCGGAGACGAATCCGCTGCACCGTCGGCGCGGGCGGCGGACCGTCGGGCGTACGGCGTGCCAGGGTCGCTCAGTCCTTAGTCAGTTGTCCCCGTCCGTGGTGGCGTTTTTGCGCCACTGTCCGGACTCTGTCACCTCAAAGGGTACGCGCCCCGCCGCCCCGCTCGCTCCGCCCCTGGTCAGCGAGGACGCGACGACCCCCGTCCGGAGGGTTCCGGACGGGGGTCGCAGGAGGCGCGGGAACTACTTGACCACGGTCAGCGGCAGCAGCTTCTTGCCGGTCGGGCCGATCTGGATCTGGGTGTCCATCTGCGGGCAGACGCCGCAGTCGAAGCACGGGGTCCAGCGGCAGTCGTCGACCTCGACCTCTTCGAGGGCGTCCTGCCAGTCCTCCCAGAGCCAGTCCTTGTCGAGGCCGCTGTCCAGGTGGTCCCAGGGCAGCACCTCCTCGTAGGTCCGCTCGCGGGTGGTGTACCAGTCGACGTCCACGCCGGTGCCGGCCAGGCCCTTCTCAGCCGAGGCCATCCAGCGGTCGTACGAGAAGTGCTCGCGCCAGCCGTCGAAGCGGCCGCCGTCGTCGTAGACCGCGCGGATGACGGCGCCGATGCGGCGGTCACCGCGGGACAGCAGGCCCTCGACAATGCCGGGCTTGCCGT
Source organism: Kitasatospora sp. NPDC041988 (assembly GCF_055588525.1). Lineage (NCBI taxonomy): Bacteria > Bacillati > Actinomycetota > Actinomycetes > Kitasatosporales > Streptomycetaceae > Kitasatospora > Kitasatospora sp. NPDC041988. Next base: position 58,457 of record NZ_JBVJCO010000030.1, read on the forward strand.
CGTGGTAGCGGTAGCCGATGTTCTTGCCGTACTTGCGGTCGCCGCGGATGGAGTCGCGCAGCTTGGCCAGCCGGGCGTCGGTGGCCTCGGCGGAGAGCTGCGGGGCCCACTGGAACGGGGTGTGCGGCTTGGGCACGAACCCGCCGATGGAGACGGTGCAGCGGATGTCGTTCTGGCCGGTGACCTCGCGCCCCTTCTGGATGACGTTCTTCGCCATCTCGCCGATCTGGAGCACGTCGTCGTCGGTCTCGGTGGGCAGGCCGCACATGAAGTACAGCTTCACCTGGCGCCAGCCGTTGCCGTACGCGGTGGCGACGGTGCGGATCAGGTCCTCCTCCGACACCATCTTGTTGATCACCTTGCGCATGCGCTCGCTGCCGCCCTCGGGGGCGAAGGTGAGGCCCGAGCGGCGGCCGTTGCGGCTCAGCTCGTTGGCGAGGTCGATGTTGAAGGCGTCGACACGGGTGGACGGCAGCGACAGGCCGATCTTGTCGGCGGCGTAGCGGTCGGCCAGGCCCTTGGCGATGTCACCGATCTCGGTGTGGTCGGCGCTGGACAGCGACAGCAGGCCGACCTCCTCGAAGCCGGTCGCCTTGAGGCCGCGCTCGACCATCTCGCCGATGCCGGTGATGCTTCGCTCCCGCACGGGGCGCGTGATCATGCCGGCCTGGCAGAAACGGCAGCCGCGGGTGCAGCCGCGGAAGATCTCGACGGACATCCGCTCGTGCACGGTCTCGGCGAGCGGGACCAGCGGCTGCTTGGGGTAGGGCCACTCGTCGAGGTCCATGACGGTGTGCTTGGAGACCCGCCACGGCACGCCGGGCGCGTTCGGCACGACGCGGCCGATCCGGCCGTCGGCCAGGTACTCCACGTCGTAGAACCGGGGCACGTACACCCCGCCGGTGCGGGCCAGGCGCAGCAGCAGCTCGTCGCGTCCGCCCGGGCGGCCCTCGGCCTTCCAGCCGCGGACCAGCTCGGTGATGTCCAGCACGGCCTGCTCGCCGTCGCCGACCACCGCGCAGTCGATGAAGTCCGCGATCGGCTCGGGGTTGAACGCGGCGTGGCCGCCGGCCAGCACGATCGGGTCCTCGTCGGTGCGGTCCTTCGCCTCCAGCGGGATGCCCGCGAGGTCGAGCGCGGCCAGCATGTTGGTGTAGCCGAGCTCGGTGGAGAAGGAGAGCCCGAACACGTCGAAGGCCTTCACCGGGCGGTGGGCGTCCACGGTGAACTGCGGGACGCCGTGCTCGCGCATCAGCGCCTCGAGGTCCGGCCAGACGCTGTAGGTCCGCTCGGCCAGCACGCCCTCGCGCTCGTTGAGCACCTCGTACAGGATCATGACGCCCTGGTTGGGCAGGCCCACCTCGTAGGCGTCGGGGTACATCAGCGCCCAGCGGACGTCGCAGGCGTCCCAGTCCTTGACGGTCGAGTTCAGCTCGCCGCCGACGTACTGGATCGGCTTCTGGACGTGCGGGAGGAGGGCCTCCAGGCGTGGGAAGACCGATTCGACAGTCATGTACTAGGAACCCTTACGACGTTGAGAGGTGTCGCGCGCATCGAATCCCGGTCGGGAGGTGGTGGGCGACGTCTGGGAGGGGTGACCCTCAAGGGTAGCCGAATCGCGGGGCCGCCCGGCCGGGCCTCGGCGCACCGCCGACGGCCTCCCGGCCCTGCTCACCGGCTGTTGACAGTCCCGGACGGACCGTGCCGTACTTGCTGGGCTCCGCCGCCAGGCCCAGCAGACGATCGGGACAAGGAAGTTGACCATGCACGACGGCACCGGCACCGGTCCTCGGGCGCCCCGGACCGGAGCGCCGGGCCAGGACACCGCGGGCTACCCCACGGCGGCCCGCGCGGAGGCCACCGCCCGCCGGCTGGCCCGGCTGCACCCGGACCGCTGCCGGCTGCGCGAGGCGGGGCGCTCCAGGGCCGGCCGCCCGCTGCTCCTGCTCTCCGTCGACGAGGGCGCGCGCGCCGTCCTGGTGGTCGGCGGCCCGCACCCGAACGAGCCGGTCGGCCGGGCCGCCGCGGTGCGGCTGGCCGAACGGCTGCTGGCGCTGCCGCCACGCCCCGGCGTGGCCTGGCACGTCCTGCTCTGCCTCGACCCGGACGGCGCGGCCCTGAACGAGGGCTGGCTGGAGGGCCCGCTCACCGCCGCCCGGCACTACGAGCACTTCTACCGGCCGGCCTTCGAGGAGCAGCCCGAGCAGCTGCCGCCGGCCGGCCGAGGCCGCGGCCCGATGCCGGAGAGCCTGGTGCTGACCGGCCTGATCGACGAGCTGCGCCCGGTCCTGCAGTGCTCGCTGCACGGGGTGGACTTCGGCGGCGCCTTCGTCCAGCTGACCAGGCCCGTCCCGGGCCTGCCCGAGCGGTTCGCCGCCTCGGTGGCGCGCCACGGCCTCCCGCTGGACGTCGACTCGTACGACGCGGTGGGCTGGCACAGCCCGGCTCCGGGGGCGTACGTGATGCCGGTGCCGGGCGGCGGCTCCCAGGTGCTGCCCGACCGGCCCGAGCTCTCCACCTGGTCGTACGCCGGGCGGCACGGCGGGGTGACGGCCGTGCTGGAGGTGCCGATGTGGGCCGTCGAGGCGGTCGGCGACGCCGGCCTGCACCCGGCGGCCGGCCCGGCCGTCGTGGCAGCCGCCCGGACCCTGCGCGAGCGCGCCGAGCGGCTGGCCGCGCTGCTGCCGCTCGTCCCGCCGCAGGCCCGCGCGGCCGGCGGGACGCTGCTGCGCACCGCGGAGTTCAACCTGGGCGCCTGCCCGCCGCTCGCGGACGAGTGGCTCGCCGGCCGGCGCGACCGGCCGCTCTCGGTCTCCCGGGTCACCGCGGCCGGGATCGTCGCCGAGCGGATCCCGCTGCGGGTGGCGGCGGTGCTGCTGCGCCTGCTCGCGGACGCCGGCGGCCCGGCGGCCGTGGCCGCCCGGGAGCAGGCCCGGGCCATCGTCACGGCGGGCCTGGACGGCCTGCACCGGCTCGGCGCCCGCTGGGTGCCGGTGGAGACCCAGGTGGCCCACCAGGTCCGGGCGGTGCGGGCCGCCGCCGACTGCCTGCTGCCCTGACACGAAAGGGCCGGCCCGGGTGAATCCCGGACCGGCCCCGCCCACCGCCTCAGGCCGCTATCGGCCGCTGGCTCTGCACCGCCTGCAACAGTCCGATCGCCACCCAGGTCGAGAACATCGACGACCCGCCGTACGAGACGAACGGCAGCGGGATACCGGCCACCGGCATGATGCCCAGGCACATCCCTATGTTCTCGAACCCCTGGAAGGCGAACCAGGCGACCACCCCGGCCGCCACGATGGTCCCGTACAGGTCGGTCGCCTGCCGGGCGATCCGGCAGCCGCGCCAGAGCACCACGCCGAGCAGCACGATGATCGCCATCGCCCCGAGGAAGCCCAGTTCCTCACCGGCGACCGTGAAGACGAAGTCGGTCTGCTGCTCCGGCACGAACTGCCCGGTGGTCTGCGTCCCGTGGAACAGCCCCTTGCCGGTCAGCCCGCCCGACCCGATCGCGATCCGGGCCTGCGCGGTGTTGTAGCCCACGCCGGACGGGTCGAGCGCCGGGTTGGCGAAGGCGGCGAAGCGGTCGATCTGGTACTTGCTCAGCACCCCGAGCTTCCAGATCGCCACGCAGCCGCCGACCCCGGCGAGGATCAGCCCGAACACCCACCGGTTGGCCGCGCCGGAGGCCAGCAGGATGCCCAGCACGATGACGGCCATCACCATCACCGACCCGGCGTCCGGCATCAGCATCACGACCGCCATCGGCACCGTCGCCCAGACCAGCCCGCGGAACACCGCCCGGTTCGAGGGGAACTCCCGTTCCCCCGCGTCCACCTGGTCCGACAGCACCACGGCCATCGCCAGCACGATCGCCAGCTTGGCGAACTCGGCCGGCTGGACGGAGAAGCCGCCGCCCAGCTGGATCCAGGAGTGCTGGCCGTTGATGGTCGAGCCGAGCGGGCTCAGCGTGGCCGCCAGCAGCAGGATCACAGCGGCGTACAGGAACGGCACCACCGTGCGGAACCGACGGCTCCCTATCCCTATCACCACGGCGCACAGCACCATCCCGATCACCACATTGGTGAGGTGCCGGAAGAGGAAGTACTGCGGATCGCCGTGGGTCAGCGAGTCCCGCCCGCGGGTGGCGGACCAGACCAGCAGCGAACTGCCCAGCGACAGCACCAGCGCGGCCAGCAGCAGTATCCAGTCGATCCGCCAGAGCGGGGAGTCCTTGGCGAGGGCCTTCGAGACCCCGGTGCGCTGGGGGGCCAGCCGCAGCTGCCGGTACGACCCGTAGGAGCTCATGCCCGACTCCTTCCCGTGCTCCGGACCGGTTCGAGCGCCGCGTCCGCCGCGGTGAACAGGGCCGGCGGGCCGGACGGCTGCGCCGGGTCCAGGAAGACCCGCGGCGAGCCGCCGGTCACCCCCGCGTCGCCCGGCCCGGCCGCGGAGTACGCGGCCGGCTTGATGATCGCGGTGCCGTCCGGGTTGAACTTCGGCAGTTCGGCCTGCGGCTTGGGCAGCAGCGCCTTTCCACCGTCGACGTTGCCCTTGTCGTCCACGCCGTACAGCGACTGGTAGATCCGCCGGATCGCATCACCGGAACCGCCGGAGCCGGTGCCGCCCTGGCTTATCGTCATCACGACCGCGTAGTCGTCGCTGTAGGTGGTCAGCCACGAGGTGGTCTGCTTGCCCTCAACCTCGGCGGTGCCGGTCTTGGCGTGCAGCTCGATCTTGCCCTGCGGCCACCCGGCACCGGTGAACTTCCAGGCGGCGGTGCCGCCGGTGACGACGCCCGCGGTGGCCTGGTCGATGTAGCTCAGCAGCTTCTGGTCACCGGGGAACTTCGCGTCCTCGTGCGGGGCGATCTCGCGGACGAGATCCCCGCTCGGGCTTATCACCGCCTTGGCGACGGTCGGCCGGTAGAAGGTGCCGCCGTTGGCGAGCGCCGAGTAGATCCGGGCCATCTGGATCGGGGTGACCAGCGTGTCGCCCTGGCCGATCGCGAAGTTGACCGAGTCACCGGCGCGCATCTGGTAGCCGTCGACGCAGTTCTCCCGGGCGATCTGGTCGGAGAAGGTGTTGCCGCCCTTCTCCGCCTGCTTGCACCAGGCGTCCTTGTTGTTGTCGTAGAAAGACTGCTTCCACTGCCGGTCCGGCACCCGGCCGGTGACCTCGCTGGGCAGGTCGATGCCGGTCTTGGCGCCGAGGCCGAACTGGTGGGCGGTCTTGTAGAACCAGTCCGCCGTCTCCTTCTTCGGCTTGATGCCGCCGTCCTTCATCCACTGGTCGTACGCCAGGCCGTAGAAGACGGTGTCGCAGGAGACCTCCAGCGCCTTCTCCAGCGTGATCGAGCCGAAGTTCTCGCTCTCGAAGTTCTTGAACTCACGGCCGCCGATGGTCAGGCTCTTCGGGCACGGGTACGTCCCGTCCAGCGAGTAGCCGGCCTGCACGGCGGCGGTGGTGGAGATGACCTTGAAGGTCGAGCCGGGGGCGGACTGACCCTGTATGGCGCGGTTCAGCAGCGGGAAGTTGGACTCCTTGCTGGTCAGCGCCTGGTAGTCCTTGCCGGAGATGCCGCCCTGCCAGAGGTTGGGGTCGTAGGTCGGGGCGCTGGCCATCGCGACGATCCGCCCGGTGTGCACGTCCATCACGACGGCGGCGCCGGAGTCGGCCTCGTAGTTGCGGTTGGTCACCTTGTCGAAGGTCTTGCGGGCGTCGTTCATCGCCTGCATCAGGTTGTCCTCGACGACCTTCTGCACCCGGGCGTCGATGCTGGTCACCAGGTTGTTGCCGGTCTGCGGCTCGACCGTGCCGGCGGTGCCGATCACCCGGCCGAGGTTGTCCACCTCCAGCTTGGTGATGCCGGCGGTGCCGCGCAGGTCGCGGTCGTACACCGACTCCAGCCCGGCCCTGCCGATCTGGTCGGCCGGCAGGTAGCGGTCCAGGCCGGTCTTGTCGGCGGTCTTGGAGACCTCCTCGTCGGTCACCGGCGAGAGGTAGCCGAGCACCTGGGCCATGTTGGCGCCCTCGACGCCGGTGTAGTGGCGTACGGCGGTGGGCTGCGCGGTCACCCCGGGGAAGTCCTCGCGGCGCTCCATCATCTGCAAGGCCTGCTGGGTGGTCGCCTCCTTGGTGACCGGGATCGGCTGGTAGGGCGATCCGTTCCAGCAGGGCTGCTGGGTCTTGGCGTCGCAGAGCCGAACCTTCTCCTGGACGTCCTTGGCCGGCATGCCGAGCACCTCGGCGAGCCGGCCCAGCACCGCCTTGCCGCCGTCCTTCTGCTGGAGCAGCGAGGTGCGGCTGACCGAGACCACGAGGCGGGTCTCGTTGCCGGCCAGGATGCGGCCGGAGGCGTCCAGGATCTCGCCGCGCACGGCCGGCTCGACCACCTCGCGGACGTGGTTGCCGGTCGCCTTGGCGGTGTAGACGCTGGCGTTGCGGATCTGCAGGTACCAGAGCCGTCCGCCGAGGGTGGCGAGCAGCGACAGCACCAGGATCTGCAGCACCACCAGACGGATCGTCACCCGCCGGGTACGGCCGGTCTCGGGGATGTTGCTCACGTCTCGTGCGCTCCAGAGTGCGGGGGTCCGGACAAAGGGTCGGGGTGTTGCGGGCGCCGGGTGTCGCGGGCGCCGGGTGTCGCGGGCGCCGGGTGTTACGGGCGCTTGGCGAAGCCGAGCGAGCGCTTCTTCTTGTAGCTCGGCCCGGACGTCGCCTCACGGGTGGTGCGGTAGCGGGAGAGCGTGCCGAGCCCCGGGCCGCCCTCGTCGTCCCCGGCGGCGGCGGCCACCGGGTCCTTCCCGAAGCGGCGCCCGATCAGCATCACCGCGGGCACCACGAACGGTGCCAGCAGCAGGTCGTACAGCAGGGCGGTGACCACCAGGCTGCCGAGGCCGACATGGCGGGCGGCGGTGTCGCCGACCAGGGCGCCGACCATCGCGTACAGCAGTGTGGAGGCGACGGCCGCGACGGCCACCACCAGCAGCGCGCTGGAGACCGAGCGCTGCCGGCCGTGGTCGGGGCGGAGCAGTCCGGCGGCGTAGCCCATCAGGCAGAGCACCAGGGCGTAGCGGCCGATCGCGTGGTCGGACGGCGGCGCGAGGTCGGCCAGCAGGCCGGCCGCGAAGCCGACCAGGCAGCCGCCGGTCGGCCCGTAGACCATGGCCAGTCCGACCACCACGAGCAGCAGTATGTCCGGGGTGGCTCCCGGGAGCTGGAGCCGGCCGAAGACGCTGACCTGGAGGATCAGGCCGAGCAGGACGAGGACGGCGGAGACGGGGACGCGGGCGAGGCGCATGGCTCAGTTCCCCCCGGAGGGCTTGGCGGGCGGTGCGGCGGCGGCCGGTGCCGCGGGGGCTCCGGGCGCTGCGGGTGCCTGGCCCTGCGCGGCGGGCGCGGGCGGCAGGACGGCGTCGCGCGGGTCGGTGCGCGGCGGCACCACCACCACGCCGACCAGGTCGAGCCGGGTGAACTGGACGAAGGGCTCGACCAGGATGGTCTTGGTGAGCTGGCCGGGGTTGGCCTCGACCTGGACGACCTTGCCGACGGGGACGCCGGGCACGAACGGGCGGCCGCTCTGGGAGCCGAAGGTGACCAGCCGGTCGCCCTCCTTCACCTGGGCCTTGCCGTTGAGCAGGGAGACCTTCATGGCGCTGGTGCCGCCGCCGGAGGCGAAGCCGATCTCGCCGGTGCCCTCCAGCCGGGCGCCGGCGCTGAAGCCGGGGTCGGAGGCGAGCAGCACGGTGGAGGTGGTCGGGGCGACGGTGGTGATCCGGCCGACCAGGCCCTGACCGTTGATCACGGTCATGTCCCGGGTCAGGCCGTCGTCGCTGCCGGCGTCGACGGTGATGGTCCAGGAGAAGCCCTGGGCCGGGCCGATCGCGATGACCTGGGCGGCCTTGACGGTGTATCCGCCGGCGCCGGCGGTGCGCAGCAGGTCGTCGAGCTGCTTGGTGCGGGCGCCGGCCGCGTCGGAGGAGGCCAGTTTCTGGCGCAGCTCGGTGTTCTCGCGGGCGAGCTGGTCGGTGCGGCCGCTGTGGGTGGCGGCGTCGCGGAAGGCGCGGACGGTGTCGGCGACCGGGTCGACGACGGTGGCGGCGCCGTGCTCGACCGGGCCGAGGACGCCGGCCGCGGCGCGCCGGGCGCCGCCGAGCGGGGAGCTCTCACCGCCCTTGATGTCCACGGTGATCAGTGCGAAGGCGACGGCCACCAGCAGGATGAGCAGCAGCCGGCTCTCTCGTGTGTCCCTCACGGTGCTGGTACTGCCCCTTCGTACCTGGCCGCCCACCCGGGCTGTGGGGCCCGGGCGGGGGCCGTTTCAGTTTGGCTGTCCGGTCTGACGGTCTGTCGGTTGTGCTAACGGCGCGGCTGGGCGTCCAGTACCTGCTGGAGCGCCTCGAACTCCTCGACGCACTTGCCGGAGCCGAGGGCGACCGAGTCGAGCGGGTTCTCCGCGATGTGGATCGGCATGCCGGTCTCGCGACGCAGCCGCTCGTCCAGACCACGCAGCAGGGCGCCGCCGCCGGTGAGGACGATGCCGCGGTCCATGACGTCGCCGGCCAGCTCGGGCGGGCACTGGTCGAGGGTGGTCTTGACGGCGTCGATGATCGAGTTGACCGGCTCGTCGATGGCCTCGCGGACCTCGGCGGCGGAGATCACGACGGTCTTGGGCAGGCCGCTGACCAGGTCGCGGCCGCGGATCTCGGCGTGCTCGTCCTTCTCGCCCTCCAGGGCGAAGGCGGAGCCGATGCTCATCTTGATCTGCTCGGCGCTGCGCTCGCCCAGGAGCAGCGAGTACTCCTTCTTGATGTGCTGGACGATGGCGTTGTCCAGCTCGTCGCCGGCGACCCGGATGGACTGCGCGGTGACGATGCCGCCGAGCGAGATGACGGCGACCTCGGTGGTGCCGCCACCGATGTCGACGACCATGTTGCCGGTGGCCTCGTGGACGGGCAGTCCGGCGCCGATCGCGGCGGCCATCGGCTCCTCGATGATGTGCACCTGGCGCGCGCCGGCCTGCGAGGAGGCCTCGATGACGGCGCGGCGCTCGACTCCGGTGATGCCGGAGGGCACGCAGACCACGACCCGGGGGCGGGCCAGGTAGCGGCGGCGGTGGATCTTGAGGATGAAGTAGCGGAGCATCCGCTCGGTGATCTCGAAGTCGGCGATCACGCCGTCCTTGAGCGGGCGGATGGCGACGATGTTGCCCGGGGTGCGGCCGATCATCTTCTTGGCCTCGGCGCCGACCGCCAGGATGCCGCCGGTGTTGGTGTTGACCGCGACGACGGACGGCTCGTTGAGGACGATCCCCTTGCCCCTGACATACACCAGCGTGTTGGCGGTTCCGAGGTCGATCGCCAGGTCGCGGCCGATGAACGACAGGTTGGTTGCCATGGGGTGTAGGTGCCTTCCCGGGCTCGGAGTCATTAGCGGGGGTGGACGAGATGTGTGCGCCCACGGCTTGGGCGGAAACCAGCTGACCAGCCGTACCGGGCCCTAGAGTCGCGTCCATCGTAGTCACGCCGGCCAGTACGGACGTCGACGTGGGGCATACCGTCCATTGTCCGGAGCGTGATCGCTTCTCCGAGCATTGGGACGCCGTGTCGGCGGCCCCAGTTCCCTATTTCACGATAAGAATGCCCCGGCCGGGCCAATGGTCCCGGCCGGGGCACCCGAAGGTCCCTCGGGCGTGTCGCCCGGGGCGGTGCTTACGCGTGGGCCGGGAAGAAGATCTTGATCTCGCGCTCGGCGGACTCCGGGGAGTCGGAGGCGTGGATCAGGTTCTCGCGGGTGATCGTCGCGTAGTCGCCGCGGATGGTGCCGGCGCCGGCCTCCAGCGGGTTGGTCGCCCCGGCCAGCATCCGGATGCCGGGGATGACCTCCTCGCCCTCGACGATCAGCGCGATCGACGGGCCGGAGGTCATGAACTCCAGCAGCGGCTCGTAGAACGGACGGCCGACGTGCTCCGCGTAGTGCTGCTCCAGCGTCGCCCGGTCGAAGGTGCGCAGCTCGACGGCGGCGAGCTGCCACCCGGCCTTGCGCTCGATGCGGCTGATGATCTCGCCGGCCAGGCCGCGCTTGACGGCGTCGGGCTTGAGCAGGACGAGAGTGCGCTGGGACACGGTGCGTCTCCTGGAGAATCGGTTCGGCATGCACTCGGTTGGGTGCGCGGAGTGCGACTACCGCAGAGGTTACCTTGCGTGAGCAGCGCGGCTCATCCGACGGCATCCCCCGCGACCGCGGGGCCCACGCCACCCTGATCGGCGAGGCGCTGCTGATCATCGAGGCATCCCCGCGACCGCGGGGCCCGGGCCCGTCAGACTGTTGCGGCGGCGCGGGCGGCCTTGAACTCGTCGATCTTGCGGCCGTAGTGCACCGAGCACCACCAGAGGCCGGCGAAGACCACGCCCAGGCCGAACATGGTCGGCAGGACGAAGCCGCTGGCGATCAGGCCGAGCTGCAGCGCCCAGCCGATCGCCACCGCGCCGGGGCGGGTGATCATGCCGCAGAGCAGGACGCAGAGCGCCATGGCGATGCCCGTCACCGTCCAGACCGTCGTCGTGGAGACGTCGGAGAGCTGCATCGCCACCAGTCCGGCGAAGAGCGCCAGCAACGCCTCGCCGATCAGCGTCGAGGAGCAGAGCGTCCTCATCGTCACTTCCTCCCGAGGAGCAGGCGGGCCTCGCCCACCGTGATGACCGAGCCGGTGACCAGCACCCCGGCGCCGCCGAGGTCGCCCTCCTCCTCGGCGAGGGTGACGGCGGCGGCGATGGCGTCGTCGAGCCGGGGCTCGACCTGGACGCGGTCCTCGCCGAAGATGTCGACGGCCAGGGCGGCCAGCGCGTCCGCGTCCATCGCGCGGTGGGTGGAGTTCTGGGTGATCACGACCTCGGCCAGGATCGGCTCGAAGGCCTCCAGCAGGCCGGCCACGTCCTTGTCACCGCTGGTGCCGATCACGCCGACCAGCCGGGTGAAGCCGAAGGCCTCGCCGATCGCGGCGACGGTGGCCTGGGCGCCGTTCGGGTTGTGCGCGGCGTCCAGGAGGATCGTGGGGCTGCGGCGGACGACCTCCAGCCGGCCCGGCGAGGCGACGCCGGAGAAGGCCTGGCGGATCTTGTCGACATCGAGCCGGCCGCCGCGCGCGCCGCCGACGCCGAAGAAGGCCTCGACGGCGGCCAGGGCCAGCGCGGCGTTCTGCGCCTGGTGGGCACCGTGCAGCGGGACGAAGACGTCCTCGTACTCCTCGCCGCCGAGCCCACGCAGCGTCACCAGCTGGCCGCCGATGGCGACCTCACGGCGGATCACGCCGAACTCCATGCCCTCGCGGGCCACCGTGGCGTCCACCTCGACGGCGCGCCGCAGGATGGTCTGGGCGGCGTCCAGCTGCTGCTGGGCGACGACCGCGACGGCGCCGGTCTTGACGATCCCGGACTTCTCGACCGCGATCTCGCCGGTGGTCCCGCCCAGCTTGTCGGTGTGGTCCAGGCCGATCGGGGTGATCACCGCGACGGCGGCGTCGATGACGTTGGTGGCGTCCCAGGAGCCGCCCATGCCGACCTCGATCACGCCGACGTCCACCGGGGCGTCGGCGAAGGCGGCGTACGCCATTCCGGTCAGCACCTCGAAGAAGGACATCGGGACAGGCTGCTGTGCGTCGACCATCTGCACGTACGGCTCGATGTCGCGGTAGACCTCGACGAACCGCTCGGGGCTGATCGGGACGCCGTCCAGGCTGATCCGCTCGGTGACGGACTCCACGTGCGGGCTGGTGTAGCGGCCGGTGCGCAGCTCGAAGGTGTTGAGCAGTTGCTCGATCATCCGGGCGGTGGAGGTCTTGCCGTTGGTGCCGGTGATGTGGATGGAGGGGAAGGACCGCTGGGGCTGGCCCAGGATGTCCATCAGCGCCTCGATCCGGTCGAGCGAGGGCTCCAGCTTGTTCTCCGGCCAGCGCGTGGAGAGCGCGGTCTCGACGTCGCGCAGGGCGTCGCCGGAGCCGGCGTCTGCGTCGGCGGGGCGGAGGGTGTACGGGTTCGGGTCGGCCTTGTCGCTCACGTCCACAGTCTACGGAGCCGCGACCGGCGCTCCCCACAGGGCGCCCCGAAGCCGCGGCCGGGTGAGAACGGCCACTTTGCCCTGACTTTCCGATTTAGTCCGTTTACTATTGATTTGGCGAGCCTCGATCGCAAAGAGGCATCGATTCGCAAGCACAGGAGCCGTATCGCCTTTGATTACCCGGAGGGCCGCCTCATGCCCGATGCCCTGCACCAGTACGTCCTGGCCCGCCAGGACGGCTTAGTCCGGGCCGCCGAGCTGATCTCCCTGGCGCTCCTCGCCTACATGGTCTTCGTGTTCGGCCGCTTCCTGCTCTACTGGGCCGGCTCCCGCCACGCCTTCCGGCACAACCGCGCCGCCGAGCCGGGCGACCCGGCCGCCTTCCAGTGGCACCTGGTGATCCCCTGCCGCGACGAGGAGGCCGTCGTCACCGAGACCCTCACCGGACTGCGGCGCTCCGCGCCGGGAGCGCACCTGTGGGTGATCGACGACGACAGCGAGGACCGCACCCGCGCCCTGGTGCTCGCCGCCGCCGGACGGGACGACCGGATCCACCTCATCCAGCGCCGCCGCCCGCACGCCCGGATCGGCAAGGGTGCCGCGCTCAACGCCGCCTACCGGGCGATCTCCGACTGGCTGCCCGACACCGCCGACCGCTCCCGGGTGGTGATCGGCGTGGTCGACGCCGACGGGCAGCTCGACCCGGGCACCCTGGAGGCGGTCTGCACCGACAAGGCCATGGGCCGCCCGGACACCGGCGCCGTGCAGATCGGCGTCCGGATGCGCAATGCCGACGACGAGCGGCCGCTGCCCGGGCGCGGCCGGCTCGCCAACGTGCCGGCCCGCGCCCTGGTGCGGATGCAGGACATCGAGTTCCAGGCCAACAACGCCGGGATGCAGCTGCTGCGCCGGCGCACCGGCAGCGTCGGCCTCGGCGGCAACGGCCAGTTCGTCCGGCTCTCCGCACTGGACACGCTCACCGCCGAGGAGGGCCGCGAGGGCCGTCCCTGGCCGGAGCGGGCCCTGCTGGAGGACTACGAGTCAGGTCTCGAACTGCGCCTGGCCGGCTGGCGGTTGACGCACGTCACCGAGGCGCGGGTGTCCCAGGAGGGGCTGGTCTCGGCCCGGCGCTTCCTCACCCAGCGCACCCGGTGGGCCCAGGGCAACATGCAGTGCCTGCGCTACACCGGCCGGGTGCTGCGCTCGCCGCACTACCGCTGGGCCGGCAAGGCCGAGGTGCTGTACACCTTCCTGCAGCCCGTGGTCTGCGTGCTGCTCGTGGCGCTCACCCCGCTCTCGATCGCGATCACGGCCGCCGGGCTGGTGCTCTTCCCCGAGCCGACCGCGGACTTCCAGCTCCGCTTCGGGCCGTACATGGCCCTCGCCTTCCTGATCGCCACGCTGCCGATGGTCTTCTGGGGCTTCGCCTACCGCCGGCTGGTGCACCCCGACCGGAGCCGGCTGACCGGCCTGCTCTGGGGCTTCCTGCTCTGGCTCTACGCCTACCACCTGTTCGTGGTCGCCACCCGGGCCGCCGCCCGACTGCTGCTGGGCCGCAACGGCTGGGCCAAGACCCGGCGCAACGCCGAGGCCGTCGCCGTCGGCGCCCCCACCGCGCTCGAAGCCTGAGACCTCCTCCCCCGAAGCTCCCCGAGCTCCCCGAGACCCCGAGACCCTCCCGGAGTACCGCCATGACCATGTGCCCGACCCCGCCGCCCGCCGCCCGCCGGCCGGCCCCCGCCAGCGTCGCCGTCGTCCTCGGCACCCGCCCCGAACTGGTCAAGCTCGCCCCGCTGATCCACGAACTCGGCGACGCCACCCGGCTGATCCACACCGGCCAGCACTGGGACGAGGCGATGTCCGGCCGGTTCCTGCGCGACCTCGGCCTGCCCCGCCCGGAGCTGCTGACCGGCGTCGGCGGCCGCCCGCGCGCCGGCCAGATCGCCCAGTCCCTCGGCCAGCTGGACGCCGCGTTCGCCGACGACCGGCCCGCCGCCGTCGTCGTCCAGGGCGACACCAACGCCACCCTGGCCGGGGCGCTGGCCGCCAACGCCCGCGGAATTCCGCTCGTGCACGTCGAGGCCGGGCTGCGCAGCTTCGACCGGGCGATGCCCGAGGAGCACAACCGGGTGATGGTCGACCACGTCTCCGACCTGCTCTGCGCCGCCACCCCGGAGAACGCCGCCAACCTGCGCGCCGAGTCGCTGGACGAGCGGCGGATCGCCCTCACCGGCAACACCGTGGTCGAGGTGGTCCGGCGTCAGCTCCCCGGCGGGACCACCCGGGCCGCGTTGCTCGCCCGGCACGGGGTCGGGCCGGACGGCTTCGTCCTGGCCACCGTGCACCGGCCGGAGAACACCGACACCGCCGAGGCGCTCGGCGCCGTCCTCGCCGAGCTGGACCGGATCGCCCGGGCCGGCACCCCGGTGCTCTTCCCGATGCACCCGCGTACCCGCGCCGCCGTCGAGCGGTTCGCGCTGGACGGCCTGCTGGCGCGGCTCGCCGTGACCGGGCCGGTCGGGTACGCGGAGTTCCTGGGCCTGGCCCGGCACGCCGCGCTGCTGGTCTCCGACTCCGGCGGCGTGCAGGAGGAGTGCACCGTGCTCGGCCGCCCGCTGCTGGTGGTGCGCCGCTCCACCGAGCGCCCGGAGGCGGTGGACGCAGGATTCGCCGCCCTGGTGCAGCCCGGCGCCGAGCTGGGCGAGTCGGCCCGCGCCTGGCTGGCCGACTCCCCCGAGCGGCTCGCCCGGCTGGCGGCTGCCCCGAGCCCGTACGGGGACGGGCTGGCCTCGGCCCGGATCGCCCGGCTGACGGCGCGGCTCGCCGGCGAGCCGGCGGAGCTGATCGTCGCCTGAGCGGCCGACCCGGGTGGCCGGTTCAGGTGGCCGGTCCTCTTGACAGCCGGATTGGTCTACTCCACCTTGTGAGGCAAGTCTCCCCTCCCGACAGGGACTTGAGTTGTCGGTAGCTCCCCCACGCGCACCCATCGACACCCGGACGGCTCTCCGCGCACGCGGGACACCGAGCCGCCCGGCCTCCCCCCCACAGGAGATGGAGTCATGCCACCTGCCCGACACGCGCGCCCGCGCGCAGTCCACAGCCTGCTCGCCGGGGCCGGCGCGATCGCCCTGGGCCTGAGCGGCCTCGCCCTCGCCGGCGGCGCCGGCGCCCAGGCCGCCGACATCGACCTGATCACCAACGGCGGCTTCGAGTCCGGCAACCACCTCGCCGGCTGGACCTGCTCCGCCGGCGCACCCGAGACCGCCACCGTCCACTCCGGCTCGTTCGCGCTGCGCTCCACCCCGGGCGCCGGCGACACCGGCGAGTGCGTCCAGACCGTCACCGTGAAGCCGTCCTCGACGTACACGCTGAGCGGCTGGGTCCAGGGCTCGTACGTCTACCTGGGCGCCCGCGGCACCGGCGGGACCGACCCCAGCACCTGGACCAGCTCCACCGGGTACTCCAAGCTGAGCACCACCTTCACCACCGGGGCGGGCACCACCAGCGTCACCGTCTACCTGCACGGCTGGTACGGGCAGCCGGCCTTCCTGGCCGACGACGTGTCACTGATCGGCCCGGGCGACCCGAAGCCCTCCCCCAGCTCCACCACCCCGACGCCCACCCCGACGGCGACCACCACCGTGACCGCCTCGCCGACCGGCACCGCGTCCCCCACCGCCACCTCGACCGGCCGGCCGCCGGGCCTGCCCAAGCACATCCTCACCGGCTACTGGCAGAACTTCGACAACGGCGCCACCGTCCAGCGGATGAGTGACGTCCCGGCCGCCTACGACATCATCGCGGTCTCCTTCGCGGACGCCACCAGCACGCCCGGCGGCCTGAGCTTCACGCTGGACGGCACGCTCTCCTCCCGACTCGGCGGCTACACCGTCGCCCAGTTCAAGGCCGACATCGCGGCCAAGAAGACGGCGGGCAAGAAGGTGGTGCTCTCGGTCGGCGGCCAGAACGGCACCGTCTCCGTCAACAGCTCCGCCTCCGCCGCCACCTTCGCCGACACGGCCTGGGCGCTGATGCAGAGCTACGGCTTCGACGGGATCGACATCGACCTGGAGAACGGGGTCAGCGCCACCTACCTGGGCCAGGCACTGCACACGCTCGCGGCAAAGGCGGGCAGCGGGTTCGTCCTCACCATGGCGCCGCAGACCATCGACATGCAGTCGACCGGGACGGAGTACTTCAAGCTGGCGCTGAACGTGAAGGACATCCTCACCATCGTCAACATGCAGTACTACAACTCCGGCACCATGCTCGGCTGCGACGGCCAGGTCTACGGGCAGGGCACCGAGAACTTCCTGACCGCGCTGGCCTGCATCCAGCTCAAGGGCGGGCTGCGGCCCGACCAGGTCGGGCTCGGCGTGCCGGCCTCCACCAACGCGGCGGGCGGCGGGTACGTCAGCCCGGGCGTGGTCGACAACGCGCTGGACTGCCTGGCCGCCGGCACCAACTGCGGGAGCTTCAAGCCCGACACCACCTGGCCCGGGATCGGCGGGGCGATGACCTGGTCGACCAACTGGGACGCCAAGGCGGGCGGCGGGATCGCCGGCACCGTCGGCTCACACCTGCACGCGATGCCGTAACCGGCCCGGGGCCCGGGCCGGGGTGTCAGACCCCGGCCCGGGCCTCGGGGATCTCCGGGCACGGGCCGCAGTGCCGGCGGCGCAGCTCGGCGGCGATCTCGGCGAGCTCGCCCTCGGGCAGGAACGGCAGCATCATGGCGACGCCCTGGAGCAGACCGCCGACCAGGAAGGTGGTGTCGGCGGTGGCCGCCACCAGCCCACGGACCTCGGTGACCCGGCCGCCGGCGACGGCCTCGATCAGCCGGGCCGCGTCGGCGGTCTCCTCGTCCACGTCCACCGCTCCGGTGTCGGCCGGGGCGCGGCGGGCCATGGCGCGCAGCACCCGGTCGCCGACCTCCGGCGCGTACGCCTTGCGGACCGCCTCGGCGGCGATCCAGGTGAGCAGGGTGGTGACCTCGCGGTGCGCGTGTTCCTCGAAAATCCGGTCCAGCTCTTCGTCGAACGCCAACTGGTTTCCGTGCCGGAACGCGAGCAGCAGCGTCGCTGCCCGGGCTTTGGCCTCCTCGACCGCCTCAGCAGGCAGTTCGTCGGCCAACTCCTTGGTCACCACCACGCCATGCCCTCCCGTTCGGTGCCGTCGGCTCAGCGGAACTCCTGCACACCGTACACATCCCACCTGCTAACTTCCGCGAACCCGCGCGGGCAAGACCGGAATGAATTCGGGCGGAATAGGACTTCACCCGGTCCAGGATGAATATTCGCCGGAACAGAGCAATGAGTCTGCGCTATTCGGGGCAGGAACCGCGGAAATGGCCGCCGCCACGGGGCACCGCCGTGGGCCGCCACCCGGAAATGCCGAGGGGCCGCACCCCGCGTCGGCGGGATGCGGCCCCTACGTCGGCCGTGACGAGCTGCCGGCGCGTCAGGCCTGCGGCAGCGCCGCGAGCTGGGCGGTGATCCGGACGATGTCGGCCTCGGCGGCCTCCTGGCGGACCCGGATCTTGGCGACCACGTCGTCCGGTGCCTTGGCGAGGAACGCCTCGTTGCCGAGCTTGGCGGTGGTCTGCGCCTTCTCCTTCTCGGCGGCCGCGAGGTCCTTGGCCAGGCGCTTGCGCTCGGCCGCGACGTCGATGGTGCCGGAGAGGTCCAGCGCCACCGTGGCGCCGGCGACCGGGAGCGAGGCGGTGGCCGTGAAGCCGTCCTCGGGCAGGGTCAGGCGCAGCA
This sequence comes from Kitasatospora sp. NPDC041988, assembly GCF_055588525.1. Lineage (NCBI taxonomy): Bacteria > Bacillati > Actinomycetota > Actinomycetes > Kitasatosporales > Streptomycetaceae > Kitasatospora > Kitasatospora sp. NPDC041988. Next base: position 76,276 of record NZ_JBVJCO010000030.1, read on the forward strand.
GCGAGCGGATCGCGTCCTCGTGGACGGCCAGCACGGTGCCGTCCAGGCCGAGCCGGGCCGGGACGCGCTGTGCGGGCTGGAGGCCCTGGTCCGAACGGAACCGGCGGACCTCGGTGACCACCTGCTGGAGCGTGGCGACCTCGGCCTCGGCCGCGGCGTCCCGGAAGCCGCTGTCCTTGGGCCACTCGGTGACCACCAGGGACTCGGCGCCGGTCAGCGTCGTCCACAGCGTGTCGGTGACGAACGGGACGACCGGGTGGAGCAGCCGCAGCGTGACGTCCAGGACCTCGCCGAGGACCCGGCGGGAGGCGTCGGCCTGCGCGCCGCCCTTGGCCAGGGTGGTCTTGGAGAGCTCGACGTACCAGTCGAACACCTCGTCCCAGGCGAAGTGGTAGAGCGCGTCCGAGACCTTGGCGAACTCGTAGTCGTCGTACAGCGCGTCCACCTCGGCGACGGTGGCGTTCAGCCGCGACAGGATCCAGCGGTCGACCGCGGTCAGCTCCTCCGGCGCGGGCAGCGGGCCCTCGACGGTGGCGCCGTTCATCAGCGCGAAGCGGGTCGCGTTCCAGATCTTGTTGCAGAAGTTGCGCGAGCCCTTGACCCAGTCCTCGCCGATCGGCACGTCGGCGCCGGGGTTGGCGCCACGGGCCAGCGTGAAGCGGACGGCGTCGGCGCCGTAGGCGTCCATCCAGTCCAGCGGGTCCACGGCGGTGCCGGAGGACTTCGACATCTTCTTGCCGAACTCGTCGCGGACCAGGCCGGTCAGGGCGACGGTCTTGAACGGCGCCTGACCGTCCATCGCGTACAGGCCGAACATCATCATCCGGGCGACCCAGAAGAAGATGATGTCGTGGCCGGTGACCAGGACGTCGGTCGAGTAGAACCTCGCCAGGTCCGGGGTCTTCTCCGGCCAGCCGAGGGTGGAGAAGGGCCAGAGGCCGGAGGAGAACCAGGTGTCCAGGACGTCCGGGTCCTGGTGCCAGCCCTCGCCGGTCGGCGGCTGCTCGTCGGGGCCGACGCAGACGACCTCGCCGTCCGGGCCGTACCAGACCGGGATCCGGTGGCCCCACCAGAGCTGGCGCGAGATGCACCAGTCGTACATGTTGTCGACCCAGTCGAAGTAGCGGCGCTCCAGCTCCTTCGGGTGGATCTCCACCTTGCCGTCGCGGACGGCGTCGCCGGCCGCCTGGGCCAGCGGGGCGACCTTGACCCACCACTGCAGCGACAGGCGCGGCTCGACCACCGTGTGGCAGCGCGAGCAGTGGCCGACGGCGTGCATGTACGGGCGCTTCTCGGCGACGATCCGGCCCTGCTCGCGCAGCGCGCCGACCACGGCCGAGCGGGCCTCCAGCCGGTCCAGGCCGAGGAACGGGCCGTGCACGGTGATCGCACCGTGCTCGTCCATCACGCTCAGGTTCGGCAGGTTGTGGCGCTGGCCGATGGCGAAGTCGTTCGGGTCGTGCGCCGGCGTCACCTTGACGGCGCCGGTGCCGAACTCCGGGTCGACGTGCTCGTCGGCGACGACCGGGATCTCCCGGTCCGTCAGCGGCAGCTTGATGGTCCGGCCGACCAGGTGCTTGTAGCGCTCGTCCTCCGGGTGGACGGCGACGGCGGTGTCACCGAGCATCGTCTCGGCGCGGGTGGTGGCGACGATGATCGAGTCCTCGCCCTCCCCGTAGCGGATCGAGACCAGCTCGCCGGGGACCTCCTCGTGCTCCACCTCGATGTCGGAGAGCGCGGTGAGGCAGCGCGGGCACCAGTTGATGATGCGCTCGGCCCGGTAGATCAGGCCGTCGTCGAAGAGGCGCTTGAAGATGGTCTGGACGGCCTGCGAGAGGCCCTCGTCCATGGTGAAGCGCTCGCGGGACCAGTCCACGCCGTCGCCGAGACGGCGCATCTGGCCGAGGATCCTGCCACCGTAGTTCTCCTTCCACTCCCAGACCTTCTCGACGAAGGCCTCGCGGCCCAGGTCGTGGCGGGAGAGGCCGGACTCGGCGAGCTGCTGCTCAACCTTGTTCTGGGTGGCGATGCCGGCGTGGTCCATACCGGGCAGCCAGAGCGTCTCGTAGCCCTGCATGCGCTTGCGGCGGGTCAGCGCGTCCATCAGCGTGTGCTGGAAGGCGTGGCCGAGGTGCAGGGCTCCGGTGACGTTCGGCGGCGGGATGACGATGGTGTACGGGGGCTTCTCGCTCTTGGCGTCGGCCGTGAAGTAACCGCGCTCCACCCAGCGCTCGTACAGCTCGCCCTCTACCTCCGCCGGGGCGTAGGTCGTCGGGAGGGTGGCTGCGTCGTCCCCGGCATGGCTGCTCACGGGGCGCTGGTTCTTGTCGGTCACGACGCACAGTTTACGTAACCGGGGACCTGGGTTACGAACCGCTTTCGGTCCGCGTACTCCTTGCGCCCGGTCCGGACGGCCGTCGGCCCGGTGCGGTACCGTGCCCGCACACTCGTCCGGTCCTTCGTACGGACACGGACGACTCCAGATCGCGACAGGCCGCAGGTGCGGCGGGGGAGCACAGAGGCAGATGTACGGCCAGGGTCAGCAGTATCCGCAGGGTCAGCCGCAGCAGCCGTACGGGGCGCCGCAGCCGCAGCCGCCGTACGGGGCACAGCCGCCCTACGGCGCGCCGCCGCAGCAGTACGGCTACCCGCAGCAGGGCGCCCCCGCTCCGCAGTACGGCGCGCCCCAGCCACAGTACGGCGCCCCGCAGCCGCCCTACGGGGTGCCGCCGCAGCAGGCGCCGTACGGCCAGCCGGGCTACCCGGTGGCGCCGCCGCCGAAGAAGGGCAAGGGCGGGCTGGTGGTCGGCCTGGTGATCGGTGCCCTGGTGCTGGGTGGTGGCGGCTTCGGCCTCTACAAGCTGCTCGGCGGCGACAGCGGCGGCAAGTACAAGATCACCGCCCCGCAGTCGCTGCCGGACGGCTACACGCAGAAGTCGGCCAAGGAACAGGCCGCCGACCCCAGCAAGGGCGAAAACGGCAAGTTCGGCAAGAACCTCACCGCGCTGGTGGCCAGCTACAGCAAGGGCTCCGACGCGTTCGACACCATCTCGATCATCGGCGTCTACGGGGAGCTCAACGACCCGGGCTCCATCATCGACAACTCGAAGAAGGAGAGCGACGGCCTCACCTGGGCCACCCCGCTGACGGAGTTCCCGGCGCAGGACAACCGCAACTCCTCGGCGAAGCTCTCGTGCGGCGTCTACAGCATTCTCGGCGGCAAGAGCCAGTCCGCGGTGTGCATTTGGGCGGACCGGTCCACCACCGGCCGGGTCACCTTCCAGAAGGCCGCCAGCGGCGGCGGCGCCGCTCCGACCCCGCTCGCCCCGGCCCAGGCCGCCGAGAAGACCCGGGCCATCCGCGACGCCATGGTCTCCTCCAAGTAGTCCGCGCCACCGTCACACCTGCCACCCGGCCCCGGGTGGGAGTGCGCCATGTCCGCCGTTCCCTCCTGTCCCCAGAAAGGGCCATCGTGACCGAGCAGAACCCCTACGGCACCCCGCCGCCGCCCGCCGGCCAGCCGTACGGCGCCGCGCCCGTGCCGCCCCAGCAGCCCGGCTACGGGGCGACGCCCCCGCCGCCCGCCGCCGCGCCCTACGGCGCCGTGCCGCCGCAGGCCCCGCCGCCGGGCGGCCAGCCCGGCTACCCGGGGTACGGCGCGTACGCCCCGGTGCCGCCGCGCAAGTCCCGCAAGACGCTCTGGATCCTGCTCAGTGTCTTCGCCGTGGTGCTGGCGCTGATCGGCGGCGCCGTCGCGTACTTCGTCTTCGACGTGACGTCCAACGCCGGCACCCAGAAGATCGTCCTGCCGGCCAAGTTCAAGGACCTCTCCAAGGACGACGACAACGAGATCGCCCGGAAGATGGAGCAGGAGATCACCTCCGAGTTCGGCAAGGGCGACGGCGCCTGGAACCCGACCGGGGTGAGCGCCGTCTACCTGGACCCGTCGGAGGAGCCGAAGCTCATCGTGGTCGGCGGCTACGGCAAGGTGCTGCTGCCCAAGCAGGAGCTGGACGCCATGTTCAAGGGCTTCTCGGACGGCGGCCCGACCGTCAGCAACCGGCACGCGGTCGACGCCGGCCCCAAGGGCGGCACCATGGAGTGCGCCAAGGCCACCCAGGAGGGCACCGACCTGGGCATCTGCGCCTGGGCCGACAACAGCAGCCTGATCCTGCTGATGCAGGCGCCCGAGGACGGCAAGCAGCCGAACCTCGACAAGCTGGCCGCCGACGCCCGCGACCTGCGCGCCGTTTCCGAGGTGCCGAAGTAGGTCCGGCGACGCCCCGCGGAGCAGCGAAGGGCCCCCGGAGACCGTGGTCTCCGGGGGCCCTGTCACATGTGCGCGGGCGCCGGGGGCGCCGACCGGGTCAGGCGCTCTTCTCGCGCCGCTCCCGCTTGATCATGTCCCGCGGGACGAGCGTCGGGATGGCGTGCTTGGAGACGACGTCCCCGGTGACCACCACGCGGGCGACGTCCTGACGCGAGGGCACCTCGTACATCACGGACATCAGCACCTCCTCCATGATGGCCCGCAGGCCACGCGCGCCGGTGCCGCGCAGGATCGCCTGGTCGGCGATGGCCTCCAGCGCGTCCCGGGAGAACTCCAGCTCCACACCGTCCAGTTCGAAGAGCTTGCGGTACTGCTTGACCAGCGCGTTCTTCGGCTCGGTGAGGATCTGCAGCAGCGCCTCGCGGTCCAGGTTGTGCACGCTGGTGATCACCGGGAGGCGGCCGATGAACTCCGGGATCATGCCGAACTTGACCAGGTCCTCCGGCATCACCTGACGGAAGTGGTCGCTGGCGTCCAGCTCCCGCTTGGAGCGGATGTTGGCGCCGAAGCCGATGCCCTTGGCACCCGCGCGGCCCTCGATGATCCGCTCCAGGCCGGCGAAGGCGCCGCCCACGATGAACAGCACGTTGGTGGTGTCGATCTGGATGAACTCCTGGTGCGGGTGCTTGCGGCCCCCCTGCGGCGGCACCGAGGCGGTGGTGCCCTCCAGGATCTTCAGCAGCGCCTGCTGCACGCCCTCGCCGGAGACATCGCGGGTGATCGACGGGTTCTCGCTCTTGCGGGCGACCTTGTCGATCTCGTCGATGTAGATGATCCCGGTCTCGGCCTTCTTGACGTCGTAGTCGGCCGCCTGGATCAGCTTGAGCAGGATGTTCTCGACGTCCTCGCCGACATACCCGGCCTCGGTGAGCGCGGTGGCGTCGGCGATCGCGAACGGCACGTTCAACATCCGGGCCAGCGTCTGCGCCAGCAACGTCTTGCCGGAGCCGGTCGGCCCGAGCAGCAGGATGTTGGACTTCGCCAGCTCGATGGCGTCCTCACGGCCGTTGCCGCCGCTGCGGCCCGCCTCGCCGGCCTGCACGCGCTTGTAGTGGTTGTAGACGGCCACCGACAGCGCCTTCTTGGCGAGGTCCTGGCCGACCACGTACTGGTCCAGGAACTCGTAGATCTCGCGCGGCTTCGGGAGCTCCTCGAAGCGCACCTCGGAGGTCTCGGCGAGCTCCTCCTCGATGATCTCGTTGCACAGGTCGATGCACTCGTCGCAGATGTACACGCCTGGTCCGGCGATCAGCTTCTTCACCTGCTTCTGCGACTTGCCGCAGAACGAGCACTTGAGCAGGTCGCCACCGTCTCCGATGCGTGCCACGAGGTGCTTCCCCTTCGCCAGGGGCCCCGCGGGGGTTCCGGGGCCTGGTGCTGTGGACCGTCAACGCCGACGGCGATCGGTCTCGCTATCCGACGGTACTCTGCCGGGCCCCTGATTCCGTCCTCTTCGCCAGGTCTGCCCTACGCCCTGGGCGAATTGATACCGAACAGATGCCGTCGCCGGTACCGCCGATGTGCCGGGGGGGGGGGGGGGGGGGGGGGGGGGGGGGGGGGGGGGAGGGGGGGGGGAGGGGGGGGAGGGAGGGGGGGGGGGGGGGGGGGGAGT